>JAJPKB010000374.1 GCA_021323915.1 Chloroflexota bacterium | reverse complement strand
GGGAGAGGGGCCGGGGTGAGGGCCACACTTAGAAAATGCGGTAATCTGATACTTTCATCGCCAACCAGTACGCGATCAGGATTAGGACAAAACTGAGTGCAGACTTCACCAGGCCGACCGCAGCAGCAAGGCTATACTGCGCGGAGATCAGACCCTGCCGGTAAACCCAGGTGTCGAGGATGTCGCCCGTGGCGTAGACGGCGGGGTTATAGAGCGTGAGGATCTGCTCGAAGCCCGCGTTGAGAACGTTCCCGAGATCCAGACAGGCGATCAAGATAACCAATGAGAGAATCCCAGGCACGGTCACGTGGAGCATCTGGTGCCAGCGGTCGGCACCGTCGATCGCCGCGGCCTCGTAGAGAGACGGGTCGATGCCGGTCAGGCCGGCGAGGTAGATGATCGCCGCCCAGCCGGCCTCTTTCCAGAGATTCGAGATGACGAGCGTTGGCTGAAACCAGGTGTTGCTGCCCAAAAACAGAATCGGCTTCAGGCCAAGCATTCCGAGCCCTTGGTTGACCATCCCCTGGGCGCTCAGGATGTCGAAAAGGATTCCCCCTAGCACGATCCAGGAAAGGAAGTGGGGAAGGTAGACGAACGTCTGAATGGTGCGTTTGAAGAAGGTTGAGCGAATCTCATTGAGCATCAAGGCAAAGATGACCGCGACGACCTGCACCGAGACGATCTTGGCGACGGCGATCACCAGGGTGTTCCAGAAGACCTGTCCGAAGTCAGGCAACACGAGCAGAAGCTCGAAGTTTTGAAGACCGACCCAGGGCGAGCCGGCGAAGCCCAACCCTGGATTGAAATCCTGAAAGGCGATCACCAGCCCATACATTGGATAGTAGTGGAACAAGGCGAGCACGATGAGCGCAGGCGAGATCATCGCATAGAGTGGCCAATTCCGCGCGAGATAATTCAAAGCGCGCTGGTGGGTTCGAGCGCGCTGGGCGCCCTGCATCACACCGGTCCGTGCACCAATCATTGCCCCTCCACTAAAAATTCCCTCCTCCTCGCCCTCTTCCAGGGGGCGAGGAGGAGGGGTGCCTACCCAATTCACCTGCTCTGAAGGCCCGATGGGCTATGCGTAACTCCGCATCTGCAGTCTTCTCTCGGCAGCAGCACACTGGATTTGTGAGACATTCTACGCTAGCCTATCGGCGTCGCCAATCCCTTCTTTCAAAAGGAAGAGGGCGAGGGTAAGGTGCATCCTCCCGAGAAACCATAGGAAATCCATCGCTTGTCACCGGTCCACTCGTTCGTCTATAGTTGAGTACAGGCGCAAGGACGCGCGAGAGTTCGCGACGCCGCCTTGTCGCTCACGCGCCATGCCAACCTTTCGAGCGAGCAGGAGACGAACATGACAGACACCGTCGTCGGAACTTCCATCCGTCGCCTTGATGGCTACGAAAAGATCACTGGCCAGGCCAAGTACGCTGGCGACGTCCAACTGCCCGGCATGCTCCACGCCCGGCTCGTCGTCAGCCCATATCCCCACGCCCGAATCCTGAAGATCGCTAAGTCCACCGCGGAGCAGATCCCGGGCGTCATCGTTCTCACCGCTGCGGATCTCCCGATTGCCCACCCGGACCCATCGCGACAGGGCGAGCCGCTGGCCGCCGACGAAGTCGTCTTCAACGGCCACCCGGTCGCCGTGGTACTTGCCCCGACCGAGGCACTTGCCGAGGATGCCCTCGCCCTGGTCGACGTGACCTATGAGCAGCTCCCTTCGGTCATCGATCCACGGGCGGCGCTCGCCGCCGACGCGCCCCGCGCCCGGCTCAAGGCGATCAGCGCAGTGGGCGAGACCGAAGCCCACGCGAGCGTCAGCGGCGCTAAGGAGGAGATCGAGCCGCCGTCTTCGCCTAACGTCTCGAATCAAACCCGCCAGCGACGCGGCGACGTCGAGGCCGGCTTCCGGCAGGCCGACGCCGTCGTCGAGCTAACCTTCCGGAGCAACTGGACTCACCAGTCGCCGATCGAGCCACAGACCGCCGCGGCCTGGCTGGACCCGTCCGGGACGCTCACGATCTGGAGTTCAACGCAGGGAACATTTTACCCTCGCCAGCAGCTTGCGAAAATCCTCGGTCTGCCGGCTCCGAAAATCAAAGTTGTTGGCATGACGGTTGGCGGCGGTTTTGGGTCGAAGCTGATGCTGATCGAGCCACTGGTCGGGGCAGTCGCGATGGCGGTGAAGCGGCCGGTCCGCCTCGCCTTCACTCGCACCGAGGAGTACATGGCGGCGAACCCAGCTCCGGAAGCGGAGATCCAGGTAAAGGCCGGCGCGACGCACGATGGTATCCTGACCGCCCTCCAGGCGCAGGTTGTTTTCGACACCGGCGCTTTCCCGGCCTCGCCCCTCGGCATCTGCTGCACCTTACTCGGCAGCAGCTATCGCTGCCCGAACGTCGACATCCGGGGCATCGAGGTCATGACCAACAAGGTAAGCCCGGCGGCCTATCGCGCCCCCGGCGCCCAGCAGGCGTACTTTGCGCTGGAATCGACGATCGAGGAACTGGCGCGCAAGCTCGGCCTTGACCCGCTCGAATTCCGTCTGAAGAACGCGGTCAGTGAGGGAGATCCCCGGATCGATGGAAACCCGTGGCCGCGCATCGGCCTGCGCGATTGCCTTGAGAAAGCACGGGAGCATCCGATCTGGAAGAACCGCGACCAGAAAAAACCGGACGAAGGCGTCGGGATGGCGATCGGCGGCTGGCCGGGCGGGTTGATGCCGGCCGAGGCCGGCTGCCGTATGGAGCCCGACGGCACCTTCACCGTCGTCACCGGCTCGGTTGACCTGACCGGCACGAACACGAGCTTCGCCCTCATCGCCGCTGAGGCCCTCGGTGTACCAGTTGAGAAAGTCCGGGTGGTGAATGGCGATACCTCGACCGCGCCTTTCGGGCCGGTCTCGGGCGGCAGTTTGACGACCTACATGGTCGGCCCGGCCGTTCAAAATGCCGCTCAACAGGCACGTGAGCAGGTTCTGCGCATCGCCGCCGAAGAGCTCGAGGTGGCGATGGAGGATCTCGAGATCGTCGACGGCGCGGTGCGCGTGAAGGGCGTGCCAGATCGGAGCATCACCCTGGAGAAAATCGCCGACCTGACGATGAACTTCGGGGCACCCTACGCACCGGTCCAGGGCCAGGGCAAGCGCGGCAAAGCGCCGAATGCGCCGGGGTTTACCGTCCACCTGGCGAAGGTACAGGTGGACCGCGCGACCGGGCAGGTCGAGGTCAAGGAGTACGCCGCGATCCAGGATGTCGGGAAGGCGATTAACCCGGCCGAGGTGCGGGGACAGATCATGGGTGGGGTGGCCCAAGGGATCGGTTGGGCACTACGCGAGGCACTGGTTTACGATCAGGAAGGGCAACTCCTCACCGCGACGCTCATGGACTATGCCCTCCCGGTCGCCGAGGATCTCCCGGCGATCGACACCGTGCTCGTCGAGGTCCCAGCGCCGGATGGGCCCTTCGGCGCGAAAGGCGTCGGCGAGCCGCCGGCCATTCCTGGCCCTGGCGCCATCGCCAATGCCGTTCGCGATGCTATCGGCGTCCGTCCGACGGAGATCCCAATGACCGCCGAGCGCGTGCTGGCCACGCTCCGCTCGGCAAGTGGAGTAGCCTAGCCCAGCCGTGAGCGTGCTCGACGCGGACGTGCTCGCCGATGCTCGAGCGCGCCTGGGCGCCCTGTTCGGGCGCACGTTCGAGGAAGCTGAACCGGTTGGCAGCGGCCGCAATAATCGTTTGTACCGGCTCGTCGCGACGAATGGGCATACTGTGCTGGTGAAGCAGTACGTCCGGGATGACCGCCAGCGACTGCAACGCGAGTTCGGGACCCTGAGGTTCCTGCGCGAGCGGGTGGGTTGGCTCGTCCCTGAGGCGATTCTTGCCGACTCGGAGCGCAACTACGGTATCTACTCCTTCGAGAGCGGCGCGGTGAAACCCGCTAGTGCACTTTCAGGACACCGATTCGGTGTCAACTGGTACCCAGCCACTCCGCCCGGAATGAGGTAGATTTTGGGGGGCTCCTCCCAAACTCCCACCCTGTCGGGGTACTATGTGGTCACCTGGCGCGGGATGCGTCGAACAGATGAGCATTGACTGTGGGCGGAGCGTGGAATGCTGACGAATCGGAATACTCAACTTGTCCCACAGACAACGTTTCCCGGGCGTACCCTGACCTTCGATTTCCCAGCCTTCCAGATTGGCGTGGCCGAGTACGCAGAAGGGCCAACCGGCTGCACTGTCTTCCTCTTCCCCAACGGAGCCTCCACCTCGATCGACAAGCGCGGCGGCGCGATCGGCATCACCGGCGAGTACGAGTGGAACCACGCGATCGTCCTCGCCGGGGGCTCGATGTTCGGCCTGGAAGCAGCGGCCGGCGTGGCCTCCGAGTTGAACCATCGCAACGACTTTGATCTGCAGAAGTTCGCGCTCGTGACCGGCGCGATTATCTGGGACTTCGCGCGGCCCAACCGGATCTACCCGGACCTGGCGCTCGGCCAGACCGCGGTGAGCGCGGCACAGCCGGGCGTGTTTCTCCTGGGCGCCCGGGGCGCCGGGCGGAGCGCGGGCTGCGGCGCGATCTTTGGCCGCGAGCGATCGGAGCGAACCGGCCAGGGAGCTGCGTTTCGGCAGGTTGGTCCGATCAAAATCGCCGCCTTTATTGTCGTCAACGCGGTTGGCGTCATCCTCGATCGGCAGGGACGCGTCGTCCGGGGCAATCGCGATCCGGAGACGGGCGAGCGGCGCCACCCGGTCGAGGAGTACGAGCGGCGCCTCGCGAGTGGCCAGCTTACGCGGCCGCCCGGTGGCAACACCACCCTAACCGTCATCGTGACCAATCAGAAGCTCGCCAAGCGCGGCCGCGAGCAGTGGGGAAAGCAGGTCCACTCCTCGCTCAGTCGGGCGATCTATCCGTTCCAGACAACCCACGATGGCGACACCCTCTTCGCCATCTCCACCGACGAGGTCGATGACGGCGCTCTTGAGGTCGCCGCCTTGGGCGTCATCACCGGTGAGCTCGTATGGGACGCGATTCTATCCATTCCCGAGCCCTAGCGCACAATCAGGCGACCGTGTCGGGAATGACGAGATGATCTTCGTGGGAACAGCCCAAGGCGTCACAGACGCGGTCCTCCAGTTCGCGGGCGGGGAGCAGGCGCGCAGGCTCGACGATTTTGCGCTGGGTGTGGATCCACTTTGGTTCGATCGGATTGAGCCACGGGCTTTTGATCGGTAAGGCACAAGAGAGGATGCGGACGCCTGTCCCGTCTTGCTTGACCTGCCGATTGTGGGCGCGAATCCAATCGCGGACGGCGTGGCTGATATGCCAGGAGGCATTGTCCCAGACCAGAAGCAAAACGCGCTTGCCCTGCGCCGCGAGCTTGGTGCAGCACCAGTCCAGGAAGGAGAGCGTCACCACGCTGAGGGGGCGGCCGTCCACGAAGCGCAGCCAGGTCTGCTCGGCCGCGTCCGCCGTCCGGACCAGGAGCCCGTAGGCGGCCAGGGCTTTGGGGTCTGGATCATCCTTGAGGACCGATTGCTCGATCAGCCGCAACGGTTGGTCCTTCGGCGCCCACGCGTGCATGGCCGGCGGGGCCGTCCTGCTCCACCAGGTCTCGTCCTCGAAGCCCAATGCCCAGGCCGGGTGAGACGACAAGAGACGGATCAGACGATCGCGCGCCCTTTTTTTCGGACATACGCCGGGTCGGGGCTGGTGATCCATTCCTTCGCCCGCTGCCAGCACACGTCGAGGCGGGCGAGAGTCGCGCGCGGACGGTCTCGCCGGTGACCCGCTCGGACGACACGCCCCGCTCGAAGCTGACCTCGGCCGCCAAGTCCAAGGTCCACACGCTCGTTGGCTTGCCAAACGCACGCGGGCTCTGGTGGAGCAAGGCCTGGAGTTGCTCGGCGCGCGCGGCATCGAACGCCGCGTGGATCGTGTGGGGCCGCGCCGACGGCACCGCCAGACAGGCGAGCCCCCGGATCTTGAAAGCGGCGATGGCGTTGCGCACGGTCTGGTCGTCGCAGCCCAGGTCAGTGGCGATCTGGCGGGCGATCTTGCCCCGCGCCGACGCGAGCAGAATCTGGCAGCGGCGCAGCACGAAGGCCTCGGGAGAGCGCAAGCCAGCGACGAGGCAGTCGTGCTCGTTGGGGGTGAGCGCCCGCACAAAAACAGGTCGTTTCATACCCGACGTTCAACAGCATTTCCTAGACCGTGATCTGAGCACACACTAGTGACCTCTCCCTTGCAGAGGTGGAGGCGATGGCGCGCTGTGCCGCGGCGCTCCATGCGCTCACCCCGGACACTGCTGGCTGCCCCAACTTCCCGCCGGCGATCGCGGCAGCGTTCTCTCGACGAGACGCTCCGCCTAATCGAAGACCGCCTGGCCCGTTTCGAAGCCTCCGCGCCGACGTCATGCGACGCAGAGGTCCGTGCCTTCGCCTCACGCATCCCCGTGCGCGCCTGGATCGGTGAGTTGATCGTTCGCGTCGTGGCAGTCTTGCCGACGGCGGCTCGCCCATGGGTGCTGCCGCGCGAGGCGTGGCGCTTGAGCAACGCCGACTTCGCCCCGCACAACCTTCTCGTCCGCTCGGACGGTAGTGTCTGTTCGGTCGACTGGGAGTATGCCGGCTGGGATGATCCAGCACGGCTTGTAGCCGGCTTCTTGGCTCACGTCCGTTCCTTGAGCCTCCCAGCCGAGCACGCGATTCGGTTCCAGCGGACCTATGCCGAGGTCCGTGACTTGCCCGAGGCCGAGGTAGTCCGTATCACCAGACTTCGTCTCCTCAACGAGGTCGAGTGGGTGACGATCCATCTGGACGGAATGACCGAGGGGCGCCTGCAACGCTATCTGCACGCACGACCGGATGCGGATCCGCATGCGTACTTTGCCGAGCAGATTGCAGACTGCGAGAGGCGCATTGCACGCGTCCGGAAGCTCCTAGGCTGTGAGTAGCCAACTCTGGCCAGTATCAAACCTTTCCGTTCTCAACGTAATCCCCAAGCCGCGTTGAGAGTGGCCTGAGAGGCTCAAGGCGAACAGATTCTGGAGGCGCTTTCTGGTGAAGGCTGGACGGCCGACGGTCTCCGGCCCGAATCCGCCCAACAGATCCTTAGACCCCGATACTCTGCAGATACTTTCGGCTCTCTACCGCGCTCTCGAACGCCGAGGGCTTACGCGTCACGTCAGTCTCGACGACAATCCAGCCCTGGAAGCCCGCTTTCTGAAGAATGTCAAATACCGATGGGTAGTCGATCAAACCTTCGCCAATTTCGACGAAAATGCCCTGGTCGGAGAAGGTCTTGTAATCCCAGCCCCGCGCGACGCCCTCGGCACGCACACGCGGATCGATGTCTTTGATGTGCATGGTTTTGATGCTAGCGGCGTAGTCCCGACAAAACTGCACGACGTCGTCGCCTGCCCAGGCCAGATGGCCAAGATCAGGTCCCTGGAATACGAGACCGCGATCGACCAAAGAAAAGAGGCGGTCGATCTCTTCACGCGTCTCGAGGTATGAGCCCACGTGGTTGTGGACACAGATGCGGACGCCCTCCCGGAGCGTAGCCTCGCCGACGCGGTTCAGGGTCTCCGCGAGTTGCTTGAAACCATCAGGCGACAGGGCATCCTCGGGACGAACATGCCCCGCGACCATCCGGCGTTCGGGGGTCAAGTTCGCGGCCACGTACATCTCGGAGCAGCCCAGCTCGCGCACGGTGCGCGCCAGACTCACGGCCTGCTGAAGAATCGTCTCGGCCTGATCTTTCTCCCAAAAGGCGGCCCCGAGGTAGCCTGGGGCCGGCTTCAGTCCGAACCTGGCGTAGACCTCGCGCGTTTCCTGCGCCGAGCGAGCCACGTGACTGAGCGATGCGCCCTCGTAACCGGCTCGAGCGATCTCCGCCAGAACCTGTTCCTCGGGCGCTGCTCGCCCCCAGGTAATCCTCCCGCATGCGATCTGGACGCCTTGCATAATTGTCAAAACCTCCCGACGGTACGATCAGCCTGTGTGCATTCTATGCACTCACCGCTGGTAATACAAGGGGCCACGATAACAACCAGTATGCCTCTGCCCCAACCCGAGGGGAAGCCTGACTTGACCATCCTCGCCACTCAGCCAGCTTTCGGTTAGGGGCGGATCGTGGACGCTGGGAGATCGGCTCCCGAATGACCATCCTCCGCTTTTGTCTCAACCTCCGGGCGACGACCGCTGACGCCCGCCTCGGCAAAGGTCGCCATCTCGTCCAGCACGGCAACGGCGTCGTCGACGAGATGCATCGCCATCGCGGCCCCGGTTCCTTCGCCCAGCCGCAGGTTCAGATTCAGCAGGGGCAGCAGTTCGAGGCGCTCGAGCACGATGCGGTGGCCAATCTCGACCGAGTTGTGAGCGGCGATGAGGTAGTCGCGCAGCGGCGGACACAGCTCGGTTGCCAGTAAAGCGGCGGCCGTGGAGATGAACCCATCGATGATCACCGGCACCCGATGCGCGGCTGCCCCGAGAGTGACGCCCACCAGACCGGCGATTTCGTAACCTCCGACTTTTGCCAGGACATCCAGCGGATCCATTGGGTTAGGGCGATTGACGGCCAGGGCACGCTCGATGACCGCTATCTTCCGCGCCCAGGCGGCGTCGTCCAAGCCGGTTCCCCTTCCAGTGACATCGGCAACCGGACGACCGGTGATGGCGGCAACGATCGCGCTCGACGCCGTTGTGTTACCGATGCCCATCTCACCAATCCCAACGAGGTCGAGTCCTGCCTGGATCTCCGCCTCGACGACGTCGATTCCCGCCGCGATCGCCACCAGGGCCTCTTCGGCCGTCATGGCCGGGCCATCGACCATGTTCCGGGTGCCGTAACCGATCTTACGACGGAGCAAACGCGGGTGGTCGGGCAGATCCGCCGCGACGCCGAAATCGGCGACGACGACGCGTGCCCCGGCCAGCCGCGCCAAGACGTTGATCGCTGCTCCGCCGGCCAGGAAGTTCTGGACCATCTGCGCGGTCACGGCCTGCGGGTAAGCAGAGACGCCCTGAGCAGCAACCCCGTGATCGGCCGCTAGAACGATCACCGCCTTCCGAGAGAAGCGGGGTCGCTCCCGTCCGGTGATACCCGCTAATTTGATCGCCAGCTCCTCGAGTCGACCAAGACTGCCCGGCGGCTTAGTCAGTTGGTCGTGACGCTCACGTGCCGCCTGCATGGCCGTGGCGTCGAGTGGGCGAACCTGTCGGGTTACTTCGCTAATCTGTTTCACGTTGCCTCCTTAACGAAACATGTCAAGCCACAGCGATCCAGAAGCAAGGGGACATCGAGTGCCATCTCCAGTGTATCTGTCCAGCGGTCGTAAGGATCGGAAGTGGACATATTAGGCGCGGAAACGATCGCGGTCAGATGGCTGGGATGGGGCTCCCGAAGCCCATGACGCATGCCTCCTGCTCTCGAGATCCGTTCCTGTAGCCAGAAAACGAGTGATTGTCGGATCGCGGCGTTGTCGAAAAGACCATGCAAGTAGGTTCCGAAGAGCAGTCCGTCCTCACTGAGCACACCCTCGGGCTCATCGACGACCGAACCCTGGCGCCCGATAATCCTCAGTGGCGCTGATCTACCCATCGCCTCGGCGACGGTACTTCGGCCGGCGTGGATCTCGTATCCCTCGATCTCGATACCGCGGATGGCCGCGAAGGGCCCACTGGTGCTGGCGACGCGCGCTCGCACGCGGCTCGTTTGCTTCTCGGGCACGAACACCGTGCGGTGGGGCAGCAGTCCGAGCCCCGGCGCGCCACCAGTTGGCGACTCGATCCTTTCAGGATCGTCGATGAAGCTCCCGAGCATCTGGTATCCCCCGCAGATACCCATGATCGGGACTCCGCGCTGGTACGCATCGACGATCGCCGCGGCCAGCCCCCGCTCTTGGAGGAATAAGAGGTCGGCAATTGTTGACTTACTGCCGGGGAGAATGACCAGGTCAGCCTCGGCGAGCTGGGATGGTCGATCGACGTAGTCGAGCCGCACTCCTTCAAGACGTTCCAATGGGCCGAAGTCATCGAAGTTGGCGATCCGCGGGAGGTGAATGACCACGATGCGGATCAAGGCTTGGGACTTGCCGGCCGGATGGGGAAGCTCGCGTCGGTCGAGCGTTGCCGCGTCCTCCTCGGCTAACGCGAGATCCCGGACGGCTGGGATGACGCCAAGGACCGGCAGAGACGTCCGTTCTTCGAGAAACCGGACCCCGTCCGCGAAGAGGGTGCGATCTCCCCGGAAGCGATTCACAATCAATCCGCGAACGAGTCGACGCTCCTCCGACGGAAGGAGATCGAGTGTACCAATGAGCTGGGCGAACACTCCTCCCCGATCGATGTCTCCGACGAGGATGACCGCCGCTTCGGCGTGCCGCGCGACGCGCATGTTGACGATGTCCCGATCGCGCAGGTTCATCTCGGCTGGACTGCCCGCGCCCTCGGCAACGACCACATCGTAAGCAGCGCGCAAACGGCCGAGCGCCTCGGTGACGATCGGCCAGAAGTCCAGCTTGCGCTGAAAGTAGTCGCGGGCACGCAGCGTCCCCCAGACCTTTCCCCGGACAATGACCTGTGATCGCGAGTCGGCCTCCGGCTTGAGCAGGATCGGGTTCATGTCCACTGTCGGCTCGACACCGCACGCGGCCGCTTGCACTGCGGTCGACCGGGCAATTTCACCGCCGTCGAGCGTCACCGCCGCGTTGAGCGACATGTTCTGCGCCTTGAAGGGTGCCACCCGCAGGCCGCGTCGGCGCAGCAGGCGGCAGAGGCCGGCGACAATCACGCTCTTGCCGACGCTCGAGGCGGTTCCCTGGACCATCACCACGGGAGCACTCATGGTCCCGTCCTCTGCCAGCGTAAGGCGGTAGCGACGAAGTTCGGCGCCAGGACGGGATTGCTCGCGAAGTGCAAGTGGCAGTAGGACGCAAGCAGGTTGCCACGGGCGTACCCTTCGCCGGAGCCGGGCGCGGTGAAGGCATCGTAAGCTGCCGTGTTCGATGGCGGGGGTTCTTTCAGGACTGACCAGTGGAACTCGTGACCGCGGGCGGTCTCACCTCGGTGGAGGAGCGGCGTATCGACGCGGGCCCGGAGCTCGCGGTAGCCGAGGGTGAGCCGCCGTCCGACCATTGCCGACCAGGCCGGCACCAGGCCGACCATTGGAAAGCACTGGCCATCGAAATCAGTGATCCCTTCCGACAGATACATCAGGCCGCCACACTCGGCGTAGATCGGCATGCCCCGCCTGGCGACGCTGCGAATTGCCGTGATCATCGCGTGATTCGCCGCTAGATCCCGTGCGTAGAGCTCCGGAAAGCCACCACCGATGTAAAGCGCAGCGATCCCTTCCGGAAGTGCCGCATCGTGGAGCGGGCTGAAAGGCACGAGCTGCGCGCCCCAGGCCCGCAACAGGTCAAGGTTGTCTTCGTAGTAGAAGCTGAACGCCTCATCGACGGCCAAGCCAATCGCCACAATGACCGGCCGGCTCTGACTAGGGAACAGGCTGGCGGCCGTTGCGTTGGGGAAGCCTTGCCCATCAGCACGCTCAATTGAAAATTCCGCTCCCTCTGGGAGGAGGTCAGGGGAAGAGCGGCCTGCCGATTTTATTTGCCGTGGCAACCTGAGGGCCATACGTAACTCCTTCGAGTTGTGGGAAGGCATGTCTTGGGAACGTGCCAGGGCGAGCAAGCGATCCAGGTCGAATGACTGCTCGACCTGATCAGCCAGTCGCTCGAAGAATGCTTCATCAATCCGTCCTTCGGTCGTCGGGATTAAGCCCAGGTGGCGTTCCGGAAGCCCCAGATCATCTCGCCTTGGGAGCCATCCAAGCACGGGCAGACCGGTCGCCGTGGTGACTGCCTCGCTTGCCCAGCGGCGATGATTGTCGCTCGCGACCCGATTGAGAATGAAGCCAACGACATCGAGCGCAGGGTCGAAGCGCTGGCAGCCCAGGGCGATCGCTCCGGCCGAGCGCGAGGTGCGCCCGACGTCGATAACGACGACGACCGGTCGACCAAGGAGCTTGGCCAGATGGGCAGTGCTCCCCTCCTCTCCACCTCCCCGCCCGTCGAAGAGACCCATTACCCCTTCGATCAGCGCGACTGTTCCCCCGCTGTTCGCTCGCTGATACAGCTCGCGCAACGCATCGGCTGGGACCAGCCAAGTATCGAGGTTCCGACAAGGGCGTCCGGCGGCCCGCGCGTGATAGCTAGGATCAATGTAATCCGGCCCGGCCTTGAACGGTTGGACGGTAAGTCCACGCCGCCGTAGCGCCCGCACCAAACCGGCGGTGACGGTAGTCTTCCCCGACCCACTGGTTGGCGCGGCGATGATCAGGGCCGCGCCCGGTCTTTCGCCACTATCACTGATGGTCACTGCTCTATCACCTCGCGCCTCCCCTGAAATTCCCTCCCCTCTGGGAAAAGGCTAGGGTGAGGGCTGCCTGCCGATTTCATCGACCGTGGTGGCCCGTTCGGCCATGCGTAACTCAGTTGCAGTTCTGTATCCGCGTCGGGTCACCAAACGATCGCCAACCCGGATCGTCGCGCCGTTCCCGATAATTACCACCGTCCGCATATCGATCGGATGGTCGAGCAGATGCCCGAGATCGGTGACGGTGACTGTCTGTCCCGGGCGGCTTGCGTTGCGAACGAGGCCGACCGGCGTTTCGGAGGGGCGATAGCGCAGGAGGATCTGTTGAGCTCGACCGAGCTGCTCCCGCCGACGGACGCTCGCCGGGTTGTAGAGAGCAACGACCAGGTCAGCAGCGCCGGCCGCGTCGAGGCGGCGCTCGATCGTCTCCCATGGAGTCAGCAGATCGCTGAGACTGATCACCGCGTAGTCGCTCATCAGCGGTGCGCCGAGAAGCGCCGCGGCAGCGTTCGCGGCCGAGACTCCAGGCACTACCTCGACCACTGCCGCCTCAATCGTCGCCCCGGCCGCTGCGAGAAGCTCAAAGACTGGTCCGGCCATCCCGTAGATGCCAGCGTCGCCACTGGAGACGAGAGCGACTCGATGGCCCGCCCGCGCCAGAGTGATCGCGAGCTCGCACCGTTCGATCTCGTCGCCAATCGGGCTGCTGTGATACGTCTTCGGTCCCAGCCAGGGGCGGATCTGGTCGAGGTAACTGTTGTACCCAACCACGGTGTCGGCCGACGCCAGCGCCTGCCGGGCACGCTCGGTCAGGTCCTCCGGCGCACCCGGGCCAAGGCCGACGATGGTCAGATGACCGGGCGTCGCCCGGGCGCCAGTTCGGGCCACGGCCACCGTCGCCCGGCTCGTCTTCTGCTTCGGCACGGTGAGCTTCTCTGCCCTGGCTGCTAGCAGCGCAGCGGGCTCGCAGACGCCCGGCGTGCCCATCACCTCCAGCACCATCTGGGAGGGAACAGAGGGGGTAGTCGCGGTGGCAAGCTTGTGGGCAAGCTCTTTGGCCGTGAAGTAGCGCACCGGCCAGTCGTATCGGGTGGCCAGTGCCGTCAGGCCCGCCTCATCGTGTTTCCGATCGATCGTCGCTAGCTCGCGCACACTCCCGAGTGCGAGGGCGTGATCGGCCAGCGTCTTCCGAACTAGCTCGTCCAGCTCATCCGTGGTCACCCCGCGGACGCAGCCAATCCCAATGCTGAGTGTCTTCGGGCGGAAGATCACCAAGGCCCCAGCCACGTCGGTCAAGGGCAGCACCCGGTCGCTGATGACTAAACGGGCGGCAACGGTCGCGGCCAACAGACGATCAAGAGAGTGGTAGCGAATCAGATTACTGGGCGCCTCTCGCCACCAGTCCTCCTCGCCCGCGTCCTGGTAGACACCGACCGGCTCGCCATTGACGAGCGCGGCGCTCGCCCGGGTGAGACCGGTCAGATCTTCGATCACCCAGCCCCATTCCTGACCGAGCAGATCCAAGGCGGGAAAGCCGAGGAGGTCGGATGCAGTGGTAATGATCGGTCGTGCACCGATAGCCGCCGCGACCTGGTGGGCCAGCGCGTTGCTGCCACCGACATGGCCGGAAAGCATAGCGATGGCCTGGGCACCAACCTCATCGAGGACGACCACGGCGGGATCCGTCCACTTGTCCTGAAGCAGCGGCCCAACGAGGCGCACCGCCGCGCCGAGCGGCATGATCAGCACTAGGCCGCGATAACGCGCGAAAGCCCCGGCCAGCGCCGGGCGAAGCTCGCCCGATCCGAGAGCGACAGCCGACTCCCCGATGAGCGCACGAAAGCGCTCGACGACGAAAATGTCACCACCCAGGTGAAGCCGCAGACGCTGGGCGAGGTTTGCACCCCGGCGGCTAATCGCGAAGACGGCGAGTGACGTCATGGCGACGTAACCTTATCAACCGAGCGGGCGCATCGACGCGCTTTCCGAAAGAGGTGGCTATAGTCGGGCGCATAGAGCCGGGATCGTCGCTCAGCATATCCCGAGCCGTCTGCCAGCGCGGCGCCGACGAGGATGAGCGCTTGCTTCTTCCAACGTGCCGCGCGAACCTTGGGGAGAACATCGACAAGCGTCCCACGGATGACCGCCTCGTCGGGCCAGCTCACCCGATAGACGACCGCGACTGGCGTCTCCGGGGGATAACCTCCGTCGAGCAGCTCCGTTACGACCCGTTGAATGTGACTGATGCTCAGAAAGAGGATCAGCGACGTCCGGTGTGTCGCGAGCGCGCGCAGCTCCTCAGTCGCCGGCACCGGGCTGGCGCGGCCAGAGATCCGGGTGAGGATGACTGTCTGGGCGATCTCGGGCACGGTAAGCTCGACGCCAAGCGCCGCCGCGGCGGCAAAGGCCGAGCTCACGCCGGGCACGATCGACCAGGGAATGCCAGCCGCGTCGAGCCGGGCAATCTGCTCGTGGATCGCGCCGTAGATCGCCGGGTCTCCGCTCTGCAGGCGGGCAACGACCTTCCCGGCCTGTGCCGCGGCGATCATCCGCTCGCTAATCTCCTCAAGCGTCAGCGACGAGCTCCCATAGATCTCGGCCGCTGGCTGGGCGCAGTCACAGAGCTGAGGATCGACCAGAGAATCGGCATAAATAATGACGTCGGCCCGCTCGAGAATCGCCCGCCCGCGAAGTGTGATCAGATCCGGGGCCCCCGGGCCGGCACCAATGAAATAGACGTGCCCCGTGCTCACCGCTTGCTCCGAATAATTAATAATGAGAAATAATCGAGCTTCTGTCCCCGCAACGAGCGTACGTCGTGGACAAGCCTCTCTTCCGGCCAACCAACACGCGAGACGTACACGGCATGATCGATCAGACCAACTTCTTCCAATAGGTCGAGCACACGGTCGATCACGCTCGCCACTTTCAGCAAGACCACAGTGTCAAACGTTGCGAGCGCGGTTTGTAATCCCGTGCACTCGTAGGTGGCCGGAAGAATCGCGAGCCGCTCGTCACGATCGGCCAGCGGGACCCGGACCGCCGCGGCAGCCGCCTGAACTGATGAGACGCCAGGCACGACAATGACCGCCACATCAGGACAGATGTCCGTCAGAACTGTCACCACGTGGACGAATGTGCTGTAGAGCAGCGGGTCACCCTCGGTGAGAAAGCCGACATCTCTCCCTGCGACCAATTCATCAGCGATCCGACGCGCGTTGATCCGCCACTGTTCAGCCATTCGCTCGTGGTCTTCCCGCATCGCAAAGACGAGCTCAACAATCTGCTGGCGGCTCGGATCGAGGTACGCCTCGACGATGGTCCGCGCGTAGCTGGGCGCGCCCGGCCGCGCGACCGGGACGTAGACGAGCGACAGCTCGCGGAGGAGACGGTACGCTTTGAGTGTCAAGAGCTCCGGATCGCCGGGACCGACGCCAATCCCATAGAGCGTGCCCACGGTCTGCCTATTCATGCCGACCTCTCCTCCGCCGAAATCCCCTCACCTCCTCCAATTGTCACTTGTCTGTTCTCCAGAAAGTAACGACGAATACTGGATTCAGCGCTGCCAGCCGGGTTAGCCCGGCCGTGACGGTGCTCCGTGCCACGCTTACCTGGGTGACCTCGACTGACCAGTCGAGATTCGATTCTTCTCCAACCAGTCGACCGAGATGCTCGATCCCGATGAGGTTGACAACAATGCGACCACCAGGGAGGAGACGCGCCCTTGTCGTGCGCAGGATGGCATCGAGTTGGCCACCGCTTCCACCCACGAAGACAGCGTCGGGGTCTGGCAGATCGGCGAGGACGGCCGGCGCTTCATCAGCGACGACAACGAGGTTGCCGGCGCCGAATCGTCGCCGATTCTCCTCTAGAAGCTCGATCTGCTTGGGGTCACGCTCGATCGCGTAGACCCGACCGTAGCGCAGAAGGGCAGCGGCCTCAATCGCGACCGAGCCGCAGCCAGCTCCGATGTCCCAGAGCGTCGCTCGCTCGTGCAGCCGCAGCTTTGCCAGGCTCACCACGCGCACCTCGGCTTTGGTGATCAGCCCATTCTGATGCTGGAAGGACTTCTCAGGCAGACCGAGGGGCCAGGGGCGTGGGGTATGGCGGTGACGAACGATCAGTAGATTCAAGGGAGCGAATGATTGATCGACGAGGTCGCGGAGCGTCCCGGCGACGTGCCGCTCGGCTGGACCACCAAGGTGCTCGAAGACGTCGGCAAGTGCGTCTTCGTCACCTGCCTCGAGCAGTGCCCTTGCGATCGCCGCCGGGGTGTTTCGGTCATCGGTCAGGATGACCGCTTTGGGCGCGACGAGCGCGGCCGGAAGGATACTATCCAATGGTCGACCATGCGCGCTCAACTGGATCGCGTCGTGCCAGGACAGCCCCAGACGTGCGAACGCGAGCTGGATCGCGCTCAGATTCGGGAGAATCCGGACTCGCTCCCGTCCCAACCGCTCGGCGAGGTACGGCCCGACGCCGTACCAATCCGGATCACCGGAGGCGAGCACGACGACTGGCCCGGTCGCTCGTTGCAGCCGCTCGACCAGCTCAATCAGGTTCGCTTTGATCACGAATCGCTCGGACGGATGGTCCGGAAAGAACGCCAGATGGCGCTCGCCTCCACAGAGGAGCGTAGCCTCTGCGACCAGCCGCCGCGCTTCGGGTGAGAGACTCTCCGCTCCACGATCGGTGATGCCGACGACTACGATCTCAGCCATGCCGTTCTGCCCATCCGAGCACGCGCCCGTCGAAGTCGAAGAGGATCGCCTCAACACGAAGCTTGCCACGCACGAAGGCAAAGCTCCGCTCCGCGACTTCCTCGGTCAAGACCTGGAAAAAGCCCTCCACCCCGGCGTCCAGGACAATCTCCTGAACATGGCGGGCTGTGTTGGCTGTCCGAATTGCTTCCTGCACCGTCGGGCCGGCACCGGCCCGCGCCGCGAGCTCGGCCAGAAAAATCGGATCGACCTGGTTACCGGCGACGTGGGTCTGGAAATGGCCCTGAGCCAGCTTGGCAAACTTCCCTACCATGCCTCCCAACGTCACGCTTTCTATCTCGCGAGCGACGCAGCGACGGAGCGCCGTGCCGGTGAAAATGCCCATCTCGACAAAGGCAATCTCCGGCAAGGGCAGGATCTTCATCGCGAATTTTTCGCTTCGGCCACCAGTCGTGAGAACCACGTGGCGCTGACCATTCGCCGCCGCCACGTCGATCGCCTGCTCGACGCTGGCGCGCCAAGCGGCTGTCGACCAGGGCTGGACAATGCCGGTCGTGCCCAGGATCGAGAGACCTCCGATGATGCCGAGGCGCGCGTTGAGCGTCTTTTTCGCCAGTTCTGCCCCACGCGGCACTGAGATCTCGACCACGAGCCCGCGTTCGGCGAGCAGCGCGCCCGCGGCTTCCGTTACCGCTTCGGTGATCATCCGCCGGGGGACCGGATTGATCGCTGGTCCGCCCACCTCGAGCCCCAGTCCGGGCCGGGTCACTACGCCAACTCCCTCCCCGCCCTGCAGGTGGATGCCTGTCCTGTTGTCCCAGCGGACCTCGGCCCGGATCTCGGCTCCGTTGGTCACGTCCGGATCGTCACCCGCGTCTTTGATCACCGCGCACCGACAGGATTCTGGCTGAATTTCGCAGGACACGATCGCGAAGCTAGCGTCCCGGCCGATGGGGAGATGAATCGTCACCTCGCTCACCCGGCGCTGATTGATCAATGCCTCGGTCGCGGCTTTCGCGGCGGCAGTCGCGCAGGCGCCAGTGGTGTAGCCGGTGCGCATGCCGCGGCGCCTTATCCGTTGATAACTCTCGTCGTCGCCCATCTGGCTCGTTTCACACTTTTTCTTTAGGACTCTATATCAGATTCCCTCTCACTCTGGAAGAAGGTTAGGATGAGGATGGTCTGCCAATGCCATCAGCTACAGCTAGCTGGAGCAGCGCATTGGTAGCGGCAGCCGCTAGTGCCGATCCGCCACGAGTACCCTCGACGGTAATGAAAGGGAGCGTTCGCGTGGCAAGCTCCGCCTTTGACTCCGCAGCAGCCACGAATCCCACCGGGGTGCCAATGATCAGGGCCGGTCGGACCTGCTCGGCGTCGACTAGGTCGAGCAGGCTCAGCAGTGCGGTCGGGGCATTGCCAATCACCACCACGCCGTCTTGCGCATGGCGAGCGAGCGCACGCATCGCCACCACGGATCGTGGCAAGCGCTGACGGCGTGCCTCCGCGACAGTCGACGGAAGATCGATCGCGCAGTGGATCGCGCAGCCGAGACGGGCCGCGAAGACGCGATTGAGCGCGACCTCGACCATGCGGACGTCAACGACGATGGCTTGGCCGCTCTGGAGCGCCGCGAGCCCGGCCGCGACTGCCCGCGGGTGGAGGCGAACGAGATCGGCAATCGTCGGGTCACCCGCCGCGTAGACCATCCGTTGGATGACCAACCGCTCCGGACCTGGCCACCGGTGGGACGCCCCAAGCGCGGCTTCAACTCGCTGCAGGCTGAGCCGTTCGATCTCCTCGGGCGGGAGAACGTAGCGTCCGACGAGCGTCGGTCCTTTCTCGGTCATCACTCATCCCTCTTCATGGCAACGTCCCAGGTTCTATCCGCTGCCCCTAGCCCGATCGATGCTCGCGCCAGTAATGGGTGGTTTTAGCGACGGCAGTAATCACGTTCTTGATCTCATGCTCAAGCTCAAAGTTCTCGGCAACCGGTACGAACAGTGAATCTCCCGCGAAACGTGCCTCGACGTTCTCGGCTAAGATGGCCGTGGCAAGCCAGCGGGCCATCTCCGGCGAGTCACACTGAATCGCAATCCAGCCTGACTCGCCAGCAGTGTTTGCTGTCAAACCACTCACTGCTGTCACACCTCGCATGATTTCTCTTACGGCTGCCTGATAAGCCGGCCGAGCAGGGTCAGCCCCCGGTGGTGCGTGGAGCATCGTTCCGCGATGCGGCGGACCACCATCCAACGCCAGCTCACAAAAAGTTTGCCACATGGATCCCCAGTCTACCGAACCGTCGGGGAGAAATTTCAGTGGTGCCGAGGACATCGGTTGCTTGCGATCCGGTAAATCCCCCTGGCACCCCACCCCCTTTCCCAGAGGAGAGAAGTCGATCGCTTCACCGAGCCACAAGCGCACCATACTGGGCAACCCATCTTCGCTCCATCCCAGGCCGCAGCCAACCCGGTCTAAATGCATTGACGGTTGTCGGAACGTCGCGAGTGATTTTAGAAAAGCGATGCTTCCCAGAGAAGCGGGCGAGGTGCCAAGTACGGCCTCTAAGTTTGCTAAAGAGCTGTCAGAGCCCAGCACTGCTAACGCGGGCGAGGCGAAGACCTGTTGAACACCGAGAGCATCTAGACCAGCCACGATCCCGACGGTCGTGACCAGCATCAGGACAGACTCGGCAATGCTCAGGCGTAGCGCCTTTCGCTCACCGTGGCCGGGGCTGGCTCCGATGAGAGTGGCGAGAGTGTCAACGATCCGCAGCGTCGTGGCACGGCTGGCAGAATCCAGTTCGCTCCGCTGGACCAGATCAGCGAGATCGTCGATGGACACAGAGGCACCAATGAGCGCAGTCCCGACCGACGCATCCGGACGAATATCGACCCGTCGGCCGGCCACGCCAAGAGCAACGTCTTTCGTAACCGTCAGCTTCCACCCGTCAAGCCGAAGCTTGCCGAGCGCCGCGCGCAGCAAATCCTCCGACATGCCCGCATCAAGCAGCGAGCCGAGCAGCATTTCACTGGTCGGTACCGCCGGACCATCGAAGTAGGCGACGATCACCGGCGTGCCACTACCGCGCGACCGAGCAGTGGAAAACCCGCCTGAAGGAGTACCCAGGCCTGATGACTCATGATGCCTATGATAAGGCAAGCGGACATAACGCCAGGGGCGCTCGACCGGTCCATCGCCCATTCCGTCATTCCCA
The DNA here is from genome assembly GCA_021323915.1 of Chloroflexota bacterium. Classification (GTDB taxonomy): domain Bacteria; phylum Chloroflexota; class UBA6077; order FW602-bin22; family CADDYW01; genus JAJPKB01. The sequence goes on along the minus strand of JAJPKB010000374.1, from coordinate 25,394 downwards.
TTGCCCTCACCGGCAAGGGTCTTGGCTCGGGAGAGGATCAATTGGACGAGTTTGGGGTGAACGCCCAAATGCTCGCCAACCGCGATCTCGACACCAGGATATACTGCCCGGGCAGCTTGCGCCTGGGCGTGGATCCGCTTCACCAGGATGCCAGTATTCAAGAAGTAGGGGATGACAAAGATCTGCTCGGCGCCCAGGCGGACGCATCGGTCGATCCCTTCGGTGACGAGTGGCGCAGCGGTCCCGGCGAAGCAGCACTCGACCAGACCATAGTGGTTCCGTTCCCAGAGCAGTCGCCCGATCTTGAAAAGGTCTCCATTGGCCTCGGCGTCGCTCGTACCGCGGCCGACCAGAAGCACCGCTGTCGCTTCCGGGTGGCCGACGAAGAACTGGCGCTCGAGCTCGGCGAGGCGCTCCTCGGTGATTTCCAGCAAGGAGCGGTGGATACCAAGCGGCGGAGCCAGACGCAGATCCAGGCCCGGATGGCGGGCTCGTCCCTGGGCAATCTGGCTTGGCATGTCTTCCTTCGCATGACCTGCATTGAACAGGAGTACCGGAACAGCAAAGACGCGACGGGCACCGACGGCAACACAGCGGTCGATCGCCTCCTGAATTGACGAAACCTCGGGTCCGGAGAATTCTAGGATGCCCACTTCGATCGCCTGTCCAGCGGGCGCGGCCTCGCGGACCGCAGCAGCTAACTCCAGGAATTCGCTCACCCCCTCAGGGTCCCGGCTCCCGTGCCCCATCAAGAGAATCATCTCATCCACGGTACAACGTCCTTCATTGCCCAGGGATTTGCGTCAGGTCTGACCAGCCGTTGCCGTACCGTCGCTTCGAGCGTGTCCGCGGCGAGCTCCTCCAAGCGGAGATACTCGGCACCAAGGGCTTCGGCCAGTCGGTGGTTTTGCCCGAGGCGGACCGGTCCGCCCTCGGTGTCGATGACGAGCGCTCGGATCCCGCGCTGACGGATCTGTTCGGCGATGCGGCTCGCGTCCCCGAGAGCATCGCCTCCGCGAAGCGGCACATTCGGACGACCATCCGAGACCAGGATCAGCCAGGGGATGCCGTGGCGCTGGTTAATCAAATAACGCTGAATCGTTTCACCACACACCTGGAGCGCATGAGCCAGCGGTGTCCGTCCACCGGTCGGGAGCGACCGGAGCTGCCGCTCGGCCAGCTCAACGCTGTTGGTCGGCGGCAAGATAAGCTTTGCCACCTCGCCCCGAAACGCGACGAGGGCAACCCGGTCGCGCTTCTGGTAAGCGTCGAGCAGGAGCGAGAGCACGGCCCCCTTGACCGCGATCATCCGCTGACGCGCTGCCATTGAGCCGCTCGCGTCGACCGCGAACAAGATCAGATTGCCAACCTTCGTCTCTCGCACCCGTTCGCGCAAGTCGACCGGCGCGATCAGAACCCGGGGGCCGTTCGGGTGCGCGAGCCGGCGCTGCGGCTGGTGGGGCGCGGCCGCGCGGAGTGTCGCTCCGACGGCGAGATCGCTCAGTGCGCCTAGCTCCCCGGTTGGCAGACGTGCACTCACCTCGTGGCCAAGGCGATCCGAGCCAACCGCTGCCGTCCGCCGACCGGAAGAGATCATCCCCCCGACGCGCCGACGATTTTGCCCCAACCGTCGCACCGGAAAGATCGTCCCAGGTGCGAAGATCTGCTCAGTTTCGTCTCTTCCCGGAAGACTCCGTTCAGACCCCTCTCGCAGAGGGGGAGGGGGAAGGCGATGCTCTGCGGTTCTATCCCGGTTGTCGCTTTCAGGCCATCTGTCTAACTCAGTCTCTTGCACGGGCTCTGTCTTGGCATCCTCGTCTTGGTCATTGACATGCTGCTGGACTAGCTCTTCGAGCTGCTCGCGCTCGCCGTCCGGGTCGTCGAATGGCTGGCGGCGCCGTCGGTGAAGCAGCGCTAGATCGGCTGCTTCTCGGATATCCGCGGCAGTAACGTATCGCCGCCCAGCGTAGGCGGCCAGGGCAAGCGCCGTCTTGTACATGACAATGTCACCACGCAGACCGTCGACCGCGAAGGCAGCGCAGATCCGACTGATCAGTTCGATCTGGTGATCCGCGAGCTGAACCTCCGGAAGGATCGCCTGGGCTTGACGGATCCGGGTGCGCTCGTGCTCCTCGGCAGATTGCCAGCGGGCGAGGAAGCCGTCCGGATCGGCTTCGAAAGCGATTCGACGGCGGACGACCTCGGCGCGTTCACTCGGATCGCGCAGTCCCTCGACGGTGACGGCGAGCGCAAAGCGGTCGAGGAGCTGCGGACGGAGATCACCTTCCTCCGGGTTCATCGTCCCGATCAAGATGAATTGGGCGGGATGTCTCACCGAGATGCCTTCGCGCTCGACGTAATTCTGTCCCATCGCCGCCGCGTCGAGCAAGACGTCGACGAGGTGATCACCGAGAAGATTCACTTCGTCGACGTAAAGAATCCCGCGGTTGGCCGCCGCGAGCAGCCCTGGCTCGAAGCTGCGCTCTCCCTCTTTAATCGCCTGCTCGAGATTCAGGCTCCCGACGACCCGGTCTTCGGTCGCGCCGATCGGTAGCTCCACCAGAGAGACGCGCCGGTGCTCCACGGGGAGATCTTCCCCTGCCGCGTGGCGCGCCAGGCAGTCCGGGCAACGCATGGGTCCCTCCGGATCGCAGCGGTACGGACAGTCGGCGACGACCGCGATCTCCGGTAGGAGGTGGGCAAACGCGCGAACCGCGGTTGACTTCGCCGTTCCCTTCTCGCCTCGGATCAGCATCCCTCCGATACGTGGGTTGATCGCGTTGAGGAGCAGGCCCTTCTTCAGCCGTTCCTGACCGACGATGGCACTGAAAGGAAAAGCGGGACCTCCATGTATCAAGGATCACCTCCCGGCCGCGGAGACGGAGTTCGTCGCGGGACACCGGTCGCCTCGCTGCGTGCTTCGATCTCAGAGTCGACATCGAGGTAAACGCCCTCGAGCGCGCTCCGCAACTCCCCTGGCTCTGCCCAGAGCCCGCGCTCGACCGCCTCCAGTAATCGTCCGGTGATGTCACGAAGTGCCCACGGGTTACTTCGCCGGAAGAACTCCTGGAGCTTTGGATCGAGCGCGTAGGTCTCGGCCACACGTGCGTACATCCAGTCGTCAACGACGTCAGCAGTCGCGTCATAGCCAAACAGATAGTCGACCGTCGCCGCGAGCTCGAGCGCGCCTTTGTAACCGTGCCGCTGGATCGCGGCGATCCACTTCGGGTTGACGACACGGGTGCGGAAAACGCGGAGTGCTTCCTCTTTGAGATCACGAACCCGGGCGCGAGAGGGATCGGCGCTGTCGCCGAAGTAGCGGCGGGGATTCTTGCCGGTCAGAGCGCGAATGGTCGCGATCATCCCCCCATGATATTGAAGATAGTCATCAGAGTCGAAGATGTCGTGCTCGCGATTGTCCTGGTTCTTCACCGCGATTTGGACGCCGCTCAAGGCGTGGCGGAAGGTCGCGCGCGCGTCGACGCCGAAAGACTCGGTCGTGTAGGCATAGCCGCCCCAGTTCACGTACGCCTCGGCGAAGTCGGCCGCGCCCTGCCAGTTGCGCTCATCGATCAGCGGCAAGATACCGGCGCCGTAAGTGCCGGGCTTACAGCCGAAGATGCGGTAGGTCGCGATCCGCGTTGCCTCCTCCGGACTCGCTCCTTCCTCGACGAGGCGCTCACGGTCGGCGAGGTGATGTCGACGGAGGTAATTTTGCTCGGGCGGCTCGTCGAGGGCAGCGACCGTCCGAAACGCCTCGTCGAGGAGGGCGATCAACTGGGGAAACGCATCCCGGAAGAAGCCAGAGATCCGACAGACGACGTCGATCCGGGGGCGCCCCAGTTCGGCGAGCGAGATGACGTCGATGCCGACGATACGACGGTTCTCGGCCTGCCACCGTGGCCGTACGCCGAGCAAAGCGAGGATCTCGGCGACGTCATCCCCGTGCGTGCGCAGCGCGCTAGTACCCCAGATCGAGATGCCGACGCTTTCCGGATAACGCCCTTCATCCTGAAGATGGCGCGTGACCAGCGCATTGGCGAGCTGCTGGCCCACATTCCATGCGGCCTGACTGGGCAGCGCGCGCGGATCGACAGTGTAAAAGTTTCGACCGGTCGGAAGCACGTGGGCCATGCCCCGGGTAGGAGCACCGCTCGGGCCGGCCGGAACGTAACCGCCGTCGAGCGCATGGAGAACGCTGTCAATCTCGGCGGTAGCCTGTTGGAGATTCGGAACCAGCTCGGTGCAAACGAAGTGGAGAGTCTGCTCCACCGCCGCACGGCCGGGCTCCCTCACCCCGCCGGCCGCGGCCGACACCCCTTTCTCGACGAGCGGGAGAGGGGCAGAGAGTAAGGGATCGTCCTGCACACCCGGCCCGAGCACGGCCGCGACCACGTCCGCTACTTGCTCCGGAGCGTAATCGACCGCAGCCAATCTCTCGACTAACCGCTTTCCGACGAGGTCAATCGCTTCCAGGGCATCAGCATGCGTGGGGATCGCCTGGCCGATCACGGCCTGGAGCGCAGTGGGAGGGACAGCAAAGCGCTTACCAAGATCATCCAGGATCAAGTCGAGGTTGAGACCAAAGTGAGCCGCCACGCCGGAGCGCAAGCTGGGAACCTCGAGATTTGCCAGGCGAACAAGGCTAAGCAGCGTATCGACGAGCTGGGCACCGGTCGGGGGCTGTCCGAGAATGTGCAGACCATCCCGAATCTGGGCACTGGTGAGCTCACAGAGGTAACCATTGATGTTCTCGACCAGGTGAGCGAAGTCCCGCCCGCTCAGGTCGGAGATAGTATAGGGAACGCCATCCTCGTGAAACTGCGGCTCCCACTCGTGCCGGTGCTGCGTGCTATCCCAGTTGACAATCTGGTCGAGGTCGGCATCGAGTCGTGCCTTCTGGATCAGTGCCCAAATCTGCTGCTGGAGAAGGGGGAGCTTACTTGGATCGAGCTGCTCGAGCTGGTAGTATTCGTCGACCAAGCGAGCCAGCTCTTCGATCTCGCCGTAACCCTCGGCGGTCGTCATGGGCGGGGTAAGGTGGTCCACGATGACCGCGTGGGTGCGCCGCTTTGCCTGGGCCCCCTCACCAGGATTATTGATGATGAACGGATAGACGAGCGGCAGATCGCCCAGGAACAAGTCTGGATAGCACTCGGCGGAAACGCCAACGCCCTTCCCGGGGAGCCATTCGAGCGTTCCATGCTTGCCCAAGTGGACGATCGCGTCGGCCCCCCAGCCCCCCGCTTCCACTGGCTCATTGAGCCAGCGATAGAGCGCGTGGTACGGATGCGGCGGCGGCAGATCCGGCATGTGATAGATCGCTGCGGGATCGAGACCATAGCCCCGGGGCGGCTGAATCGCGACGAACGCGTTGCCAAAAGCGATCCCAGCCAGCGCGAGGATGCCTCGGTCGTCGACGTAATGACGCCCCGGCGGCGCATCCCATCGACCGGCCATCTCCGACTGATTCTTGGCCGGCAGCGTGGCGAACCACTGCTGATAACGTCGGGCTGGTACCCGGGCCACCGCCCCGGCGAGCTGGGCGTCGGTCAGGACCTCACGATCGTAGGAGCCTCGCTCGACGAGCAGATTGAAGAGGGTGTCGCCATCCGGCGGCAAGTCGGAAATCGCGTAGCCAGCCTCCCGCATCGCCTGGAGAAGTCGGAGCAGCGACGCTGGCGAGTCGAGCCCGACCGCGTTGGCGATCCGGGAGACCCGGCCGGTGTAGTTAGTTAGGATAAAAGCGACGCGCTTCGCGTGATTCGGCTTGCGCTGGAGCGCCGCCAGGCGCAGCGCCTGACCGACGATCCGCTCCACCCGGTCGGGCTGTGCCATGTACTGGACGATCGGCGAACCGTTGGTGATTCTTTTTCCAAGGCCGGGATCTCTCACCCCCTGCCCCTCTCTCGCGTCGAGCGGGAGAGAGGACTCGGGGTAAGGCGAAGATTCTCCCGTGTTGCCGACTCCCCTCTCCCACCCACGGGAGAGAGGTAGGGGTGAGGAATCCCCATCTGCCGCAGGCTTCTCCTCCTTGAAGCTGATCGGAACCCCAATGATCCGGCCGTCTAACTCCGGGATGGCGACGTTCATCGCGACGTCGAGTGGCGAGAGGCCGCGCAGCGACCTGGCCCACTGGTCGTGGCTCAGCGACGCGGTGATTGCCTGGACAATTGGCACGTCCAGCCGGCGTAAGACATCGGTGGCCCAATCTCCTCGCGCGTCGGTGGCACCAAGAGCAAAGCTCATGGTCGTAATGACGACGTCAACCAGTGGACGGCCATTGGAGACGAAGTAACGGAGCGCCGACGGCAGCACCCCCGATGAGGGTTCTTCCCCATCGGGAAAGTCCTTCAACGAATAGGCGTAGACCGGGAGCATGTTTGCCCCGCGGGCTTCGCCGGCGCGTACCAGGGCGTCGACGAAGTCGAGGTTGCCCGAGAGCAGGTGGGCACGGTAGAAGAGAATGCCAATCGTCGGCCGAGTCGGATCCGCGCGTCGCCGCCAGGCCTCGAGCGTCCCCTCGGGAACGTCGGGGTGGTAGATCCCGTGCCGCGGCTGCGGCTCGGGCGGATCGTAGCCGAAGCCAGTCGCCAGGAGGTGATCGCTCAGGAACCGCAGCAGGTGCTCGTAATTCTTGAGGCCGCCCAGTTGCAGGTAGGCGAGCGCTTCGTGGGTGACCGGTACGCCGACGTTGGAGGAGGCGGTCAGTTCCGGATCAAGCGCATCGGTCCCAGGTAGGCAGAGCAACCAGGCCCCCGTTCTCTCGGCATGCTGCACGACCCGCTCGAACCCTTCACGAAAGCTGTTGGCGCCTCCGAGCAGGCGCAGGATGATGACTTCGGCGGTGGGCAGCACTGCAGCGAGGAAGGCCGCGACGTCCTCGGCCGTCTTGAGATGGGAAAGATTGTAGCCGCGGACCGGCGGAAAGTCCGGATCTAAATGAGAGGCGACTTTAGACAGAGCCAGCAGATCGGTATCGGCCTGGGTCAGAAAAAGGAAGCCGTCTGGCTCAGTCGCCAAGGAAGACGTCGGTGGTGCACTTTTCGGTTGGGGTTCAAGCGCCGGAGCGTCCCAGTTAAAGGCAGTGAAATGGTAGTCGGCCAGGACCGGCGGGGGTGGCAGATACATTTGCGCCGCCAGCATCTGCTCGACGTAGTCGTAAAGCGCGAGGACTTGGCGCTCGGTATTGAACGAATGGAACCAGATCGCTCGCCCGTCGAAGAGCAGCAAGACAACGTTGGCGAGAGGGCACGGCCCCAGGCAGCCCCCGATCGTCAGGTGGACCTTGTTTCGCAAACGCCGTCGCTCCCACTCGTTGTGGTAGATCGCCTCGGGCACCGGGGGATGGCCGCTCTCGACATGGCCACAGCAACAGCCATTCTTACAGACAAAGAGCTGCCCCGACTTACGGGCGACGTTGACCAGCTTGCCGTCGGCCCGTGTGACCAGGTTCCGGGTCGGTCGACGGATTGTGCCACGATCGGGCTGTGATCGATCCAGAGTCAAAACTCGACCCCCTTTTGCGCCTTGACTCCAGCTTTGTACGGGTGCTTGATCACTTGCATCTCGGTCACCAGATCAGCAAAATCGATCAGCTCGGCCGGCGCATCGCGCCCGGTGATCACGACGTGCTGCATCGCCGGTCGTCGGCGCAGCACCTCCAGGACTTCGCCGAGGTCGAGCCAACCAAACTTGAAGCAGTAGGTCAGCTCATCGATGATGACAACATCGTACTGGCCGCTTTCGATGGCAGCACGGCAGCGCTGCCATCCCTCCTGGGCCAAAGCGCGATCGTGGGCGATGTCTTTGCTCATCCAGGTGAAGCCATCGCCAAGGGGAATGATCTCCAGTCCGATCTTCCGCGCCGCCTTGACCTCGCCCCAATTGCCGGTCTGCGCCTTAATGAACTGGAACATGATGACACGCAGCCCCTGACCCCAGGCGCGCAACAAAAGACCAAGTGCCGCGGTGGTCTTTCCTTTGCCGTGGCCGGTGTTGACGATGACGAGCCCTTTCGCGTGCCGATCCGGTCGTCGGCGGGCCGCGTCCTGCTCGGCGCGCTTCGCCGCTCGCCCTTCGTCGCTCAGGTCGTCTAGGGGAGACTCGGGATCGGTGTCAGAGTTTTGCACGGGGACGCTCTCCTCTTACGCGTCCCTTCGGGGAGTGCGGTCGCGTGGTCAGTCAGTCTGCCCTCTTCCCCCAACAAAAGAGCCTCGTCCTAGGACGAGGCGTGGGACGAGTGAGATCCAATTTTGACCACTCAGCCCGCGCCTTTCCGCGAAGGCGACGATACTGCCCGGAGTGGGAGGCGACCTGGCTTATCGGCAACCCTCGGATAGAGAGTAGCCGCTTCACAGTCGCGGGACGGCGTCGGCTTTGCACCGAACTTCGCTCGTCACTCCAATGGTACCATTCAACTACGGACAGCATAGCGTACTTGCACCGCTCTGTAAAGAGGAAATCTATTGATACACTTCCCGGGTAATTTGGCTAGCGAAGGGGATGTTCTGCCAACCACGGGCGAGGCTGCCATGAACTGATCGAGGGACACGATCTTTGCTGCTAGCTCAATCTGCTGAGTGAACTCGCCCCGGGTCTCTGATTGCTAAACTTGTTGAATCTGCCCACTCAGGTCGTCAGGCCCAAGCGATTGGGTAATCAGGAGGAAACCCTTTCCGCACGAGGGGCAATTAAAGGGCCACTCGCCGGATTCAGTCACGTGCGGGGCGGGAACTCTGGATCCACAGGCCTTGCAACGGATTAAGAGCGGGACTGTGTTCGTCATTGAATCGAAACCTCGATATTATTTCAGGTCTCCATCACATCGTGGGTGACGCTAGTCACCTGATTGCCCAGCGCCCCCGCCAATTCTCTCGCTCCGGTAGCAGATACCAGTGGCGGCATCGCCCAAGAACCTGCACACCTATATAATGCACGAATAGTCATGTTTTATAATTCGTGTATTACTATTCACTTTGTACAACAATACTCTTATGCCAATGCAATGTCAATACATTTGGAGACACTTCGACCGTCACCTTTGGTCAGGCGTCTTGCCCTCTCCACTGTTCCACCTATCTCTGCTGCACCCGATTGCGCCGAGGGTGGCAGCGCACCGCGCACCCTCCATCCCGGTCCAGATCAAGCTCACCGCGCTCCAGGACTCCTCCTTCGCGTTACACTGACAACGTTGATTGACTTGACGGTCGCCCCGACCGGTAAAGTGCAGCGTGCGTTTCTCCGAACTGTTCGACGGGGGCGGTAAGTACACATCCCTGGCAGGTTGATTTCTTCGCGGTGCACGTGGATCAGATGCTTCGGACGTCAATTCTGCTTGTCCTGTAGGGAGAGGCACTCGCGGCCACGCATGGTAACGCCATCCGCATCAACCCGAGCACCCACGTTCATGTTGAGGGGCACCCCGCCCGCTTACCGCCGGCCATTGAAATTGAAGTCGTTGTCAGCAGGTTGACCGCGATCGCTTAGCAGATCCTGGCGCAAGGCCTGCCTCTCCCGGCACAGGTGACCTTGCTCGACAATCCTTCCGCTCTGATCGCCCGCGTGCAGCTTACAGGGATCGCTGCTCCCACCCGCTGAAAATTTACGCAATCTGCCCTGGGTTTACCTCATATGAGTCCAGTAACGCGATCAAGTCCGACTTAGGCCGATGGCAACGAGAGCAAATTTCTTGGAAATCACGGGAAATTTGCTCTCGTTGCCATCGCCACGGGGATTTATAACCGAACCACGTATCACAGTATCACATGTCACATGGCCCGAGCAACCGGTCAGGTTATCCGCGTGGACGGCGTTGAAGCGCCGGCGCGCTCCGGATATAGGCACCGTGACGCTCGATCTCCCCGATCGCGAGATGCTCGATCAGTTGAGCAATGCTCGCTGGCTGACCGCCTTCCAACAGCGTTGCCTGTTGGGCAAGCTGCTCATCAGTCAGAAGTCGGTAAGCCTGGGCGGCCTTTGCTCCATTGTGGCGTAGGAGCGCGACAGTCTCTTCCAGAGTGACGTTAGCGAATTCTTCGGCGTGGCGTGCGTTGATCGCATCGAGCTTCGCCGGGGGCATTGGCGGATGTGGCCGCCCGTCGGCGGCGTCCTGGATGACTCTGACGATAGCTGCCTCGCCTTCCGCGATGTGGTGCGCCTGGACGCCGACTGTCCAACCGGTGTCAGTGCAGATCGCCTGCCAGCGCTCGGGCGAGCACTGCACAATCATGGCGATAAGCTGCTCATTTGCCTGTTCGAACCGCCAGGCGAGTGCGCGGGCCCGCGCACTCATCGCCCCGTCGCGTGGCGGTTCGGGACGGCTCCCCTCTTCCCCGTGGATCGTCTCGACTCCGTACTTGGCATGGATAGTGAGCATTTTTTCCATGTCCGGTCGAGCACCAGGTGGGAAGGAGGCGGCAAGCTCGCGCAGAAAGGCAACCGACTCGGCGGAGATGACAATTAGCATGGTGCCCCGGCCCGGGCTGACGTTCTCGAACCGGTGCGGCGCACCGGACGGGGCGTGGAAGACCGTGCCCGGGCCGCCCTGGAACGTCGAGACACCCCGTTCATCACGCTGGGTGAAGCTGAACTCACCGGAGAGGACGTAGAAGCTCTCGTTACCCGGATGCGCGTGCAAGGGCGGCCCACCTCCGGGCGCGACCGATATCGTTGCTAGCGCATACGCGCCGTTGGTTTCCGAGCCAGTGATCTGAACGATGATCTCCTCATCGAAGATGCGAAGCCCCTCGCCCTCCCCGGGCCGCACTAAGGAACAGCGAACATTGACAAGACTTGTCACCATGGACCTTTCACCCCGGTCAAATTACCGCAGATTTTGGATGTTTTCAGTGATCAGACGTTCCGACTCGCTTCTTGAAAATCGAGGAGAACGCAGGGTTCATCGCCGATGACCCAGGCATCATGCCCCGGTGGGGTGATCGCGATGTCGCCCGGCCCGAGATCGTCTATTCGGCCATCGTCCGTCACCGTGCGAAAGTGTCCGGAAACGACGTAGCTGAAGTGTGTTCCCTGACAGCTTGTTGTTCCCACGATCGGACGGATATGCTCGGACCACCTCCAGCCTGGTTCAACGGTCATTCGGACGACGGACATGTCACCGAACTTCACGACTTCCAACCTCGTCTTTGGCGGTGTATGAACCTCGTCCGGCTGGTTGAAGCTTTTCGTTTGCGACGTTGCCATGGATGTTTTTCTCCCTTCGTTGGTTTCTCTTTACCGTGCTAGGCATAGTATCTTGCCTGGGGGCATCTTCGGGCGAGACGCACCACCCACGCGCTACCCACGCACTCGCGGTCAAGTCGCACCTGGAATCGAGTACAATGGTCCTGAGCAGCGAAAAGAGCCATTGGGGCAGAAATGGCGAACCATCGGCGAGCAACCTTCGGTGACTATCTCAAACAATACCGCGCCGCGGCCGGCCTCACCCAAGAAGATCTGGCCGAGCGGGCGGGACTCAGCGTGCGTGGCGTCAGCGATCTGGAGCGCGGCCGACGGACCAGACCTTACTACGGCACTCTTCGTCTCCTCGCCGATGCGCTCGGTCTGAGTGCCAAAGACCGCGAGATATTTTTCGCGGCGGCGCGCGCCGCCGTTCCAGTCGGCGCGCCGACTGGCCCGCCCGAGGCGATGACCAACCTCCCGGTGCCGCTGACATCGCTTATCGGACGAGCAGACGACCTGGCAGCAGTGGGGCAATTGCTCGACCGAGACGACATCCGCCTGGTGAATCTCACCGGCCCGGGCGGAGTTGGCAAGACACGGCTCGCGCTCCAGATCGCGGCGGACCGGCGCGCGAGCTTCCCGGATGGAGTCTTTGTCGTTCTCCTGGCGGCGCTGCGCGATCCTGACCTGGTGGTACCCACGGTCGCGCACACCGTGGGCTTGCGGGACACCAGCAGCGACACGCCGCTGACGCCGTTGATCGCGCACCTCCGCGGAAAGCGGCTGCTGTTGGTACTCGATAACATCGAGCATCTTGTGGCCTCCGCGCCGATCCTCAATGACCTGCTCGTGGCATGTCCCACGCTGAAAGTACTGGTGACCAGTCGCTCTCTGCTTCATCTCACCGGTGAGCACGAGTACGCGGTACTGCCCCTGCCGGTGCCGGATCCAAGCCACCCTGCGAACCTCGAGCGGCTGCACCAGTTTCCGGCCGCGGCGCTTTTCCTGGAGCGACTGTCGGCGGTCTCTCCAAGACCGACCCTGACCGAGACCGATGCGTCCGCCATCGTGGAGATCTGCACACGCACCGACGGCCTCCCCTTGGCGATCGAGCTCGCGGCGGCCCGCGCCCGGCACCTCACAATCCCGGAGCTCGCGGCGCGTTTGCAGCGGCGGTTGCAGGTTCTCACCCATGGTCCGCTCGACCTTCCGCGACGTCAGCAGACCCTCCGCGACACGATCTCCTGGAGCTACGACCTGCTGACGCCCAACGAGCAGCGCTTGCTCCGCTGGCTCGCGGTCTTCGCCGGCGGCTGGACGTTGGAGAGCGCGGAAGCGCTCTGCCGGAGGGAGGAGAGCGTGCCGATCGAGGTCATGGACGGGCTGGCCACGCTTGTCGACAGCAGCCTCGTCCAGGTCGAACGGGGCGCAGATGGTCGCGCGCGCTATGGTATGCTCGAAACGATCCGCGAATACGCCGGGGAACAGCTCGTCACGAGCGGTGAGGAGGAGACCGTCCGCCGACGCCACGCCGACGTGATGCTGGCCTTCACTAACCAGGTGCACTTTGGCCTGCAGAGTGGCGCGCGCACAGCGTGGGCGCGGGTCGTGCCAGCCGAGGTGGACAACGTACGCGCGGCGCTCCGCTGGTCCCTCGACCACGATGAAACCGAGCGCGCCCTGCGCATCGTTGGCAATCTGGAGTGGTTCTGGGACGCGATTGGGCGAGAGAGCGAGGGCTGGACCTGGAGCCAGGCCGCATTGGCGAAGGAGAACGCGAATCGCGAGGGGTGGGGTTACGCGCGGGCACTGTGCGCGGCCGGGGAGCTGGCCTGGAATCTCGGCGATTTTACCCGGTCATTCGAGCTGCTGACGCAGAGCGCGGCGCGTTTGCGCCTCTTTGGCGATCAGCGGAGTCTAGCGCTCGCACTTCTGGACCTCGGGCTGACTACTCTCTACCAGGGAGATCGCACGGCCGCCCGCGAGCATGTGAGTGAAGCGATCGCGCTTTTCGAAACAATCGATGATCCTTGGGACTTAGGGCTAGCGCACTTTGCGCTCGGTGAGGTGCTGCTTCCCGACGATCTGGACGCGGCTCGGGCGTGCTACGAGCGGAGTCTCGCGCTGTTTCGCTTGATCGGCGATCCGTGGGGTATTGCCCACGCGCTGACTGGCCTCGGCGGCCTCGCCATGCGCGAGCGCGACTATCCGAAAGCCCGGGCGCTCATGGAAGAGGGGCTGGCGCTCCGACGGTCAGTGAACAATCCCGGGGCGATCGCGACCTCACTCGTCAGCCTTGGCGAGCTTGCTCGGTGCGAGGGCGATGACGCGCGCGCCGTGCTGTACCTCGAAGAGGGCTTGGCGCGCTTCCGAGCGTCGGGAGACGCGGAGCACGTGGCGTGGGCTCTGTACAATCTCGGGACGGTGGCGGTGCATCGCAGGAGTACCGAGGAGGCAGCCGCCATGTTTGGCGAGTGTCTCGCTCTTCGTTGCCAGCAGGGTAACGTCGCGCAAATTACGAAAACCATCGCGGCCGTGGCGCGGGTGGCAGCTCTGAAAGGAGACGCGGCGCGCGCAGCGCAGCTCTGGGGCGCGGTGGAAGGGATCCGCGCGGCACACGAGGTGGCCCCCCCAACGGATGAGGACGGGGAAGAGGAGCAACGTACCGTCGCGCTGGTGCAAGCGACCCTGGGCACGACAAGCGCTTCTGATGCGCGCACTTTCGGTCGCTCCCTGACTCTATCCCAGGCGATAGACCTCGCGTGGGAGACGATCAAGGGAATTCAAACGATGCCAGGGCGGCACGAGGCGGTCAATGTTCGTCCAGGCCGGGTTTTCACGCGTCCGCCTTGTCAAGGCCCTGAGGCAGGTAGGCAACAGTAACAATCCACAGCATCTGGACTTATCACACCGGGGTGGTGGGCAGCTAAGTACGTCTGTGCGAACTCTCGATTCAATGCTCTCCTAACTGTACAAACCTATGCTCCAGTGTTACAGGGAGAGTGCGGTCGGCAGGGCTGATCGACAACGCAAGATCTAGGAGCCAGTCGGCAATCAATTTGCGTACGATGGAATCCCCGGCACCCACCGGGTACGACGGCATGCCCCACCCCTGGGAGTTCAAAAAGTGGTGGAGAAATCATGGATTCACCTGTAGCTATGGACCGAAAAATGTGAGGTACGGCGCACCTCTGGCCTCGCGCCAGAGCATCACCGCGAGTTCGCGGAGATGGTAGTCGCCCCACATCGCCGATTCGCCCCGGGGCACCTTGGCACCCGGCGGGACGTAATCCCAGCCGTTCGGTCGATGATAGATCACGTGAAGCAGCAGCCCTTCGTGATTCGGATCGGTCGAAAGATAGGGCTCACTGAGCAGCGTTCGTACAACGGTGAGGCCAGCTTGCCAATAGCGCTCGCCGTGTGAATCGCCTTGACCGCGGAGATACCTTCCTAAGCGCAGCAGCCCCTGGGCGCTGATCGCCGCCGCCGAGCTATCGACCGGCTCGTACGGATTGAACGGATCGGCCGGTCGCGAACGGTAATCGCCGAGGAAGGCGAGACCGGGCGCACCGGTGTCCCAGTAAGGGATGCCATCGGACGGGGTAAATTCCAAGTAGTAGTCGCTGGTCACCCGGGCCGCCCGCTCGAGCAGCGCAATCACCGCCGGGCGGCCACCCACCAGGGCGAGATCGGCATCACCGAGGGTTGCCACGTACTCGAGCAGCTCGGCGAAGCCGAGCACCGCCCAGGCGTGGCCACGGGTCCAGGTCGTAAAGGGAGAGTAGCCTTGCTGGGTGCTCGGACAGCGGAAGGTGCCGTCGTTCACGTTGAAGATCGCTTCGTGCACGACCCGACCGGCCACGTCGTAGACGTCACGGCCCTCGCCATAATAGACGCTGTAGCGCGCGGTAGCCGTGGCGTGCTGGACCAGACGCTCGAGGAGTGAGATCCTTCGATCACCTTCACCCATCAGGGCATGGCCAAGCTGATGGGCCAGGGCAAGGGAGCGGAGTGAGCGAATCGTGTCGACGAAAAGGGAATGGGGGCCATTGAACGAATAGATGAAGCCACCGTCGTTGGCAATCCGGGTCCAGCGTGCCGCCTGAATCGCCCCCGACACCTTGAGGGCAAGCTCGCAGGTTCCGAGGTCGCTTTCTGCAGTCGAGGCACGGCCTTCGCGGATCAAGCGCCACAGGTTCCCGTAAGTACTGACGTTGTTAAAGCCGTGATCGTGGACGCCCACGTGGCTGACGTGCGATGCCATCACCTCCCGGATCCCGCGCCGTCCCAGATCGAGGAACTCCTGTTCACCGGTCGCTTCATATTGATAGAGCGCCGAGCCAAACTGAAATCCCTGGGTCCACTCCGTCCAGCCTCGCGTCGTGTACTCGCCGTTCCGGGTAAACACCGGCGTGCCAAGCTTGGGATTCCAACGACGATCGAGCTTGCGGATCTTACTCGCGGACGCCTCGAAAAGTCGCTCCAAGGCTGGCTGCAGCCCGGCCAGAGTTATCGTCGATTCAATGTTCATGCGGTTTCATCCCCCCTTCTGAAATTCCCTTCGAAGATCACCGCAGAGACGCAGAGGACGCGGAGAAAAAAGAATCGATATTTCCTTAGTATTCTCTGCGCCCTCGCCAGTTCAATCAGGCCGTAACACTACAGTCTTCCTATCGTTTGGCCGCCATCGACGAGCAGCACCTGACCAGTCGAATAGGACAGGTCGCCACGCAAGAGCATCGCGACCGCCTTCCCGACATCCCCTGGCAAGCCCCAGCGTGACTGCAAGAGGAGGCCTTCACGAATCAGCCGATCATATCGTTCCTGCACCGCGGCGGTCATGTCAGTCTTGATGATCCCCGGCCGGACCTCGTAAACGGGAATGCCAAACTCGGCCAGACGCACCGCCCAGAGCCGGGTGGCCATGCTGACACCGGCCTTGCTGATGCAGTAGTCGCCACGATTGATTGAAGCCACTGTCGCCGAGACCGACGAGATATTGACAATACTACCGGAAAAGCTCTTGTTTTCTTGTCCTTGCGCGATCAGCCAGTTGGCGACGGCCTGGGTGAGAAAGTATGGTCCCTGGAGATTAACTCGGATGATCTCTTCGAAGCTCTCCTCGCTCGCCTCGAGAATGTCGGCACGTCGCCGGGGAGCCATACCGGCGTTGTTGATCAGGGCGTTCAGCCGGCCAAATCGTTCCCGGACCATCTCGATCAGCCGTGCCCGGTCGGCCCGGTTACTCACGTCGGCCTGGCAATACAAGACTTCGCTGCCACCTCCGCTCAGCTCGTGAACGACATCGCGGACCGCCTCGGCGGGGCGCTGTCCGCAAATCGCCAGGTTCCAGTCCTCTTGCGCCAGGCACCGCGCGATGCCAAGCCCGATGCCCCGGCTACCGCCAGTGATGAGCGCCACCTTCTTACCCTTTGCCACCACCAGCACCTCCCAACGCTGGACTAACGCCTCTCTCCTTTAGTTCTTTGAGCTTGAGCGCACTTTCCGAGTCCTTATAAAAATGGTCGAGCGGATAGCAGCCACTGACCAGACCATTGCGCGGTGCGGTCGTGCAATCGCTGAAGGTCCGACAGAGTTGCCGTCGTTCAACCTTCCCTTTACTGGTCGCCTCCGCCATGATTTGTGGATAGGCGAGCAGCATGCGTCCGAGGCCCACCGCATCGACGTGGCCGGCCCGGAGGTAGTGCTGGGCGACCAGCGGGAGATATTCCTGCAGATAGGAGTAGCCCGAGCCGACGATCGTCAGGCGCGGGAACTGAGCCTTCAGTTGCTTGACAACATTGATCTGGCGAGCGACGCCGACCAGCGGATCCTCTGGTGGCTGGTAGCCGTCGCTCGGCGGAAAAAGTGCCGGGCGCTGAATGTGGGGATTGTAGTAAGGGCTCCCAGCGCTCAGGTTAACCAGGCGAATGTCTAGCGCTTCGAGCAAGGATAGGAACTGCACGGTTTCGCTCAGATCGTATTCGACCGGATTATCGGGATTGACGCCAAAGCCATAGCGATAGGGCAAGCATGCCGAGAAATCTTCCGGGATGCCCGGGCCAAGCTTATTCCCACTGGTTAGAGCGGGATCCGGCTTGAAGGGAACGACATCGATCGCGCTCAGCCGCACTCCGATCAAGAGATCCGGCACCTCGGCGCGGATGCCGGCGATGATTTCCCGCAAGAGCCGCGTCCGATTCTCGAATGAGCCCCCGTAGGGACCCGGTCGGGTGCGGGCACTCAGGAACTCGTGGAGCAAGTAGCCATGACAATGCTTGACGTCAACGAAGTCGGCACCTGCCCGTCGGGCGACCCGCGCTGCCTGGACGTAGTCGTCGACGAGCGAGGGAATCTCCTCATCCGGGATGACCGGGGCGTCGCTGGTGACCCCGACCCGGGCGTCGAGGATCGGGTGGCGATAGGCGACCCGGGGACACGGCCGGCGGTCGGGGAAGGGGCGACAGTAGCGTCCGGAGTGGGTGAGTTGAAAACCAACGATCAGATCGTCCACCCGGCCAAAGTGCTCTTGATGGGACCGCAGTAGTGTTTCCCGCAGCAAGGCCAGGTCTGCCGCATGTTCTTCGTTGATAATCAACTGATTCGGGTTGGCCCGACCTTCCGGGCGGATTGCCATCGCTTCGCCCCCCCAGATCAGCTTGGCACCGCTCTCGCCAAACCGCCGCCAGCGACGGAGGACGTTTTCGGTGACCCCGCCGTCGGTCGTCCCATCCCACCCTTCCATGGGCTGGGTCGCCCAGCGATTACCGACCCGGCGACCATAGACCTCGAAGGGCTGCCACAAAGGGGACGCCGAGCCGACCACGAGGGTATCGTCACACGCGAGGTCGATCCCTAGCTCGGCGAGGTAGGCCTGGAAATCCGCCGGCCTCTTGAAGGTCGCGACACGCTTGATGATCATGTTCCCGCCGTCCTCCAAATTGTCACTCGTTATAGTCCGACCTACGCCAGCAAAGCTTCCCTCTCTCGGGTGATTGCCCAGCGTAACGGCTCGCCGTTGACATAGCGACGCAACTCTTCGACGGTATAGCGACCAAGCCGCCGGCACTCGCCATCCATGGCTCCGGCAATGTGGGGGGTGAGCACGACGTTCGGCAGCAGATACAGCGGCGAACCGGGGACCGGCGGCTCCGGATAAGTAACGTCGAGGATCGCCCAGAGGTCCGGGCGGCGTTGGAGCACCTCGATCAGCTCGCTCTCCCGCACGATCGCCCCACGCGAAGTGTTGATGAAGGTCGCGTTCGGCTTCATCGACGCCAGGTGGGCGCCAGTGATCATGCCCTCGGTCTCTTTGAGCCAGGGGGTGTGCAAGGAAACGACGTCTGCCCGTCGGAAGATATCCTCGAGCGAGCATCGCTCAACGTCGAGCTCACGCGCCATGTCCGGAGTGAGGAAAGGGTCATAGGCCAAGACCGCGAGATCAAACGCCTTGAGCAGCTCCCGAACGCGCCGGCCAACCATCCCCAAGGAGATAAGGCCGACCGTGCTCCCGTAGCCTCCCGGCACCGTCGCTTTGGTGACCCAACGCCGCTCGCATTTGATCGTCGTCGCGAAATACCAGCCGCGTTTGAGCGAATAGAGAATCTGGGAAAGGGTGAACTCGGCGACCGGCACCGCATTGGCAGCGTAGGCGCTGGTCATGACGATGCCACGATCCCAGAAAGCGTCGGTGACGATGGCTTTGATCGAGCCAGCTCCGTAAAAGAAAGCCTTGAGCTTGGGTGCAGCGGCGAGGAACGCGGCATCTAGAACCGGCGCGCCCCATCCGGACAGGATCACCTCGGCATCGGCCAGGATCCGCGGATTGCCCCGGACCGACTCCGCAGATTGGGGGGGCGCATAGACGTCGACCAGCTTGTCAATCTCGGCACGCTCCTCCGGACCATAAACGAGCTCGAAGCGATCAGATCTCAGAATGTAGAGAGCTTTCAGCACCTCTCCTCCTTGCGGCGCTAATCACCGAGCTGTCGCGCTAGCTCGACTGGCTTCGTGCTTGGAAGCTGGCAGGTAAAATGCTGGCAGACGTAGGCTGTCGCCTTGCCGTCAAGCATCGGGCGATCCCGCAGCAGCGGGATAATCTGGACTGCGGGATCGTCGGTGGCGCGGGCGAGCGCAAGCGTGAGATGCGGACGGTAGCGACGATTGACGACGTCGAGCAGCGCCCGGGTATCGGTATCTCGTGGGTCCCCGACGATCACCACTTCACGGCCATCAGCCAGGTAGAGGTCCAGCGCACACACGAGGCGGCCAAAGGCCAGGGCGTGGTCGGCCATGGCCTCGGCAAGCGGAGCCAGGATCTGCCGAGCGCGCTGGCGGAGGGTGTCGTCGCCCAGGTAGCTCGCCAAGCGCAGCATCACCTCGGCGGCCACCGAGTTACCAGCCGGCGTGGCGTTATCGTAGAGGTCGCGGGGACGGGTCAGCAACGCCTCGTGATCGTGACTGGTGTCATAGAAGCCACCGACCGTGTCATCCCAGAACCAGGTGACCATAGCCTCGGTCAATCGCTGTGCTTCGCTAAACCAGTGCACGTCAAAAGTTGCCGCGTAGAGGGCGAGCAGACCATCGGCGAGGTTGGCGTAATCTTCGAGATAGCCATTCAGCTTGGCGACGCCGTCTTTGTAGGTGCGAAGCAGTCGCCCGTTCTGACCAAGCTTATGCAGAATGAAATCAGCCGCCCGGATCGCTGCCACTCGGTAATCGTCGCGATCAAGCGCACGGGCAGCTTCGGCGAAGGCGCGAATCATGAGACCATTCCACGCGGTCAGGATCTTCTCGTCGCGCCCCGGCCAAACCCGCTGGGCACGCCGCTCGAAGAGGACCTTCCGCCCTCGCTCGAGCGCTGCTCGTGCCGCCTCGACCGAGATTCCGGCGCTCGTCGCGACCTCTTCGACAGTGCGATCGAGGAGCAGAATGTTTTTACCTTCCCAGTTGCTCCCTTCCGTCACGCCGTAGGCGAGCTTGAAGAGCTCAGCATCACTCTCACCGAGCACCGCGTCGATCTCATCGGCCGTCCAGACGTAGAACTTTCCCTCTTCGCCTTCGCTGTCAGCATCCTGGGTCGCATAGAAGCCCCCCTCGGGATGGGTCATCTCGCGAAGAACGTAATCGAGGGTTTCTTCGACGATTCGGCGATAGAAAGGATTGCCGGTTACCTGGTGTGCCACCAGGTAGACCCGGGCAAGCTGAGCATTGTCGTAGAGCATCTTCTCGAAGTGGGGAACCAGCCAGATCGCGTCGACCGCGTAGCGGTGAAAACCCCCGCCAAGCTGATCGTAGATGCCACCCCGTGCCATGCGCTGGAGGGTTCGCTCGACAACGTGCAGCGCCATCGCGTCGCCCGTCCGTAGATGGTAACGCAGCAGGTATTCAAGCGCCATCGGCTGGGGAAACTTGGGCGCGCGACCGAATCCACCATTGAGGGGATCGAACTGCTGGACGATCGACTGCGCTGCTCGGTCGAGCAAATCAGGGTTGAGGATCTGCGCCCCGGCAGTGGGCAGCCTGCGGTCGCGCACGTAGTCGGTGACCTGGGCCACCGTGCGAGCGACCTCATCCGGGCGCTTCTGCCAGGCTTCGGCCACGCCGAGCAGAACGCGGCGAAAGCTTGGCATACCCGACCGATCGACCGGCGGAAAGTAGGTGCCGGCGTAAAAGGGCACCAGATCCGGGGTCAGGAAGACGGTCATCGGCCAGCCACCGGCACCGGTCATCGCCTGAACGACGTCCATATAGATTGAATCGAGATCGGGGCGCTCTTCGCGATCGACCTTGATCGAAACAAAGTTATCATTCATTAGCCCGGCGGTGACGGGATCCTCGAACGACTCGTGCTCCATGACATGGCACCAATGGCAGGCCGCGTAGCCAATGCTCAGGAGAATCGGCTTGTTCTCCTTCCGTGCCCGCTCGAGCGCCTCTTCCCCCCAAGGATACCAGTCCACCGGATTGTAGGCGTGCTGCCGCAAATACGGACTCGTCTCGTTAATCAAGCGATTGGCCGTGGCCATGATGCCTCCTCCGTGCATATCCGGAGGATTATAGCACCTCCCGCTGTGCTACTATATTCGCCACCGGATCCAGCACGAGATGGGAGGATATCGTGAGTTCCGCTACCCCACGCATCACCGAGATCCGCACCATCGGATTGATGCGGAGTCGCACCCGCGCCTTGAGCAGCAACACCGACACACTTGTTGAGGTTCACACCGACGTCGGCCTGGTCGGCCGAGGAAGCTGCTACACGACAAAAGGCCTGGTCGATGCTGCTCTGAAACTCCTGGAGCCGCTCTTCCTCGGAGAGATCGCGATCGAGCCGGAGCGCGTCTCGGAGAAGCTGCACCAATCGACCTACTGGCAGGGGCGGGGCGGTACCGTCACCCACGCGATCAGCGGCATCGACATCGCGCTTTGGGACATTTTAGGACAATATACTGAACAGCCGATCGGGCGCCTGATGGGAGGCAGATACCGGGAGAAGATCAAACCCTATGCCTCACTCATCTTTGCCGAGCCAGGGCGGCTGCGGGACACCTTGCAGGCAGCGATGGCACGCGGCTTCCGTGCCTTCAAGCTGGGCTGGGGACCGTTCGGTCGTCAAAGCGATGCCTACGACGAGCTGCTCGTGAAGACCGCACGCGAAACGGTCGGCGATGCTGGGGAGCTGATGGTGGATCCGGGCGCGTCTCAACAGTTCTGGCCACACGGGCTGAAGTGGGCACTGCGGACCGCCGAGATGCTGGCGAGCTACGGAATCGTCTGGTTCGAGGAGGCGCTGCAACCCGACCAGATCGACGATTACCGCGAGCTGCGCCGAGCGGCGTCGATCTTTGTCAGTGCGGGCGAAGTGCTGACCAGACGTCAGAGTTTTCGCCCTTGGCTCGAGACTGGTGCCGTCGATATCATCCAGCCCGACGTTACCAAAGTCGGGGGACTATCCGAGGCGCGGCGCATCGGCTGGCTGGCCTACGACCACAACGTCCTGCTCGTGCCCCACGGCTTCAACACCGGCGTCGGTCTCGCAGCAGATCTGCAACTGGTCTCCGCTTTACCCAACGCCCGGTGGGTGGAATACATCACGCCCTCGCCGCTGATCGAGGATATCCTGGCAGCGCCTTTCGTTCTCGACGACGAAGGGATGCTAGCGATCCCGGACGGTCCCGGACTCGGAATCGAGCTCAAGCGGGAGGGCATCGCGGCCCTGGCGACCGAGACTTGAGAAGAACGAGGAATCGATGATGCATAACCATTATGTGCTGTTCACTGGCCCCAATGAAGTCGTGCTGGCGGAAGAAGACGTCTCGCCGAGCGATCTGAAACCAGGCGAGGCACTCGTTCGCGCGGAGTATTCGATCATCTCCTCCGGCACCGAAGGCGCTGGCTTTACTGATCTGGTTGCTCAAATGCCCCAGGTACGCTCGCAAGGCCCGGCTCCTTACCCCCGACGCACCGGCTATGGACACCTGGGCGAGGTCGTCGCGGTGGGACCGAACACCGACAACGTCAAGGTCGGCGATCGGATCCTCACCTTTTCGCATCACGGCTCGCTCACCCGTGCCAACGTCGCCCGCTTCGCCTTGCCGGTCCCCCGGGAGATCGACGGTCGGCGGGCGGTCGCGACGCGGATGGCCGGGGTGTCGATCACCGCCTTGCGCTCATCATCTGTGCAACCGGGCGATCGTGTCGTCGTGATTGGTCTGGGGCTCGTCGGGAACTTCGCGGCTCAGCTTTTCCAACTGGCCGGCGCCCGGGTATTGGCCCTCGATGTCTCGGCGAAGCGGCTCGAAGTCGCACGGTCTTGCAGCATCCGCGAAGTCTACAACTCGGCCGAGGGAGATCCGATCGCCGCAGTGCGCGAATGGAGCGGGGACGGCGAAGGCGCCGAGATTGTCGTCGAGGCGATTGGCAAGTCCGAATTGGTCATGCAGGCAGTTGAGATGACCCGCCGTCATGGCGAGACAATCCTGCTTGGCTCCCCCCGGGCCCGGGTGACCGCCGACGTCACGCCGATGCTCACTCGGATCCATCTGCTGGCCATTCGCATGATCGGCGCGCTGGAGTGGACCTATCCGATCCCGGCCGACACCGAGCGCGCTCGCTTCACGATCCGTCGGAACTACGAGGAGATCCTCGGCTGGATCCAGCACGGCCAGCTCATCGTCGACCCTCTGATCTCTCACGTCCTCTCGCCGCGCCGCTGCCAGGAGGCCTATGATGGCCTAACCAACAAGAAGGACGAGTACACCGCGGTCGAGTTCGACTGGAGCGAATTTAGGGATTAGGCCGGGACGAGGCCGGCGTGTCGGCGGCTCGGAGGGCACGCTCGACTAGCTCGGCCTCCCGGGCGCTCGTCTTCGAGCGCCCACGGGCATCTTCGTGAGTCAGCGCGAACGCCTCGGCGTAGGCCCGTCAGCGCCTGGCAACTGCCGCGCGCACGGCCGCCGGCACCGCCGCTTTGGTCGGAAAGAATCTTGTCACATTACGTATTGTCAGATCCCGGAGTTCAAATCTCATCCTAGCTCCGTAGGGAAACCCTTGTATTATGAAAGAGCGTCGCAGAGACGTGGGCGCGATAGACCGTTGACCCTTGGGTCGATTGAGACCGTGGGAGAGCTCTTGTCGTCGCGCCCTTGGTTCTCCGAGAGCCCGAACAATTGCCTGGGCGCAAAGCCCGCATCTTCCAAGGATGGGCGAAGGGAGGACCCGCAAATGTGGGAGACCGATGATGGAACCGCCCCCCTGCTTCGTCGGCATTGATGTCGCCAAGGATCATGGGGATTTGGCCGTTCGTCCGAGCCAGGAGCACTGGCAGGAGCCGATGACCGAAACCGGACGCCAACGCGTGATAACCCGCCTGAAAGAGCTGCAGCCGACCTTGGTCGTGCTCGAAGCAACGGGAGGTCTGGAGAGACCTCTCGCCCTCGCGTTGCAGACGGCGGGCGTGTCGGTGGCGGTAGTCAATCCCCGCCAGGTGCGTGATTTCGCCAAGGCGACGGGACATCTGGCCAAGACGGATCGGCTGGATGCCCAGGTTCTGGCGCATTTTGCCGAGGCGCTGCGTCCGCAGCCGCGTCCATTGCCCGACGAATCGATCCAGGCCCTGGCGGAATTGGTGGCGCGGCGCAGCCAACTCCTCGAGATGCACAGTGCCGAACGGCATCGCCTGGCCACCGTCTCGGAGAGGGTGCGCGCGCAGATTCAGCGGCATCTGAGCTGGCTCGAAGCCGAGCTGAAGACCCTCGACGACGACTTGAACCAACGCCTGCAGGTGGATGAGGAACGGGCCAAGCAGGCCATCCGTTTGCGCAGCGTGCCGGGGGTGGGACGCGTCTTGACCCTCACCTTGCTCGCCGACCTGCCTGAATTGGGGACCTTGGATCGCCAGCAGGTCGCCGGCCTGGTCGGGGTGGCCCCCCTCAACCGCGACTCGGGCAAACGCCGGGGGCCACGGGTGATTTGGGGAGGACGGGCACGCGTGCGTGCCGTTCTCTATATGGCGCCCCTCGTCGCCACCCGCTTCAACCCGATTATTCGCACCTTCTACCAGCGTCTCTCGCAGGCGGGTAAGCCCAAGAAAGTCGCCCTGATCGCCTGCATGCGCAAGCTCTTGACGATCCTCAACGCGATGCTTCGTAACCAGTCCTCCTGGCAGCCTGCCATCCCCTCGCAAGGAGGTGCTCATCCCTAACACTAACGAATCCGTTCCCACACCCTTGACAATCAAGACAATTGCTCTCCCGATAGCGTGATCTCGTGACGGGGATACTCTGCATGCCCTGAAGGACATTTCCTCCCGACCTCATCCCCGGACTGCCCGTCAAGTCATCAGAACAGCGCATAAGGTGCAAGCACGAACTGTTTGGTGAATACGAGGACATCGACGCCTGCACCTACCAGACGGAATGCTGTCTAATAGTCTCTCATGGCCACGATGCGGTATAAGGTTAGAATGTGTGCCTGCCTGCTCGGCTTGGATCGAATTTATAGAGTCGACACCGGCACGGCCATCCCCTGGGTGATCTGAGAGAGACACAACCCGGGAGTATCGCTCAAAGCAACGCTCACCACAAACCAACGACGCGCCGCGGAAGCATCACATAGTTGGCCGGTGGGTCGGCTGATTAGGGATAGTCAATCGAGGGGGCAAGCGGGAACCTGGTGACAAATAAGGGAGACTGACGCTATACCTTCGG
>JAJPKB010000590.1 GCA_021323915.1 Chloroflexota bacterium | reverse complement strand
GGCTGGGGATTCGCCCTCGGCGCGCGGTTTCGACGCCTGCGCCTCGCCGCGCCGGCGCTCGGCGTCACCGCGTCGGCGGCCGGGCTGGCCGCGGCCCTGTTCCTTGCCTACGGCGCGCTTCACAACGTCTGGATCGGGGAATACATCAAGAGCGCCTACAACACCCACGTCCGGACGTTGGACCTCCTCGCTCAGAGCGGCGACGCCGTCATCCTCGACGGTCCGTCGCAGGAATATCTTTACCAGTATTACGCGAAGGAGCCGCTACCGCTTTATACCCTGCCGTCGACCACGCCGATCGATCCGGTCGCCACCGCAGACGAATTGAGTCGGGTCGCCGAGAATCACCGCGGGGCCTGGGTGTTCTGGTACGCTTCGCCGCTCTACGATCCGGAGGATGTCATCGGCCGCTGGCTCGCCGGCCACGGTTACCTTTCGCTCGACGTCTACGCCGCGAACGCCCGTCTCCAATACTACCGCTTCGCGACCGATGCCTCCCTCGCCCACCGCTCGGCCGACCTTAGCTTCGGCAGCTCGGTCGTCCTTCAGGGCTACGACTGGCTGGACGCGCCGGTGGTAGCTGGCGCGTCGGTGCCGATCGACCTGTCCTGGCGTCGCCTCTCGACCGCCGGGTCACCTCCGCGGGTGGCCCTCCGTCTGGTCGACGCCAGCGGCCTGACCTGGGCGCAGACCGATCAGAGCATCGGCGACGGCTACGTCGCGGACAATCAGTGGCCGCGCGACGCTACCCTCGACGACCGACACGGCTTGACCGTGCCGACCGGAACGCCGCCCGGCGATTACTCCCTGATCCTCAACGTATACGATGCCGGTCAACCCCGGGCCCTCGCGGCGAGCGGCCAGGGTGCGCCGATCACCGCCGTCGGCGTCCGACTGGCGACGATTCGGGTGTCCCAGCCGTCTCGGGTTCTCTGGACCGGCGGAATCGCCGGCTTTCGCCCGTCCACGGCGTCGTTCCCGGATGGCCTCGCCCTCCTGGGCTCGGCCGGCAGCGATCGGGTCAAGGCCGGCGAATCCGGCTACCTCACCCTGTTCTGGAAGGCAACGACCAGCGCGCCGCCGCCGACCAGGCTTCGACTGGAGCTTCTGGATACCCTCGGCCACGTGGCCGAGCAGCGCGATCTGCCGCTCGCGACCGAATCGTACCCGACCAACCGGTGGCAGTCTGGCGACGTCCTCCGCGAGCAGTACCTCCTGCCGATCGACGTTCGCCTGGCCGCCGGACCGTATCGGATCGCGGTCGCGCCGGTTGGGGAAGACTCCGTGCCGGCCCCGGCGATCCTCGCCTCGATCGCGGTGCAGGCCGGACCAGCGACGGTCAGCGTCTCGCCTCCCCAGCACCCGCTCTCCTATCAGCTTGGCGATCGGGTGTCCCTCGTGGGATACGACCTCCGATCCGCCGACGTCCGGCCGGGCGACTCGATCGATCTGACCCTCCACTGGAGCGACCTCGCCCCCCTCGACGCCGATTACACCGTCTTCGTCCACGTCCTCGACGCGCATGAGAAGGTGGTCGCCCAGCACGATCAACAGCCGGTGGGCGGCAAGCGACCGACCTCATCCTGGTTCCCGGGCGACGCGATCCTGGATTCGTACAACTTGTCCCTTCCCGCGACTCTCCCGGCCGGCGACTACACGATCGAAGTGGGCCTGTACAACCCGAGCAGCGGCCAGCGACTCGCCGTCACCCAGGATGGCAAGCCGGCCGGAGACCGGATCATCCTCACCCACGTCCGAGTCGCGGACCGGTAGCGAATAGGGAACCATTGCCTTGAAAGGCAGGGGCAGAGACACGAAGCTCAATCCCCAGGCCGGTCGGACGCTTCAGCGCCATCGGCGCTGCTCCTGCCTTTGAAGGCAGAGCTTACCCAGCCCCTTCTCATTCGCTCATTCGTCGACCTTCATCTGATTGTTTGTAAGTCTGGTTTGACAGCCGGAGGCTCCAACCGTTAGACTCTTTATCGTGGGCGAGGAGTGCAAGAAGCGGCCAATCGGCGCCGGGCTTCCCTCACCCCCAACCCCCTCTCCCACCCGGGGGAGGGGGGTCTACAGGGAGATGCTATCCTCAAGACCCTTCCCCCTCGTGATGGGGGAAGGGGTAGGGGATAAGGGAGATCCCGGCGCCACGCGAAAAGTGGCTACTCGCCACGGGAGTCCCCGCTCTGGGTAACCGGACGGGCGGGGGACAAGCCCCCGCGCTACTGGTTGGACGATCGGCCGTTTGTGGGCGGATGGAGCCGCGACGATGAGGCGATTAGCACCCTGGCGCTCGGCTCTCAGTTTCGCCTTTCCGAATTTTGGTGAAAGTAGGACGCTCGACGATGTCTGGAGACGCGCAGCCATTGCGGCTGACCGGCTTCAGCCACGGGGCCGGCTGAGCGTGTAAGCTCGGCCCTGCCGACCTGGCGCAGGTCCTGCGCCATCTGCCCGTGGTGACCGATCCAAACGTCCTGGTCGGAACGAAGTTTTCCGACGACGCGGGCGTCTATAAGCTGAACGACGAAACGGCGCTGGTCGCGACGGTGGACTTTTTCACCCCGATCGTGGATGAGCCGGGCGCCTTCGGCCGGATCGCCGCCGCCAACGCGCTCAGCGACGTCTACGCGATGGGCGGGCGGCCGCTCTTCGCGATGAACGTCGTCGGCTTTCCGCGAGACCAGCTGTCGATGGACGTGCTGGCCCAGATCCTGGCCGGCGGCTGCGAGAAGGCTGACGAGGCGGGCATCTGCATCATCGGCGGTCACACGATCGACGATCCCGAGCCGAAGTACGGACTCGCGGTCGTCGGAACGGTGCATCCGGACCGAGTGGTGCGCAACGTCGGAGCGCGGCCGGGCGATCGACTTTTTCTGACCAAGCCATTGGGCAGCGGCATCATCACCACCGCGATCAAGCGCGGCCTGGCGTCAGCTCAGCTGACCGAACGCGTCATCGCGCTGATGGCGACGCTGAACAAGGCGGCGGGCGAAGCGATGCTGGCGATCCCGCCGAACGCCGCGACCGACGTGACCGGCTTCGGCCTGCTCGGCCACCTCTGGGAGATGGTTTCGGGAAGCGGAGTGGGCGCGATCGTTCGGGTGGATCGGGTGCCGGTCGTCGCGGAAGCGTGGGAGCTCGCGAGCCGCGACGTGGTGCCGGGCGGAACGCGGCGGAACCTGGCGCACCTCGGGGATAAGGTGATCTGGGGCGCCGGCGTCGACGAGATCGATCGCCTGGTCCTGAGCGACGCCCAAACGTCCGGCGGGCTGCTCGTCGCGGTGCCGCCGGCCCGAGCGGTGGAGTTTCACGAGGCCCTCGTCCGCTTGGGGACGCTGGCCGCCGCCGAGATCGGAACGGTCGTCGACGGCGACCGGATCGTCGTGGAAAAATCCTCTCCCTAGTGCCCCGTCAGGGCGGGGGGTCGGGCGGGTACCCTCTGGGTGCCCCTGAAATTCCCCGGTCCCGGCCGGGGGTGGCGAGGGCATTTCCGAAAATGTCCCCTGATTTTGCACTAGTCTGGAGCGTGACAGATCCTTGGAAATTGGAATCATGGGACTGGCCAGCGCTGGAAAGACGACCATCTTCAACGCGCTGGCGCGAGCGAAGGTCGAGGTGGCAACGTTCGCGACGCCCGGGGGCGAGCCGCACCGCGCGGTCGTCCACGTTCCGGACGCGCGTCTGGACCGCCTGGCCGCGCTCTTCAAACCGAAAAAAGTGACGCCGGCCGAGGTTCGCTACGTCGACGTGGCCGGCAGTCTGCAGAGCGATGGCAACCCTGGCCAGTCGGCTCAGCTGACCGGCCAGCTGCGGAACGCCGATGCGCTCCTGCTGGTGGTGCGCGCGTTCGCGAGCGACGTCGTGCCGCACCCGCTGGGCCAGGTCGATCCGCTGCGCGACTTGAATATCCTGAACGAAGATCTCCTGCTCGCCGACCTCACCGTCGTCGAGAAGCGGCTCGAGCGGCTGGAGAAAGACCTGCGGTTCGCGTCGAAGGCCGGGCCAAGCGAAGCGATCCGCGAGCGCGACGTGCTGGCGCGGATCAAAGAGGGGCTGGAAGCCGGGCGGCCGATTCGTGACCTTGGCCTGGGCGACGCCGACCTGAAGCTGCTGCGCAGCTACGCCTTTCTGACCGCCAAGCCGCTGCTAGTGCTCTTCAACACCGGCGACTCGGACGAGGGAGTTGCCGACCTGATCGCTCGGGCGAAGGCGTCGCTGCCCTATGCCCAGACCGAGGTGGCCTCGCTGGCGGGACGGCTGGAGATGGAGCTGGCCGAGCTGGAACCGGCCGAGGCGGAGGAGTTCAAAGCGGCGCTGGGGATCGAGGAGCTTGGCCTGAATCGAGTCATCCAGATCTCGTATCGGCTGCTCCAATTGATCTCGTTCCTGACGGTTGGGCCGGACGAGTGCCGGGCCTGGACGATTCGCGAGGGAAGCACCGCGGTGGACGCGGCGGGCGCGATCCACACTGACCTTGCCCGCGGCTTCATTCGGGCCGAGGTCGTCGACTGGGAGCCGCTGCTCGCGGCGGGCGGCTGGAACGAAGCGAAGCGCCAGGGCATCGTCCGCTCCGAGGGCAAGACCTACGTCGTCCGCGACGGCGACGTGATCAATGTGTTGTTCTCGGTGTGAGCCCTGCCACGTTAAACAGCCTACGAGGGTCAGGCGACAGCAATAAGACCTACCCAGTCTCACAGC
>JAJPKB010000545.1 GCA_021323915.1 Chloroflexota bacterium | reverse complement strand
GGGCTGACGCTGTAACCGTGAACTGTGCGGTCGCGTAAAAGCCTGAAGACTGACCATAACCCCAGATGTTGCACGGATTAGGGTTTGGGCAGTCCGAAGGAATCGTAAAGGTCGCGCCGCTGAAAGCTCCGGAGCCATCGGTGGTCGGCGATGCCAGCACGGTGCCGAATTGCGCGCCCCAGGTAATGCTCACAGTCTCGTTCGCGCCGAATCCGGATCCGGAAGCGGTCACCGTGGTCCCGACCGGGCCAGAGGTGGGCGACACAGTGAGCGAGGCGGTTTGGGCGGCAGCGCCGGGGGGCTTGGTCAGGGGAGACAGGAAGATCAGGGCGGCGATGGCGAAGACGACGACAAAAAGCACGCGGGTCCGTGTACGCACTTTCGGGCTCCTCCGTCGGGACCGTGGATTTTTCCAGACGGACGACGACAAGCCCTAGCTCGCGATACGACGGCGAATGGCGACGGCGCAAGCTTTCTTACAGACGCGTGGCCGCTGGTCGGGCAGTTACCAGAGACGGAAGGGCTGCCTGAAACGCCGTTTCGGGTCGCGAGGAAGGGTGCTCCATCGCATGGGGGCGTCGACGCCTGGACCAGCCTGCCACGCGTCAACGTCGGACGAACGCCCGGCGCACTTCAATACGTCCCCGACCGTCTTCCCTGGTCGACTACACCAGCAATACTAACGGACAGGATATCGGCTGTCAATCAGGTAACTTGGACCAATGTACTAGCCCGATAGACATGCGTGTATATATGCTCGCTACGCATTGTATCAATTCCACGATTGGATCAAGCGTTAGAATCGCATTAAGGCACGGAGCGACCGTTTTGGTCTACCGACTCTCTAAGCGCTTGTCGAAGCGGTTCGTGCGTCGCCCCGTCCCCGCCCTGGGCGGTTCGCGAACCGGCCCCACTGGTGGCCGGTTGTTCCTCAGCTCGGCGTATCCGCCTACCTCGCCTAGCCGGTCGCGAGCGTGAGCACCGCCTGGCGAGTGCCGGCCCGGATCGTCGCGGTCGGTCCGTCGACTGCCACCGGCGCGGCGCCGTCGAGCTGGATCGCGCGAATCGTGGCCGGCGCGCTGATCCGATAGCCGCCGGGCGGCGGCGAGCCGGCGAGGCTCAGGGTCAGCCTCGCGCCGTCGGCCGACCTCTGAAGGGTGTAGGTCTGCGGTCCGAAGGCGCTGGGGAGGTCGCCGACCGAGATCGTGGCCCCGGCAGGGAGCCAGGACGGGAAAAGCGGGCCGATATCCAGGTGATCACCGTCCTCGTGCAGGAGCACGTCGCGGGTGAGCAGGATCAGCTCGGCCGACATCCACGAGTTCGGCATGTCTCCGTTCGCCTGCCCGGGACGGTCCCGGTGCACCGCCTCCGGCCAGGAGTACAGGTTCGGCGCGGTCTGGTGATCCATCGCCCACCGATACATCGTCCAGGCATCGTCGACCCAGCCGAGCCGATAGAACGCGTGCGCCAGGCTGATCCCCGCGTAGGGCCAGAAGTTGTCACCGTAGTGCAGGTAGGCCCCCTGGTACGGGGCAACGTCGTTCTGGTAATAGTAGGCGAACGACTGCTGGACGAGCGGGTTGCTCGGATCCAGCGTCTCCACCGGCCAGATCGCCGGCGTGACGCTTCGAGCCATCGCGGTGTAGGTGTGATCTTCTGGACCGTTCGGCAGCACCGATCGGCCATCGCTCAGCCGCGTCTGTTCGCCCACCCGAAGCACCGCCGCCTGCAAGCGGCTGGCCGAGTCGCTCAGCCAGACGGCGTCGGACGTGTCGCCGTATTGACGGGCGAGCGCCGCCGTCTCCTGAAAGCCAGCGATCGCCCAGAGATCGTCCCAGAGATGGTGCCAGCGCCCCCCGCCGTAGAGGTCCTCGGCGCTATCGCCCGCGGGAAGCAGGCCGGAGAACGGAGAGCTCGCGGAGAGATCAGCGCTCGCGCCCTGAATCTGCAGTCGCTGGAACTGCGCCGCGTTAACCAGTCGCGGATAGGCGGCCCGGAGAAACGCGCTGTTGCCGGTGTCCCGCGCGTACTGGACCGCCGCGGTGATCGCCTCGCCCTGGGTGTCCCACTCCGTGTTGAGCGGCAACTGCGCGGTGCCATCCGCCAGGATGACCGGTGGGAAGCGCCCCGACGGCAACTGGGCCTCCAGGATCGTTTGGAGGACCGGCTCGACCAGGTCGCCGTTCCCGGTCTTGTCGAGCGCGTCGGCGATGTAGGCGGCGTCCCTCACCCACATGCGGTCGAGGTTCATCGCGCCCGGAGAAACCAGGTTTGTCCGACGCGCCATGAGCAGATAGGCCAGCGACGCGTAGAACGCATTTACGCTCGCCTGGTCGGGCAGGCTCACCCGCACCCGATGGAGACGATTCCACCAGGCGTCCTCGACCGCTCGCTCGGACTGGACCGGATCGATCGCCCGAAGCCGATCGACCCGCTCCTGGCTCGCCGGTCCGGACCGCATCGGCATCACGAAGTCGAGGCGGCTCGTCTTCCCCTCGGAGAGATCGAGGCGATACCCGAAGAAGCCCTCGGCCAACCCGAGCTTGCTCGTCGCCGAGGAGGCAAAGTCGCTCGACTCCCGCGCCAGCAGCAGCGAAGCGTCGACCGCGTGCTCGTCGAGCGCGCCCACGACGGTCGGCGCTTCGAGCGGCACGATCGCCAGCTTTCGATCGAGGCTGAGCGCGGCCGGCGAGACGTCGACCCGCTGAATCGGGCTGATCCCTCCGGCCGGTCCGTACGGCCGAGCCACGACGTAAAGGGTCCAGGGATGGGCAGCGCCGGCGCCGGTCACTTCGGCGTCGACGATCATGTCCGACTCGCCGTCCGGCCCCGGCTCGATCGGGTTGGGCGCGGACGACCGAACGACGATGGTCAGGCCCAGACTGGCGCCAGCGATCTTCCAGGTCGAGGTCTCGACCGGTAGCTGCCCGCGGGCGAGGCGCTGAGTCACCTGACCGGGCCGCGGCGCATACAGGATGCCGCTCGAATCGTCCCGCAGCCAGAAGTCGATCCCCACCTGATTCGCGACCGGCGAGATCGTGCCGTCGGTCGCGATCAGCCCTTCCACTCCTCCGCCATCGAGCCCCAGGCTTGTCCAGGCGAGCGTGTTATCGGCGAACCAGTGCGGCCAGGCCGCTTCGGGATGCCGTTCGCGAAGGCCCCGCGCGAAGTCCGCGGTCGCCTTCGAATCAGCGTCGGACCACGTTCGCAGCGCGGTGATGTCGGGCGTCGGACTCGCCAGGGTCGGCCGAGCGAGCGCGAACGGGTTCGACCCGCCGACGCTCGGGGACCCGCCACAGCCGGAGAGGGCAAGCGCGATGATCGCGAACACGAGGATCGAGAGCCCGGTCATCGTCATCTCGATAGATGTCCGGGTGCTCGGCGCCACCACACGCGGCACTCCACCATGCTCGATCGCTCGGCTAAAGCGCGGCCGTCTTCCGTTGGCGGCGGTTCGCTGGGCAGGCTGGCTCGAAATCTCCGGGTATGGGCGTAAGGGGGAATAGACGCTTGGCATGGGTTCGATCCTAACACGGCACCCGCTGCCTGTCGATCTTCGCCAGCCAACGGCTCGCTTTCAGCCACCGACCGGTTGGCCTACGGCTTGGATCGGCCGTCCTGTCGCGCGCACCGCGACGACCTCCTGGACCCATTGCGCCGGTCCTGATTCGGCGGTATCGTGTGCGGGTTGGTCGCCGGTGGCTGCCGCGATGTCACGGACGGCGTTCCGCGGTTCACCATTTGGACCGGCCGAAACCGATTAGAGGGTTTTTGGGTGCTCGTCCGGGCAGGTGCGGTCTTCAAGGGAGCGCCAATCTGGCGCTGGGCGCTGTACGCCGACGGCGCCCTTGGCGGCGTCTACTCGGTGCTGGTTGGCGGCACGGTCCTGACCGGTTTGATCCTCTGGTCCGGCGGGGGCGCGTTCGATCTCGGCCTGCTCTCCGCGCTGACCACCGGCGGCGGCCTGCTGGTCGTCGCGACCCGCCGACTCCAGCGCCGCTTCGGCTCGCACCGCCAGCTCACCCGCTTGACCTGGACGCTCGCCCGCGCGGCCTGGCTGCCCCTCGTCGTCGTCCTGCTCGTCCTCAACCTCGGAGGCGTGGCGGCGCTTCAAGGGGCCGTCCTCGGGCTGGTGCTCGTCAGCGCGTTTCTCTCGGCGGCGTTCGCCGGTATCGGCAACGTGGCCTGGTTCCACTGGTGCGCCGAGCTGGTTCCGGCGTCGAAGCGCGGTGGGTTTCTGGCCGCCCGCGCCCAGTGGCTGAGCTTCGCCGCGCTGGTCGCCCTGCCGTTGATCGGCTGGCTCCTCGATCAAAGCCACGCCCGACACGCCGACGCGGTCGGCTTCGCCGAGGCGCTCGCCCTGAGTGGAATCTGCGCCGTCCTCGGCTGGTGGCTGATGGGTCGCGTCCCGTCGGCGCTCCCACGTCTGGCCGAATCGGCCGGGCCCGCCGTCCGCCACCACCGCGGTTCGGTCTCGGCCCGAAAGCTCGCGGTGTACACCGTCGTGTTTCAGGTCGCGGTGTATTTCTCGGCGCCGTTCATGCAGGCCTGGGCGCTCGACCGCCTCGGGTTGAGCCTCGGCACCCTCCTGAACCTTCAGGTGATCGCCCAGGTCATTCCGATCCTCACCCTCGGCCTGTGGGGGCGGCTGGTCGATCGTATCGGCCTGCGGCTTCCCCTGGGCGCCTGCAGCCTGGCG
Organism: Chloroflexota bacterium; assembly: GCA_021323915.1. Lineage (GTDB taxonomy): Bacteria > Chloroflexota > UBA6077 > FW602-bin22 > CADDYW01 > JAJPKB01. The sequence goes on along the minus strand of JAJPKB010000545.1, from coordinate 10,686 downwards.
AAAGCGGTCGTTCCGCTCTGTTACATCCTCTCCACCCGCGACGCCTGGTGGCCGCTCCTCCTGACCTATCTGCTCAGCTTTCTCGACGCCGGTATCACCGTCGCGACGAACGCGGCCTACGCGTCGATTGCCGAGCGTCCCCACGGAAACGCCCAGGTGATCCACCTGAGCATTCTGACCAGCATCTCCGCCAGCGTTACCCCGCTGGTGGTCGGTTTCCTCGTCGCGCGCTTCACGTCGAGCGCGGTCGACGTTCTCGGCGCGGTGTTCGTCATCTCGGCGATCGGCCGCGGGCTGAGCGGCGTCGTGCTGCTGGTCCCGGAGCGGCCCGAGCGCCACGCTCGACGACGGCCGCCAGCGGTCAGCACGGCGACCGATCCCGGGTGAGTCGGCGAATGATGGGCGCGACGATCGCACCCGCGGTGTGCTACGATGGGGCGACATTCCGATCCCCGGAGGAACCACCGTGCAGTTCAGCCTCGCGACGACCATCGTCAGCGGTTGGAACTATCCGCACCCGCTATTCTCTCACGTTCCCAGCGAGTCCGAGCGGCGTCCGCTTCTAGCCTGGGCCCGCTCGGCGGGCTTCGACGGCATCGACGTCGCCGACACCTGGATGAGCTGGTACGGTGCATCCAACGCCGACCTGCACTCTTTCCGCGATCAGACGCGCCACGCCGGACTCGTCGTCTCGGGGCTCAATCCGTATCGCTGCATTCTCGCTCGCCACGAAAGCGCCGCCCGCAATCTCGAGAAGCTTTTCCGCTCCCTCGAGGTGTGTCGGATCCTCGACTGCCGCATGCTCAACCTGGCGCTCTCGGTGCCGTTTCCGGCCGTCTGGAGCGAACACGAGCGGGCTGAGCGGCAAACCCGCCTGGCGCGCGACCGCGACTTCACCGACGGCGACTTCGAGGAGACGGCCCAGAAGATCCAGCGGCTGGCCGACGAGGCCGCTCGCGACGACATTCAACTGACGATCGAGCTGCACGACGATGGCATGACCGATACCTCGGCCAGCGTGCTGCGGCTGCACCGGCTCGTCGATCGGCCGAACGTCGGCGTCAACCCCGACCTCCAGAACGGCTACCGGGTGCCCTACCCGACCGAGGACTGGCGCGCCGCCCTGATCGCCCTCGCCCCACGCACGAACTACTGGCACGTGAAAAGCTGCGCGAAGGTCTACCACCTCGACGAGCGCCGCACCTACAGCCATCGCGCATCGATCCGCGACGGCGACATCGATCACCGCTGGGCCCTAACCCAGCTGGCGCGGGTCGGCTACGACGGCTGGATCGTCGTCGAGAGCGGCGGCGGCGACAGCCTGGTGACCGCCGCGAGCGATCGCGCCTACCTGGCCGAGCTGGTCGCCGAATGGCTACCCCTCGTCAAGGAGTCGCCCGAAGCCCCGGGTCATTGATAGATGACGACGTCCGGCGGTGGCGTCAGGCCGAGCACCTGGGCCGGCGTCATCAGGTTCGCGTCCCAGTCGAAAAAGAGCTTGATGCCGCCGTAGGGTATAGCCGAGTCGCGGACGTACATATCGTAGTGGGTGATCTTGATCGACTGGCCGCCGAAACCGTCCATCACGATCGCTAGGTCGACGCTCGGATCCGAGCCGATCGCGCCCTTGTCGGGTAGCATACCGGCCGCGAACTGGTGGACAATCAAGATCTTCCGCTGGCCGGTTCCTCGCGCGATGGCGCCCATGACGCCAAGCGCGTGATTGATCTCCGCCGCGGTCATGTGGCCGATCTCGACGCCGGGCACCTGGCTGCCCCACATGTCGAACTCCGGGTCCAGCGCCAGGTGAACGTTCGGCTGTTGGAGAATCTCCTGGATCGCGGCGACCTCGTCGGCAACCGTGCTCCGTCCGACCTGGACGTCCGCGATGAACAGCATGCCGTTATCGGCGGCGAGCTGGACGTAGTCGTCGATCGCCGAGGCCGGCATCCGGGCGCGGTACAGCCCATCCGCGCCGGGCGAAGCTTGCGCCGTCGTCACGACCATGTGGATCGTCGGAATCACCGTTCGGTTGCCGGCTGCCTGGTACTGCGCGGCGCGACGGCGCAGGGCCGCGACCAGCTCGGGCTTGCTCAGCTGGCCGAGGATTCCCATCCCGGCTGCCCAGGGATTGCCGTAATAGGTGACGAGCCGATTCGACGCGAGAATCGAGGACGAAACCGGCGCGAACCGCGGGGCTGCCTTCGTTCGACCGGTGCTGAGCACGCCCAGGGCCAGCGCGCCCAAACCGGCGCGAAGCAGCTGGCGACGACTCGGAGATGCGATGTCGGATTCCACTGTCCCCTCGTGTTTCCCTCCGAGGTACGGTCGGCCGCGCCCAACCGGGCTCGGAGTAAATTCCCATGGCCGGCCATCAGGCAACCCTCTTGCCAGCCCGCGTCCGGCAACGTCCGGCCGGTGATTCAAGACTATGTCAACTATGCCTGCGCTCGGTCGTCGAAACAATAGAATATTCGTGCTACAATAGCTCCGATGGACGATCCGCTGAGCCTTTTTTCCGCTCCGGTCGCTCGCTGGTTTCGCGCCTCCTTCGGAGCGCCAACGCCGCCCCAGGCCCGTGGCTGGCCGGCGATCGCCCGGGGCGAGCACGCGCTGATCGTCTCGCCGACCGGCAGCGGGAAAACCCTCACCGCTTTTCTCTGGAGCATCGACCGCCTCTTTCGGGAGCTCCAGCAGACGCCGGAGCCGGAGCGTGGCGCGCGCGACCAGGGCGGGTACCGCCCCGGCGTCCGGATCGTCTACGTGTCGCCGCTCAAGGCGCTCAACAACGACGTCGAGCACAATCTGCAGGCGCCGCTTGATGGCATCCAGACGATCGCACGTAAGCTCGGCATTTCGCTGCCAGGCCCACGCGTCGCGGTCCGCACCGGCGACACGCCCGCGAACGAGCGGCAGAAGATGCTCCGTCGCCCGCCCCACGTCCTGATTACGACGCCGGAATCGCTTTACCTGATGCTGACCTCGGAGCGCGCCCGAACGCTCTTCGCGACGACCCATACGCTGATCGTCGACGAGATTCACACCCTCGTCGGCACCAAGCGCGGCGCCCATCTCGCCGTCTCGCTCGAGCGCTTGAACCGACTTACCGACCAGCCCCTCCAACGAATCGGGCTGAGCGCGACAGTTCGTCCGCTGGAATCCGCGGCCTGCTTCCTCGCCGGCCAGGATCCAGCCGTCGACTTCGCCGCGCGCCCGGTGACCGTCGTCGACGCCTCCTACGCCAAGCGGCTCGACCTGCGCGTGCTCATGCCGTTCGAGGACTTTCGCGAGCGGCCCGGCGAATCGGCCTGGGCGGCGATCATCCCCGAGCTTTCCCACCTCATCGATCGGCATCGGACCACGTTGATCTTCTGCAACAACCGGCGCCTCGCCGAAAGAACCGCCGATCGCCTCAACGAATTCCGTCTCCGAGAGCGCTCGCCCGACCCGGACGGTCTCCCGGATCGTCAGCGGCACGGCAAGGCCGACCTCGGCATCTTCGCCACTGGCGTCGACGCTCGCGCCCTGGAGGCGGTCGGCCTGTCGGCGATCCGCGCCCACCACGGCAGCACGAGCCGGAACACCCGAATCGAGATGGAGCAGGCGCTCAAGGCCGGCCGCCTGCCGGCCCTCGTCTGCACGTCGTCGCTCGAGCTCGGGATCGACGTGGGCGAGATCGACCTCGTCGTCAACCTCCACTCGCCCAAGTCGGTCGCCAGCGGCCTCCAGCGCGTCGGGCGTGCCGGCCACCGGGTCGGCGAGACGTCGATCGGGCGGATCTTCCCGACCCACGCCGACGACCTTTTGGAGGCGGCGGCGGTCTGCCGCGCGATGCTGCGGGGCGAGATCGAGGAAACCCGGACTCCGGAAAATCCGTTGGACGTGCTCGCGCAGCAGATCGTCGCCATGGTGAGCGTCGAGGACTGGTCGGTCGGCGACCTTTTTGCCGTGGTTCGCGGCGCCTATCCATTCCGCGAGCTCGGCGAGAGCGTTTTCCGGAGCGTACTGGAGATGCTGGCCGGCAAGTATCCGGAGAGCGTATCCCGGCAGCTCAAGGCGCTGATCTCCTGGGATCGCGTCAACGACCGGCTGGCCGCGCTGCCCGGATCAAACCTGCTCGCGATCGGCAGCGGAGGAACGATTCCCGATCGAGGCGCCTACGCCCTGGTCTTGAGCGATCGCCGAACCCGGATCGGCGAGCTCGACGAGGAGTTTGTCTTCGAGACCCGACCCGGCGACACCTTCCTGCTCGGCTCCCACGTCTGGCGCGCCGTCGAGATCGCCGACGATCGCGTCGTCGCCGAACCGGCGCCCGGCGAGGTTCCCCGGATGCCGTTTTGGCGGGGCGACGCGCCCTGGCGTCCGTACGACCTGGGACGCCGGGTCGGCGCTTTTCGTCGGGAACTGGCGGATCTGGTGCGCGCGCTGTCGCCGGATGAAATCTCCTCGCTCCGCTCGTTGAGCGTCGGCGCACCGGAGCTCACGCCCGCCATGCGGCGGATCATTGGCTTCCTTTCTCACGAGTGCGGGCTCGATCGCAACGCGACGCTCCAGGCGATCGATTACGTCGCCCGCCAGCTCGACGCGGTCGGTCAGATCGCGACCGACCGAGCCATCGTCGTCGAAACGTTCGAGGATGCGATCGGCGATCCGCGACTGCTCGTTCACACGCCGTTCGGCGGGCGGGTGAACGGTCCCTGGGGCATCGTGCTGGCCGGCGCGATCCGCGAGCGCCTCGGCGTCGAGGCCCAGGTCATCTCGAACGACGACGGCGTCCTTCTGCGGTTCTCCAACGCGGACGTCGCGCCGCCGGTCGACCTGGTCAGCGCGATCACCAGCCAGGAGGCTCGCGAGCGACTCCTGGCTGAGCTGCCCGACTCGGCGACCTTCGGCGCCCAGTTTCGGATGAACGCGGCGCGGGCGCTCCTTTTGCCGCGCGAGCGCGCCGGAAAACGGACGCCCCTCTGGCTGTCGCGACTTCGTGCGAAGGACTTGCTCGAGGCGGTTCGACCCTTCAGCGACTTTCCGATCTTGCTCGAGACCTACCGCGATTGCCTCCGCGACGTCATGGACCTGGCCGGCCTCGCCGACGTGCTCGACCGGATTCAGCGCGGCGAGATCGAGGTCATCACCCACGAGTCGAGAGTGCCGTCGCCGATCGCCCTGGAGCTGGATTACCGGTTCGCGATGCAGTACGTCTACGAGTACGACGCGCCGCGCGGCGAGCGCCAGCTGGCGGCACTGAACCTCAACCGGGAGCTCCTGGCGGAGCTGCTTCGCGACGGCTCGCTCGCCGACCTGCTGAAGCCGGAGGCGATCGCCCAGGTGGCCGCGCGGGCCGGACGGTCCACCCCGAACGATCGCGCCCGGAATCCGGAGGAGCTCGCCCAGCTTCTGTTCGAGCTCGGCGACCTGTCCGAGTCGGAGCTCCAGGCGCGAGCCGAAAGTGGGGACGTCGCGCGCTGGCTGGCCCGGCTGGTCGGGACCGGTCGGGCGCTGCGCTGGCGCTTCGGGGCGGAGGAACGCTGGATTCACGCCGAGCGACGCGCCGAGTACGAGCAGTTGGGCGAGGCGCCGGGCCCGACTCTCCGGCGGTACCTCGCCCGCTCTGGCCCAACCGGCGTCGGCGACCTGGCCGACCGCTACGCCCTTCCGCGAGACCAGGTCCGACACGCCCTGGCGGATCTTGGCTCCGACGTCGCCGCTGGACAGTTCGTCGACGGAGCCGGCGAACAGTGGATCGACCGCCGAAACCTCGAGCAGATCCACCGTCGCACACTGAGTATCCTGCGCCGGGAAGTCCGTCCGGTCTCGGTCCTCGCCTACGCCGAGTTCTTGCGGCGGTGGCAAGGCATCGGACCCGGCCCCGGTCTGGCCCCTGGAGGACCGAGCGACGAGTTTCCGGACTCGGCTGAGACGCGACTCACTCGCGTCCTCCAGCAGCTTCGCGGCATCCCGGTTCCGGGAACGGTCTGGGAGCGCGACGTTCTTCCGGCGCGGGTGCCGGAATTCGATCTGGCGACGCTCGCCGAATGGTGCCAGTCCGGCGAGCTGATGTGGGTGGCCGAGGGGGGACGCGACCCGCGTCGGGCGCGGATTCGCTTCTTCTTCCGGGGCGAAGGAGGGCTATTTCTCCAACGCGAGCCGGATCCGGAGCGTCTGGGCGGCCTGGGCGACGCCGCTCGTCGGGTGTACGAATATCTCGGCTCCGAGGGAGCGGCGCTGCTCGCGGACGCCGCCGAGGGGGCCGAGCTCAGCCAGGCCGACGCGCGGGAGGCGCTCGCCGAGCTGGTCGTGGCCGGTCTGGTCACCAACGACAGCCTGGCCGCGCTCCACGCCATCCTCGGCTACCAGCCAGCCTCCGCGGCCCGTTCCGGCTTCCACAGCGCGCTCGTCGCTCAGCTCGAGGCCCTGCGACCGGCCCACCCGCGTCCGATGTCGCGCTTTCGAATGCGTGACGCCCGGCGCCACGCGCGCGAGGTCGTCTCCGCGGACGCCCTCGCCCGCCGGAGCCCCTGGGTCGGGCGATGGTCGCTCGTCCACCGGCCAGGCCTGCTCGGCAAGGCGCTGCCCGACGACGAGCGCGCGGCGCGCCGGGCCCGCCAGCTTCTGCTGCGCTGGGGCGTGGTCACCCGGGCGTGTCTCGAGCGGGAATCGTCCGCGATGGATTGGCCGTCGATCTACGCGGCGCTCTCGCGGCTGGAGACGCGGGGCGAGGTGCGCCGGGGCTACTTCGTCGAGGGTTTGCCCGGCCTCCAGTTCGCGCTTCCCGAGGTCGTCGAGCAGCTTCGCGCCGCCAGCTGCTCGCGGGAAGACCTCGTCTCCGGCATCTCATCCGCCGACGATCCATCCCTGATCGTGTTGAACGCGACCGATCCAGCCCAGATCTTCGGCTCCGAAAGCGTCGGGAACGCCCTTCGCTTTTCGCGGCTGCCGTCCTCGGCGGTCGCGCTCCGGGCTGGAGAACCGGTCGCGGTGATGGAAGATAGCGGGTCCTCGCTCACCGCCTGGTCGGACACCCCCTACCTGGTGCAAGCCCTGCGCGCCCTCGCGGTCTGGTGGGCTGCCCGGTTGATCGGACGGCTCCGGGTCGAGCGCTGGCAGGGCGAGCCGGTGCTCGAATCCTCGATCGTCCAGCAGCTCGAGGCCGCCGGCTTCGTTCGTGACGTCGGCGGCATGCTCTGGCCGGGATAATCCCTGGCCCGACTGGAACTTCCAAGGCCTCTGCCACGTTCTGAATGTGCGCGGCGGCCGACCGCGGGCCGCGCGACGATTTTCAGGGGAATGAGGGATTACCATGGGCGCTCCTTTCGGACAACAGATCCTCTCGCTTCGTCGATCCCGTTCAGTCGCGCTCCTGTTCGTCGCATCCCTCGTGCTCTCGGTTGTTCTCGCGGCCTGCGGCGAAGCCGCCGTCAAGAGCTCGCCGGGCGTTCCGGCGCGGAGCGCCATCGCGCCCGCGGCAGCGCCGGCCGCGCAGCAGTCGGCCGGCGGCGCGTCGACCGAAACGAACGCGAGCCCGTCGTCATCCCAATCGTCGACCGAACAGCTTCCTCCGATCAGCCGCATGGTCGTCCACAACGCGCAGCTCAGCCTGCAGGTGCCCGACGTCAACCAGGCCCTGGCGCGGATCAGCGACATCGCCCAGAGCCACGGCGGTTACGTTAGCACCGAGCACGCCTACGCCTCCCAGTCCGACGATCAGACGCGCACCGTCGCCGACGTGACGATCCGCGTTCGCGCTGACGAATACGACCAGGCACTGGGTCAGCTTCGCGGCCTCGCGACCAAGGTCGTGAGCGTGGACGAGACGAGCGACGACGTCACCCAGCAGTACATCGACGTCGACGCGAACCTGCGCAACCTGCAGGCGAGCGAGTCAGCGATTCTCAAGCTGATGAACCAGACGACGAACATCAACGACATCCTGACCCTCCAGCGCGAGCTGACGAACGTTCGCGGCCAGATCCAACGCCTTCAGGCGCAGGAGCAATACCTGGAGCGCCAAACCAGTCTCTCCACGATCACGATGCACCTCGAGCCCCCGGCCGTCGCGCAAAGCTCGCCGCTCGGGCCGTTCTGGGACCCGCTCGCGACCCTCGCCCGCGGCTGGCACGACTCGCTGACCGTGCTGCGGGTGCTTGTCGATGCGCTGCTCTACGTCGCGTCGGCCTTCTGGTGGGCGATTATTCTGGCCGGCGCGGGTATCTACTTCGAGCGAAAGCGTCGTCAGGCGCGCCGGGCAGCGGTTGGCGTGGGCCCGACGAATCCGTCCTGACCGATCAAGGTGAGGCTTCGACGGGTGAGCGTCTTGCCACTCCCTTCCACGGTCGCAAAACCATGGCGGTAGCCGGCGGGTCTACCCAAGAGTAGACGTTCGGCAAACCGGTAGCGCGGGGGCCTTGCCCGCTCCGGACGTCCGGGCACGAACCGGCGAGATGCCCGCGCTCCGAGACGACTCCTTACAATCCCGCGTCTTGCCCGTGGCTGACCCCGGCTGGCTTGACCGCGGCCGGGTCTGCTATAGTCTGAGTAGCGCGCCTGGCGTCACCCTCGACTCGAGGAATCGGTTTGGCCGAACAGATTCTTCCCGCGCAGATCGCGCTCGGACTAACCGCCTTTCGACGGGCGCTCGACGATCTCAAGCGCCTGGTCGACGAGAGGGCAGCCATCAACGCCATCGGCGTCGCGATCGAGCGCGCCCGTGCCGCCGCCGAGGAGCTGGATCGCCTGGCGCCCGCGGCGTCGGTCCTGACCGGGAACGACGGCGTGGCCCGTCACCTGCGGCGTGCGTCCTTCGCGACGTCCGGACGCGGCGAGTATCCCGACCAGGACGTATCTCACCTGGTGGGCCCCGGGCTCGCCGGCGTCGTCAACCGCATCCACGCCGAGACGCCGGTTCCCGATCGCGCGTCGAGCCTCCGCGCCGCGCTCGCGTCCCTCGAAGGTCTGACCGTCGAGTTCAAGGAGACGTTTCCGGCCCAGACCCACACCCTCGCCAAGGAGTTCGCGGCGCTGGCGCCCAGGGGCGGCAGCGTCTTTCTCGGCGTCGGCGACGACGGCAGCGTCGTCGGACTGGACGTGTCGTCGATTCCCGAGGTCGACGAGGTCGACCGCCGGCTGCGCAGCATCGCGGCCTCGGTGGATCCGCCGGTTAGAATCCAGACCGCCTGGCTTGCCTTCAACGAGATGGTCGTCGTCGAGGCGCGGGTCAATCCCTCCGGCGAGCCAGTTCATTTCGTCGAGGGGCGAGCGTATCTCCGCGATGGCTCCTCCTCGCGGCCGGCCCGTCAGGCCGAGGTCAAGCGGGCGATTCGCGAGCACGAAACCAGACGTCCTCTGTTTCGACTCTCGCCAGAATCCTCCGGTTTTCTACGCGACGGCGTCGGGGCGCCGGTCGGCGCGTTCGCCCGGGTTCGGGTGACGAATCTGAGTGGCTTCACCTGCACCCGAGTGACGGCGTCGGCCCGTTTTCTCAGCGTCGAGGGCACCCCGGCCTTCAACCGGGCGATGCCCCTGCGCTGGTCGAGCGCGCCCGAGCCGGTGTCGCCGGTCTGGACACCCGAGGGTCTGCGCATGCTCCCGGATCCCAGCAAGGTCTCTCGTGGCGTCGCCGTCGACATGGATCCCGGCGATGCCGAGGACGTTGCGCTCGCGGTGAAGTTCGTCGACGCGGCCAGCGCGTGGGGCTGGACCGGCGAAAGCTATCTGACCGACGGACGGCACCCATCCTGGCAACTGCCCGGCGGGCGCCAGGTAGTGGAGATCACCGTCAGCGCCGAGGGGCGCGACGTGACCGAGCGTTACCTGCTCGACGCCGATGCTCCGATCGATCGGTTTGGCATCGTTCTCCTCGGGAACGGTTCAGCGAACGGTCCCCAGGTGGTAGGATTCTTTTAGAATCTTTCCGGATCCACGACATTGTCCCGTCCTGCCCGAGGAGTTGATCATGGCCTCCGACAGATCAGAGTTGTCGCGCGACCACAAGTCGGTCGTTCGCGAAGAGTTCACCCGTCAAGCAGCCCGGTACGCGGCAAATCCTACCGTTTCCAACCCGGATCGAGCGGCGCGCCTGGTCAGCGCGGTCCAGCCATCTTCGGACGCGCGGGTGCTCGAAGTGGCGACCGGTCCTGGCTACGTCGCGCTCGGCTTCGCGCCCGCCTGCCGTGAGGTTGTCGGCGTCGACCTCACCGAGGCGCCGTTGGCGATCGCCGAACGCAACCGACAGGAGCGCGGGTTGAAGAACGTGCGCTTTGAGGTGGCCGACGCCGAGCGACTTCCATTCGAAGACGGCGAGTTCGACGTGGTGATCTGCTGCCTGGCTTTTCACCACCTGGAGGCTCCGGGGAAAGTCCTTGGCGAGATGACGCGGGTTTCCCGCCCCGGCGGCAAAGTCGCGGTCGAAGACATGATCGCCAGCGAGCACGCCAATCGAGCCGCCTTCCACAACGCGTTCGAGAACCTCCGCGACCCTTCCCACACCCGCGCCTGCCCGTTAAGCGAGCTGCTCGGCCTGTTCGCCGGCGCCGTCCTCGAGGTCGAACAGGTGGAAACCACAACCGTGGTCCAGGATGCCGAGCGCTGGCTCGCCAACGCGCACACGCCACCGGATCGCGCGGCGCAAGTCCGCGGCATGCTGGAGCGCGACTCGGTCGAGGATCTCAGCGGCACGCGACCGGCGTTCCG
>JAJPKB010000187.1 GCA_021323915.1 Chloroflexota bacterium | reverse complement strand
CTTTCTCGCGGTTGGCGCTCTGCTGGGGCAGGCCATTCATCTCGCGATCCGTCGCGACGCCGTCCGACTCTATCGCGTGATCGTTGTCGCCGCCCTGAGCGTCGTTCCCTGGCTGGGTTTCGCCCTGAGCCAGGGCTGGCTCGCCACCGTCGTCAGCGGCGGCCCCACGAACGCGCCGACCCGCCCCGGCTTTCTCGACAATCTTCGGGGAGCGGCGTCGCTCCTGGTCACCGGATCCGACTCCACCCGCCTGCTGGTGCTCCTGGCGGCGCTCGCGGCGATCGGCATCATCACCGTCCCAGGGCTTCGCCGATTGGCTCAGGTGCCGCTGGGAGATTTCACGCTCGTCGAGACGCTCGTCACCTTCGGGTTCGCCTTGGCCGTAAGCTCGACCTGGTTGAAGCTGGACGTCCCTTCACGCTATCTCGCGACCGTCTTGCCGGTCTACCTGCTCCTGATCGTCGCGCTCGCCTCGCGAGCCGGGCGCTGGAAAGCGTGGCTGATCACCGGCCTTCTTTTGATCCTTAACTTGGAAAGCCTGGGCTCCTGGTATCGGCGGCCGATGCTCCCAATCTCGTTCTGGGACCCGCGAGGCGTTCAAGCATTTCTCGATCAACGCCTGTCCGCCCGAGATCAGATCGTTTTTCTCACCCTGGAGCAGGCCGGCTACTACGAAGCCCTGAGCCCCCGGCCCCGCCGGTGGACGGCTATCCCGGTGGGAACCGGCTACCTGGAACGCGACGCGAGCGCAAACGCCGCCCGCCTTCTAACCCCCCTTCTCACAACCGACCGGACGATCTGGCTCGTCGAATACCACGGCGTCCTTGGAAACGGACAGCGCGACGTGGAGGGCTGGCTGGCTCATCACGCCTTCCCAGTCAACTCGACCGGCCTCGACGACTCGGACGTTCACCCGTTTTTGACCGGCGCGTCCCTCGGGCCCGATCGCGCGCCGGGCATCAGCTTCGCGGATGGGGTCGGCCTGGTTGGCGTCGCCTATTCGAAAGCGGTCAGGCCCGGCGACCTCGCTCTGGTGCGGCTGACCTGGCGGGCCGAGCATCCGCTCGCGCGCGACCTGACCGTCTTCGTTCACCTCGTCGACCAGCGTGGCCAGACCATCGCCCAGCAGGATACGAAGCCGGTGGATGGATTCGATCCAACGACCAGCTGGCACGGGACGATCGTCGACCGTCACGGCATCGTGGTTCCGGCGGGCACACCACCGGGAAACGCCTGGATCGAGGTCGGGCTCTACGATGGATCTGGCCGGCTACCCGTCGCGGGGCGCGGCGACGGCGTCGCGAGGTTTGGCCCACTTGCGATCGAGCAATGACGAGGGAGGCCCATGGACATTTCACTCACCTACATCACATTGTTTGTCTCAGAGGTCGAGACGGTTCGCGACTGGTACGTCCGACATCTTGGACTCAGAGCGGAAACCGATTCCGGGCAGTTTGTCAGACTCGTTGGGACCGAGGGGGCGATGCTGGGTCTTCACCGGGGCGCGCCGGCGCAGCACCCGGAGCGAATTCAGATTCACTTTCAAGTGCTCGACGTCGACGCGTTCTGCCGTCGCCTGATGGCGGATGGCGTGACCTTCGATCGCGAGCCCTCCGACGCCCCGTGGGGATTGCGAGTGGCCAGCCTTCGCGACCCGGCCGGGCACACCGTCGAGATCTACTCACCTTTATAGTCTTCTGACTTCAGCGACGAGCCTCTCTGTGGTACAACCAACGGGTAGCGAATAAGCGGCGGCGCTCCTGACGTCTCCGATCCGAGACCGGCGGTCGCGCAACGCGCGGACTTCCCGGTCCAGCCGCGGAGGGCACTGATCAACGCGATGGTCACAACGACACGTCCGAACAAATTTGTCCCGAGCAACCGCTCTCTGGTATACTCGGCGGGTCCCAGCCCCACCAGAGAGCCTGAACGATATGAGTCCTTGAACGGCGAAATGCCGCCCCACGTGTTTGAGTTCAGCTACGCCCAGGGGCGGTGGTCGGATCGCCTGTCCGGGCCGATCGACCCACCACGAGGTAAGTCGCGCAAAGGCCTTCTGTACGTCATGGTCGACGTCGAGGGTAAAGAGTCCGCGTCGACCATGAACCGGCTGCGCCAGGACGTGGCGCGTCATTTCTACCACGACCGATCGGGATCCTTGACCTCGGCGCTCGTACGCGCCATTCAAACCGTCAATCGTGATCTCTTCGATGATAACGAGCGCAGCCTCCGCTCGGAACGAGAATTCGCGACCGTGTGCTGCGCGGTCGTCCGAGATGGGGAAGCGTATTTCGCCCTCGCCGGCCAGGGGCTCGCCTATCTGATCCGTACCGATCGAGGCGAGCGATTCGGCCGCGGCACGCCCCGCGACGGCAGACGTCCACCAGCTCTGGTGGGACAATCTGACGATGTCGAGGTCGAGCTGCACCATCGCATCCTTGACGCGCCGACCGCCGTCATCCTCACCTCGACGGGCCTGATCGATCTCGTCGGAGAGCATTCCGACGACGCCCTACGTGGGCGGCCGGATCGCGTCGTGGAAGGCTTGCGATCGATTGGTCGAGGCCACCGCGGCGCGCGGGCCTTCCGCGCGCTGGTGATCGTTCCCGAGATGGAGGAGCGCGAGGAAGCGCGAGCCGTTGACGAAAGCCCGCCTTCCGTTGCCGGGACAACGCGATCAGCCGCCCGCCTGCCAAGGCTCCCAGCCTTCGCGATCTGGAATCATTCCACGCCCGATGAGGCCGCCGACGACTCAATCGACGACTCGGAGCTCGAGGTCCCGGAGCAGAGCTCGACCGGTCGATTCTCCCCGATCGAGGTCGAGTGGGGTGACGTCGAGCCCACCCCGCGACGGGCAGCCTACCCGCGCCTCGTGGTGCTGCCACGCCGCCCCTCGCAGGTCGCGGTCGCCTTCGCGGTCGTCGCGATCCTGTTCCTGGTGGGCTACCTCGGAGTGTTGATCGTTGCCAGCATCGTCCAGGGCGGCGCCCCGTTCACCAGCGCCATGTCCAACCTGTCGCAGGCTCAACAGCTGGAAGGCGACGCCATGGGGCAGAGCGATCCTCTGGTTCGCCGCCACCTGCTCGATCAGGCCAATCAACTGGCCAGCCAGGCGTTGTCCGCTCGTCCCGATGATGCGTTCACGATCACCACGGCCGCCCGGATTCGCCGTGAGTACCAGGCGGCGAGCGGAATCGTCGACTTGCCGGTTCCGTCGACGATCGTTACGCTGCCAACCAGGAGCGATCAGATGATCGTCAGCGGATCGGACCTGTACGTTCTCGACCGGGCCGACAGCCGCATCTACAAGTATCTGTTCTCGACCGATGGCACGAGCGTGAGCTCGAGTCCCAATCCGGTCCTCGTTCAATCCGGCGATCGGATCGGTCCATCGGCAGTTGGCAAGATCTCGAGCATGGCCTGGATGCCAGAAGGTCCGAAGTGGACCGCCGGGTCGCTCCTCGCTCTCGATTCGTCTGGTTTTCTGATCCAGTACGAGCCGACCAACGGCTTGACGGTCCTCGAGCTGCGCGACCCCGGTTCGTGGAGCGCAGTGTCCGCGATCAGCGGTTTCGACGGCAGCCTGTACGCGGTCAGCCCGTCCCAGCAGACGCTCGCGACGTACCCGTCGCAGAACAGCGGATTCGACGGGCCGGTGTATAGCTACTTCGCGCCGGACGCCCAGGTCGACGTGAGCGACGTGGTCGATTTCGCCGTCGACGGCGACCTTTACCTCTTGCACGCGACCGGTCAGGTTCAAAGGTTCACCCAGGGCAAGCCGGCCGGCTTCGCCGGTCCGCCGAGCGACCTGCTTCCGGCGCACCCGAGTGGCCTGGCGCTTGACGCGGACTCGGTTTTTGTCGGCGATCCTGCCCATGCGCGGATCATTCAAATGTCGCGGTCGGGCGCTTACCAGCGGACGCTCAGCGCGGCGACCGACCCGACCATCCTCTCCCAGATGACGGACCTCGCGGTCTCCGATGCCGGAAACAGCCTCTACGTTCTCGATGGTGATAAAATCTACCGGTATCCTTTACCGGAGTCTCAGTCATGACGACCGCGATCAACGTGCTGGGCATCGAGACCTCGTGCGACGAAACGTCGGCGGCGGTGGTGCGCGATGGCCGAGAGATTCTTTCGAACGTCGTTGCGTCTCAAATCGACATCCACGAGGCGTTTGGCGGCGTCGTTCCGGAGGTGGCGTCGCGTCAGCACGTGCTGGCAATGATTCCCACGATTCGGCGAGCGCTCGCCCAGGCCGGTGTCGACTGGGGCGACATCGCCTGCGTGGCGCCGACCTGCGGCCCAGGTTTGATCGGGGCGCTCCTGGTTGGACTGAACGCCGGAAAAGGAATCGCCTTCGCGCGCCATCTTCCGCTCGTCGGGATCAACCACCTCGAAGGACACATCTACGCGAACTGGCTCACCGGCGCGGTCATCGACTTTCCGACGGTCTGCCTGATCGTGTCCGGTGCCCATTCAGACTTAGTGCTCATGACCGGCCACAACACCTATCGAGTTCTGGGGCGCACCCTCGACGACGCGGCGGGCGAGGCATTCGACAAGGTGGCGCGGATCCTGGGCCTCGGGTATCCGGGCGGCCCGGCGATCCAGAAGCTGGCGGCGCAGGGAGATCCGTCGAAGCTACGGCTGCCGCGGGCCTGGCTCGAGGGCACCTACGACTTCAGCTTCAGCGGCTTGAAGACGGCCGTCCTGCGCGTCGCCGAAGGGATGGACGATCAACCGGGCCTGACGCGGGCGGACGTCGCCGCGAGCTTCCAGGAGTCGGTGGCCGACGTGCTCGTGACAAAGACGAAACGTGCCGCCGAGGAGTTTGGAGTGCGCCAGGTGCTCCTGGCCGGCGGAGTCGCGGCCAACGCGCTGCTCCGCTCGGAGATGGATCGCCAGATCGGCCGCCCGGTCATTTACCCGCCGATCTCGCTCTGCACCGACAACGCCGCGATGATCGCGGCGGCTGGATTCTACCGGTTCGAGGCCGGGTTCCGCTCCGACTTCAGCTTGGACGCGAAGGCCAACCTGCCGTTGGCGTGAACGACCTGATTCCATACCTATACCGTGCGAGGAGCTCGTAGTGGAACAGCCGGACCGCGGGCGGTTGCGCGAGACGTTCAACGAAGACGCCGAGTTGTACGATCGCGCGCGCCCGGGCTATCCCGCGGCACTCTTCGCCGACCTGGCGACTCTGTCTGGTATCGGTCCGGGGTGTCGGGTCCTTGAGATCGGTTGCGGGACCGGCCAGGCAACCATTCCGCTCGCCGAGCGAGGCTGTAACATCATCTGTGTCGAATTAGGGGCCAGCATGGCCGCCGTTGCCCAGCGAAAACTCGCCGGCTTTCCCTCCGTCCAGGTCGTCAACTCATCGTTCGAGGACTGGCCGCTTCCAGCCGAGCCCTTCGACGTCGTCTTTGCCGCCACGGCCTTTCACTGGATCGACCCGGCCGTTCGCGTTTTGAAGGCCGCCGACGCTCTCCGGGTCGGCGGCACGCTGGCAACCGTTAGCACGCACCACGTCGCGGGCGGCGATACGGACTTCTTCAACGAGGCCCAGGCGTGCTACGAGCGCTGGGACCCCACGAACACCCCCATTGGATTGCGCCTTCAGCCTGCGACAACGATCCCCCACGACAGCGAGGAGCTGGATCGATCCGGTCGATTTGGGCCAGCGGCATTCCGTCGTTACGAGTGGGACCTGCCGTACTCAACGTCGGCGTACATCGAGACGCTCATGAGCTATTCGGGGCACCGCGCGCTCGCACCGGAGGCGAGAACAAATTTGCTCGCCTGCATCAAGTCCCTCATCGACTCTCGCTACGACGGTGGCATCACGAAGCGCTATATGTCCGAGCTAAGGATCGCGAGTCGTTATAGGTAACCCCACCCCTTTTCATTGAGACAACCGTCCCGCCGCGTTCGGACCGCCCTGCCGGTCGGTCGGCAGCCGTTGATACGCGATCGAGCTACAGCAGACGCACCGTCTTCGAGTCGTAGAGCTTCACGGCGATTCCACTTTCGGCCAGCGCGCCCTCGATGCGCTCGAGCGCGCCCCTGTCGACGATCGCCGCCGTCGGCGAGACCATCAGGATAATCGCGCCGGCGAAGGCCGGGTCGGCCCGAAGGTCATGCAGGGCGCCGGCGTCCGGCGCGACGATTATTCCCACCTGCCCAAGCGTTACCGGCGCGTATTCGCCGGCCCAGCCTTTGATTCGCACTCGCATTCCGCCGGGCAGCGCCTGGCGGAGCACCTTCTCGACAACGCCCAGGATCTGTCCCACGCCCTTGCCGTCGTGCAGCGCCGCCTGCACCGAGCCACGGGTGATTTCGTACCGACAGGCGCGGTCGTTTTCACTCGACGGCTCGGCGACCTCTTCAAGGGCACGGCGGAGGTAGAAGCTGGTATCGCCGGCCGGAATCGCCACGGTGGTATCTCCTTCGGCCCAGCCGCACGGCATCAAAGGGGTCGTTGCATCCACCGTTCTGACGTCGGCCCCGAGCCCGAACAGCATCCCCACGAGCTCGGTCGGACGCTCGGCGACGCACAGCCCCACCGTCGGCGAAAGCCGACGCTCGACGGCCTTCGCGACCACCGGCTCGGCCAGCCATCGGTCGAGCGTCGCCTCGTCCGGCGCCTCGATCAGCCAGGCGTTGCGGATCCAATGGACCGCCTCGAAGCGGCGTGCCCAGTCACGGAGGGTGAAGACAACGTTCTGCGGAAGCGGAGTACGGGCCGTTTGCTGAAGGAGGTCGATCACGTGGTCGATCCGAAGTCCGAGCTGCAGCCCCGCGCTGACCGACGCATCCGTCAAACGGAAAATCGCCAGGCGATCGCGGGAAACGCGCTCAGCGAAGCGATCCAGATTATACAGCAGCTCCGGTCGCTCATCCGGCTCGTAGACGACGACGTCGAAGTTCGGTTGAACGATCAGCGAGTCCCGATGCGACGAGATCTCGTCGATGGCCGGCGCGGCGACGCTCCCGCTCAAATCCAGAACCTGCGCCCCGAGCAAGCTGATCGCGAAGACGTCCCCGGCGTCGGGCCTCGTTCGGCACTCCACCAGCCCGAGCCAGGTAAGCGGTCCGTGAAAGACCGCCCGAATGAAAGCCCCTTCGACGAGGTCCCAATCCGTTCCCATTTCGAGCGAGCGAGGACGTCCGCGCGAATCCTCGAGCGTCACGCCCGGATACGGGGGGTAGCGAAGGTGATCCCGATCGTAAATATATTGATAGCCGTTCCAGCGATACGGCGACGGGTCCAGCCACGAGACGAGAAACTCGACGTCCTGGTACCGCGCGAGGCGCGACACGTCGGCAATCTTATACCACTGGCCCGGCCGAGCGCGGTCGCGGAGTAGATCCACCAACCGTCGATGAGCGTGGCGCGGTTGCTCCGGATCCGGCGTCACCCGCGGGGCGTTTGCGTGCCGCTCGCAGCGCAGATGGCCGAGCGCCAGCAGCTCGTTTTCGTCGGACGCGAGCCACGCATCCAGCAGGGCGCGCGCCTGACGTGCTGGTGGCAGGGCCACGAACCTGGACACGTCCGGCGTAGTTCGGAGCTGTCGATCGCCGGTCACCTCCAGCAAGCCAGCCGCTTCAAGGATGGTCCGGTAGAAGCTGGCGGGCGACAGCCGGGGGGCGCCGGGCACCTCGCCGTCGAGGCCGACCGCCTGGACCAGCGCTTCGCGATCGCGCGCACCAATGCCTCCAGACTGCAGAATGCGTGGCGCGCGCGTTTCGATCGCCCGCAGAAAGCCAAGAATGTTCTGCTGCCAGGTCGACGGAGATGAAAGCGCGGCCACCGGCCCGACCGGCGTGAGGCCGACGTCGCAGGGAGGCCCGGACGCGTCGAAGTAATGAAGGATTTGGGCGGGCGAGTAGATCACGACCGAGTGGATGTTGTCGGTGGCCGGACGCTGAATATCGTGAACGGACGGACGCCGATAGCTCGCCATCGGGTTGTGCCAGAACGCCAGCGCTCGCCGCACCAGCTCGGAGGGCGCCGCGCGCAGTTTCGCAGGATCCAGCTGAGGATGCCAGGCCGCGAGCTGACCGGTCATGGCGGCCAGCGGCATCACCCCTCCCTTGCGTTTGAGAAGCGAGAGCGCTTCATTCGCGATCGGGTCGAGGCTGGCCAGCGCGAGACGAATCGACGACGGATCCTGAAGGCAGCGCGTCAGGAGATGAACGACTTCCGACTTGGACTTGACGTCGCGCCATTGCTCGCTCCGCCACCGGAGCATCGTCCGAAGCGATGTCGCGTTGTACCACTCCAGGTCAGGTAGGGCATCGAGGTTGAGATCCATCGCGAGACGCGCCATTCCGGTCATTCCGCTCCGGGCACTCGTGGCAGGAGATCGGTGATCCGGTGTGGCCGGCCCAGGCGGGCGAGCGCCCGGGCGATCTGGTTCCGTTGCTGACTATCGACGATCACCGCGCGATCCGAAATTCGCGCCACGACAAACCGATCGAGACCGTGGAGGGTCAGGAGTCCATCCAGCTCGTCCTTGGAATCCGTCTCGATGAGGCTGACGTTGTAGTAGACCCGCGCCCAGACCTGGCCCGACGCCAACTTGCACGCTCCGTGGTGAGCCAAAGATAGATAGATAGATACAGTGTATCACAACGCGCGAATGAGCGGCGAAAGGCGAGGCTCACCCATGGCGTGCCGCGCCCCGAAAGAGGGGGCCAGGCACGAAGCTTGTAACGCGACGGCGCTTCGACGGTGAGCGTGGCGACTCGTTCGAGTGGACAGGCTGTCCGCGCGCGGACCGTCTACGCCAGGGGCAGCGGGACGCGCCCGAGCGCGGCAAGGGCAACCAGCGCCATGACCACGAATACCGCGACCAGGATCAGGAATAGCGCGAGGTCGTGCCTGCCGTCTCCGAGCGCATAGCGGCGTGGGCGCCGCAAGCGATTTTCAGACCGATTTGAATGAATCATCACAACAGCCGGCCGCAAGCCGTGTGCCATTTCCGGAAACGCGTGCCGGCCGAGGTGCCCGGGTGTTATTCACTTTGACCGTCGAATGATTCCATGGGGAGGCAGGACATGGCAACGCGCAACTTCTCGATCGGTGAAGCTATCAGCTTCGGTTGGAAGACGACCTGGGGCAACCTGGGCTTCTTCATCGTCCTGACGATCATCGTCTTACTCGCCGAGGGGATACCGTCCGGAATCGCCAGGGCGTTCCAGCAATCCAGTCCAGGGCTGTACGCCCTCTTCGAGATCCTCGCGTTCGTCATCGAGGTCTTTGTCGGCATCGGGGTGATCAGGATCGCGCTGAAATTCGTCGAGCGCCAGCCGGCCACTTACGACGACCTATTCTCCGGAGGACCTCTCTTCGTCAATTATCTCGTCACGTCGGTTCTGCTCGGCATCATCATCACCATTGGCTTGATCCTGTTCGTGATCCCCGGGATTTACCTCGCGCTCCGGTTTCAGTTCGCTCCGTTCCTGGTCGTGGACCAGGGACTGGGCCCCTTTGCCGCTCTGTCGAAGAGCTCCGAGCTCACCCGAGGCGTCAAGTGGAAGCTGTTGGGCTTCGATATCCTGCTGGGGCTCATCGAGTTCGTCGGGTTACTCGTCCTGCTCCTCGGATTGCTTGTCGCCATCCCGACGGTGCTGCTGGCGATCACCTACGTCTACCGACAGCTGCTGTCTCAAACCGGCACCGGCGTCGCGGTTGGCCAGACGATCTGACACCGCCACGGCTATGCGAAAGAGGGTGGCCCGACGTCGGGCCACCCTCTTTCGCATTCGGAAACAAACTCGAAGCTCAGATCGGCGCGAGCTCCGGATACAACGTCATCAGTTCGTCGCGGCTGAGCGATTCGTCGGTGCTGTCCGGGTGCCAGATCACCTGGACCGCTTCCAGGTTCGATCCGGCGGCTGCCGCGATCTCCGCGACCTGCTCTCGTACCTCGTCCGCCGTGCGCGCGGGATGCAGGTGCAGCGGCGCGCTGCTCGCGACGATCAGCACGACGACGATGTAATCGCCCGGAGCGATCGAGTCGACCGGTGGCGGCAGGTGTTCGGTGTCCACCTGTCGAATGCCGCCGACGTTGGAGATCGTTTCGTAGCTCAGCTTCGAGCGGGCCTGCATCGTCAGACTGTTGAAGGCTGACTCGGCTTCGCCGTAACGAACTTTGCGGTAGTCGTAGCTGGCGGCGTGCCAGTACTGCTGGTTGCGCAAGAGAAGCAGCGCCGACTGCTGAAGCAGCTGCGACAATCCCAGATCGGTCGACGTATCGATCGTCGATACGAGGCGGTGGAGCGCCGAAGGCACGTCCTTGGCGGTCGCCAACAAGCCGATCTCGAGCTTGATCAGGTTCACATCAGACGGGCGCGCTGGCAACATTGTTCCAGCGCCAGATGGCGTCGACGCGCGCCGACTCAACCAGATAAAGAAGAGGAACAGCAGGATCGGCAGGATGCCGCCCCCGAAGCCAAACATCGGGAAGAAGATCGGGAAGCCGAATCCGCCACCTCCGCCGACAGGCAAGCCACCGCCAGTCCCTCCGCCGAGTCCCCTGCCAAAGCTGCTGCCGCCGCCGACGCCTCCGCCGAAGGCGAGCGCGGGAACGGCAAAATCCAGCAAGACCGCGACGGCAAGGACGACCGCGAACAACAAACGGTCACTCTTTCTCACCACTGACCTCCAGACCACCTACCGCTCGTGCTGGCCGTCTTCCAGCAAACGGTGCTTCTTCAGAGCCGCTAGCTCGTCTTCGACGTTGTCGCCCTGCTCCAGTTGGGCGAATCGATCCTCGAGGCTGTCACGGCTCAGCTCATGGTACGCTGCCGCCTGGGCTTCCGCGTCGACCGTTCGACTCTCCAAACGCCCCATGACGCCGTTGACGTCGCCGGTCTTCGACAACTCCTGATCGAGTCGCTGAGACGCTTGCGCGGTTCGGTATCGGGCGACCAGTTGATTGCGCTGGGCGATCGTCTGCTGGATTCTCGACTCCAGCGCCTGAACGTTCGCTCGCAATTCGTCGAGGTGCGCGCCCTGGGCCTGAACGCTCCCCCGCAGCTGATCAGCCTCCTGCTGGTACTGGAGCTTACGCCGGAGCGCCTCGCGCGCCAGGTTGTCGTCGCCGCGGTCGACCGCCAGCTCGGCCCGTCGCTGCCAGTCCTGCACCGCCTTCAACCGTTGATCGTATTCCGCCTGCAGGCGGTTCTGCGCCGCGATCGCCAGCGCGGCCGCCTGGCGTACTTTGATTAGATTCTCATTCAGGTCCGCGACCATCTGATCGAGCGCCTTCTCAGGGTCCTCGGCGCGGTTGATAACGTCGTTCACGTTTGCCCGAACGATATCTCGCACGCGATCCAGCAGGCCCACCTTGCACCCCTCCTCTGCGCCAGGATAGCCAACTTATTGTACACCCAGGTACTTCATGATACACGGGAATCAGGGCGATCGTACAGACTTGACGGCTCGAAGCGACGAATCAGCGATATAATAAAGTGCAATGGACACCACGACCCAAACAAAACAGCCGAGTGACCTGGAAGAATTTCTCGGCCTCAACGCCGGCTACGTCATCGAGCAGTACGAGCGCTACCTTCGCCAACCGGAATCGGTCCCCGCCAACATGCGCTCCTGGTTCAGCGCCTGGACCCGACCGCATGCCAGGGCCGCCGAGGAAGCTGCGCCGTCGTTGCCCGCGGTCACCGTGGACCAGATCGTCGGAGCGTCGAACCTCGCCCGGGCGATTCGCGCCTACGGCCACCTGGCCGCCCAGCTCGATCCGCTCGGAACGCCGCCGCCGGGCGACCCGTCGCTCGAGCTTTCCACGTATGGGCTCACCGACGATGACCTCCGTCGCCTGCCGGCGTCGGTGGTCGGCGGACCGCCAGCTGCCTCGGCGCCGAACGCGGCAGTCGCGATGGCCACGCTCCGCCAGATCTACTGCGGGACCACCGGCTACGAGTTTCGACACGTCCAGAGCGCCGGGGAGCGGATCTGGCTTCAGCACGTCGTCGAGACGCAGCGGTTTCACGATCACAACGAGCCAATCGATGCGCGCGCCATCCTTCGGCAGCTGACCAACGTGGAAGCGTTCGAGCACTTCCTTCACCGGGCCTTTCCCGGCCAAAAGCGCTTCTCGATCGAGGGCCTCGACGTCCTCGTCCCGATGCTCCTCGAGCTGATCGGGTGCGCTGCCGAGCACGGAACCCAGTCGCTCTGGATGGGAATGGCTCATCGCGGTCGCCTCTCGGTACTCGCCGACGTGCTGGGAAAGCCGGTTGCCGACATCTTTGCCGAGCTGCGCCGCGCTGGCGCGGCAGAAAGCGTGCCACCGTCTGAGCGCGCCGGCATCGGTTGGACCGGAGATGTCACCTATCACCTCGGCGCCCGGACCGCCTACCACGATGGACAACCGGTTGGCATGCTGGTCTCACTCGCGCCCAACCCGAGCCATCTCGAATTCATTAATCCAGTCGTCGAGGGAATGTGCCGCGCCGCCAACGAGCGACGAGACGTACCGGGCGCGCCAACTCGTGTCTCCGACCGGGCGCTCGCCTGCATTATTCACGGCGACGCGGCGTTCGCCGGTGAGGGAATCGTCGCCGAGACCCTCAATCTCTCGCGCCTGGCGGGGTACACGACCGGCGGCTCGATTAACCTGATCACCAACAATCAACTGGGATTCACGACGCCGCCGTCGTCGGCGCGCTCGACGATGTACGCGTCCGACCTCGCCAAGGGTTACGAGATTCCGATCGTTCACGTCAACGCCGACGATCCGGAGGCTTGCATCGCGGCGATGCGCCTGGCCCACACCTACCGCGAGCAGTTCCATAAAGACTTCCTGATCGATCTCATCGGATACCGTCGCTGGGGGCACAACGAGGCAGACGAGCCGAGCTACACTCAGCCGCTCCTTTACCGAGCGATTCAAGGTCACCCGACCGTCCGCGCGATCTGGGCGGAGCACCTGGCCCGCAGGGGCGAAGTTCCGCCGTCAGAGGCGGAAGGCATGCTTCGCGAAGCCACGGAGCGCCTTCAATCCCAATTCCAGGCGGCGGATCCGCCGGTCGAGGCCGCCTCGCCCACCTCGGAGCCTGCTACCCCGGTCTCTCCCATCGTAACGGCAGTGTCGGCGGAGCGCTTGAAGGAGCTGAACAGCGCGATGCTTTCGGTGCCGGCCGGGTTCACCGTGAATCCCAAGCTGGTGCGATGGCTCGAGCGACGCCGCGCCGCCGTCGAGCCCGACGGAGCGGTGGACTGGGCCCAGGCGGAAGCGCTGGCTTTCGCTTCGCTGCTGG
>JAJPKB010000596.1 GCA_021323915.1 Chloroflexota bacterium | reverse complement strand
TGGGCCGCCCGGACCGCGACCTCGCCCATGCGCTTGCGCAGGCTCTCGTCGACCACGGTGGACGGCGCTTCCTCGATCAGCTTCTGGCGGCGGCGCTGGATCGAGCATTCGCGCTCGCCGAGGTGGACGACGCTTCCGTAACGGTCGGCGAGGACCTGAATCTCCACGTGACGCACGCCATCGAGGAGCTTTTCCAGGTAGAGGGTATCGTCGCCAAACGCCGACCTCGCCTCGCTCGCTGCCATGCGGAAGGCGCTGGGCAGCTCGTCGGCGGTGCGCACGGTGCGCATTCCTTTGCCGCCCCCGCCGGCCGCCGCTTTCAAGAGGATCGGATAGCCGATCTTCTCGGCGAAGGCCCGCGCTTCGTCGACGGTGGGCACCGGTCCGTCGCTGCCAGGCGCCACCGGCACCCCGGCCGCCTGAACCATTCGCCGCGCGGCGATCTTGTCGCCCATCGCGGCGATGCTCTCCGGCCGGGGCCCGATGAAGACGATATCGTTGTCGAGGCACGCCTGGGCGAAGCTCTCGTTCTCCGATAGAAAGCCGTAGCCAGGGTGAATCGCCTCGGCGTGGCTGTCACGCGCGACCTGGATGATCTTGTCGATCGAGAGGTAGCTCTCGCGGGCGAGTGGCGGGCCGATGCAGTAGGCCTCGTCGGCGTACCGAACGTGCAGCGCGTGTCGGTCGGCCTCGGAAAACACCGCGACGGTTCGCAGCCCGAGCTCGGCGCACGCCCGGAGGACGCGAACCGCGATCTCGCCACGGTTCGCGACGAGCACTTTCCGGAAGGTCGTGAATACGTTCTGACTCACAGCGGCATGTTCGAATGCTTTTTTGGTGGATTGGTGTCGCGTTTGTTCTTCAGGAGCTCGAGCCCGGCGATGACCCGCGGGCGGGTCTCGCGTGGCTCGATCACGTCGTCGATGAACCCGCGCGACGCCGCGATGTACGGATTCGCGAAGCGCTCGCGGTACTCGGCGATAAGGCGGCGCCGGGTTGCCTCGGGGTCGGCCGACTGCTGAATCTCGCGCTTCATCACGACGTCGACCGCGCCCGGACCGTCCATGACGGCGATCTCGGCGGTTGGCCAGGCGTAGACCAGATCGCCACGGATGTGCTTGCTGTTCATCACGCAGTAGGCTCCGCCGTAGGCCTTGCGGGTGATGACGGTGATCTTCGGCACCGTCGCCTCGCAGTACGCGTAGAGCAGCTTGGCGCCGTGGCGGATGATCCCACCGTGCTCCTGCGCGACGCCGGGCAGGAAGCCCGGTACGTCTTCCAGGGTCACCAGCGGGATGTTGAAGCAATCGCAGAAGCGGACGAAGCGGGCGGCCTTGACCGACGCGTCGATGTCGAGCACGCCGGCCAGGATGCTGGGTTGTTGAGCGACGATTCCCACCGCGCGTCCGTTGAACCGGGCGAATCCGATGATGATGTTTTGAGCGAAATGCTCGGCGATCTCGAAGAAGTCGCCAGCATCGACGATCCGGCTGATGACTTCTTTCATGTCGTATGGCTTGTTCGGGTTGTCCGGCACGACATCGTTCAGCTCGGGGTCCATGCGCCCCGGATCGTCGTCGCAGCGGACCGTCGGCGGATCTTCGAGGTTGTTCTGGGGCATGAAGCTGAGCAGGCGCCGGACGATGTAAAGGCTCTCTTCCTCATTCTCGGCCGCGAAGTGCGCGACGCCGCTTCGGGTGTTGTGGACCATGGCCCCGCCGAGGTCCTCCATCGTCACGTCCTCGTGGGTGACGGCTTTGATGACGCTTGGGCCGGTGATGAACATGTTGCTGGTCTCTTTGACCATCACGACGAAGTCGGTGAGGGCCGGCGAATAGACCGCGCCCCCGGCCGCCGGTCCCATGATCGCCGAGATCTGGGGAATGACGCCGCTGGCCAGAGTGTTACGAAGGAAGATGTCGGCGTATCCGCCGAGGCTGGTAACGCCCTCCTGGATCCGCGCCCCGCCGCCGTCGCAAAGCCCGATCACCGGCGCCCCGTTCTTGAGCGCGAGATCCATGATCTTGCAGATCTTCGCCGCGTGCGTCTCGGAGACGGTCCCGCCGATCACCGTGAAGTCCTGGGCGAAGATGAAGACGGTTCGCCCGTCGATCTTTCCCCAGCCGGTCACGACCCCGTCGCCGAGGAACTTCTGATCGGCCAGTCCGAAATCGGTCGCCCGGTGGGTGACGAAAGCATCGATCTCGTTGAAGCTGCCCGGGTCGAGCAGCAACTCAAGCCGCTCGCGCGCCGTCAGCTTGCGCCGTGCGTGCTGCGCGTCGATGCGCGCCTGACCACCGCCCAGGCGACCGGCGGCGCGCAAGCGGTGTAATTCTTCGATCTGTTGACTCGTCGTCGCGACGGTCGCTCGACCGTTCGATGACGCGCGCCGTGTTTTCACGTCAGTCATTCTCGGTTCCCGCTCGGGATGCCCGCGGCGGAAGATGGCCGAAAGCGCCCCGCGAAAGATGGTCCTCTTTTCACTGTTCCGTCATCTAGCACAGAATCAGGGCACCCGGCCCAAAGGGCGCCCCGCATCGGTGCCCCGCCACCCCGCCCTGGTCGGGCACTAGTCACCGTTGATCTCGTCGTGCTTAAGATAACTCATCGGACCCTGACTGAATAGATAACACTCCCAGGGCGCGAAGAGATACGTCCTTTCATAAAGCTTCAACGGAGCATGGTGGTCATCCCGCCTCGACGGCGACGGCGACGGCGCCTCCCCCGCCGAGGCAGAGAGCGGCCAGTCCACGGCGAAGACCGCGCCGCCGCAGGGCGTGAACGAGGGTGACCAGAACGCGGGCGCCGGTCGCGCCAAGGGGA
The DNA here is from genome assembly GCA_021323915.1 of Chloroflexota bacterium. Lineage (GTDB taxonomy): Bacteria > Chloroflexota > UBA6077 > FW602-bin22 > CADDYW01 > JAJPKB01. Next base: position 8,898 of record JAJPKB010000596.1, on the reverse strand, counting down.
TGGCCCAGCGCGATCGCGCCGCCGTTCACGTTCAGTCGCGCGGCATCCCATCCCAGCTCTTTCTGGTTGGCCAGGATCTGGGCGGCGAAGGCTTCGTTGACCTCGATGAGGTCGAAGTCGTCGAGGGCGAGTCCGGTCCGCTCGAGCAGCGCGCGAATCGCCAGCGGCGGCGCGGCGAAGATCATTTTCGGATCGAGGGCCGCGCTTGCGTATCCGAGGATCGTGGCGAGGATCGGCAGCGATTCTCGCTCCGCGCGCCGCCGTTCCATCACCACGAGCGCCGCGGCGCCATCGCTCAGGCCCGGAGCGTTACCAGCGGTGACGGTGCCCCCCTCGCAAAAGACGGGCGGAAGGCCGCTGAGTGCCTCCGGCGAGGTATCCGGCCGCGGTGTCTCGTCCGCCGCGACGGTGAGCGGCGAGCCTCGACGTCGCGGAACGTCGACGTGAACGATCTCGTCGGCGAATGCTCCGCTCCGCTGGGCTTCCACCGCTTTGCGATGACTGAGAAGCGCGAAGGCATCCTGTTCCTCGCGCGACACACCGCAGATTTCGGCGATGTGCTCGGCGAGCATCCCCATGTGCTGATCGACGAAGGAGCACCAGAGCCCGTCGCGGATGTTGGCGTCGACCGCCTGACGGTGGCCGAGCCGGTAGCCGGAGCGCGCCTCCGGAAGGAGGTACGGCGCGTTGCTCATGCTCTCCATGCCGGCGGCGACGTAGGCCGTGCCGTCGCCGGCGCGAATCGCCTGCGCCGCGAGCATCACCGCCTTGAGGCCGGACCCGCAGACCTTATTGATCGTCGTGGTGGGAACCGACGAGGGAAATCCGGCGCCGATCGCGGCCTGGCGGGCCGGCGCCTGTCCGAGCCCGGCCGAGACCACGTTTCCCACGTAAACCTCGTCGATCTGGCCGGGGTCGAGACCGGCGCGCTCGATCGCCGCGCGAATCGCCAACGCGCCGAGTCGAGGGGCGGTGAGTCCGGCGAGCGAGCCGAGAAACTTGCCGATCGGTGTTCTCACCGCGCTGACGATCACCGCATCCGATCGCGTGTTCATCGCATTGTCCTGGACCGACACTCGACCTTTGCTTCATCATAGCACGAAAGAGCCGGGGCGACGGATAGAAGTCCAGGGGCGGCGTGACTAGACAAGTTGAACGATTCCATCGGCCATAACCTGTATACATGCGGTGATTTTTTGTGCAAATTGTCACAATCGCTCGTTAAATTTCTGTCACTTCTCCATTGACGGGGTTCGCGGCCCGATGCTAGACTTCATTGTGCACATTCCATGCACAGGATAGCCTGAACGAAGTGGTCGGGCTGTTCTTGAGCAGGCAGCGTCGCCCCGGCGGTGCACCGCCGGGGCTCCGTGTTATTTGGGCCAGACCTGGCCCACGCGGCGCGTCCTTCAGCGGCGAGTCGCCGAAATACTCCCAAATCCCCCCGAGACCACGGGGGCGAATCGACAGGGGGGAACGGCCATCATGGACAGCGATCACCTACGTAGCGCTTATTCCCACACCCTCTACGACCCCTCGCTCGAGCACGACGCCTGTGGCACTGGATTCGTCGCCGACGTTTCCGGCCGCCCCTCGCACCGCGTCGTCGAGCTGGCGATCGAGTCTGTCGTCAACCTGACCCATCGGGGTGCGGTTTCCGCGGATGCGAAAACCGGCGACGGGGCGGGGATTCTGACTCCCTTGCCGCGCCGTTTGCTGACGGAAGAGGCCGCGCGACGCGGAATACCGGTCGACGCGGATGCCCTGGCGGTAGGGATGCTGTTCTTGCCGGCGGTTCCCGACGCCCGGGCGCGCGTCCGGGCGATTGTCGAGCGGGCGCTCGCCGCCGAGGGCGTTTCGATCGCGTTCTGGCGAGAGGTCCCGGTCGACGATAGCTGTCTCGGGGAGAAAGCCTACGCCTCGCAGCCGAAGATCGAGCAGGTCGTCATGGCCCGTCCGTCTGGTCTGGACGGGTTGAGCTTCGAGCGCGCCCTCTACCACGCGCGCAAGCGGATCGAGCGCGAGGCGACCCGCGACGGGTTGACCGACTTTTACATCCCCTCGTTCTCCTCGCGCACGGTGGTCTACAAGGGTTTGTTCGTCGCGCCGCAGCTGCGGCGATTCTACCTGGATCTTCAGAACCCCTCGTACGAGGCGACGCTCGCGGTCTTCCACCAGCGGTACAGCACCAACACCTTTCCGACCTGGTTCCTGGCGCAGCCGTTTCGACTGCTCGCCCACAACGGCGAGATCAACACCGTCCAGGGCAACCAGAACTGGATGCGCGCCCGGGAGCCGGAGCTCTCGTCACCGGTCTGGGGCGACCGGCTTCCGGATCTGACGCCGATTGTCTGGGAAGACGCCTCCGACTCGTCGCGTCTGGATAACGTCCTCGAGCTTCTCGAGCTATCGGGCCGCGACGTTCTGCACAGCATGATGATGCTGATCCCGGAGGCGTGGGAGAACATGCCGGATTTTGATCCGGATCTTCGGGCGTTCTACGAGTACCACGCCTGTCTGACCGAGCCGTGGGACGGGCCGGCGGCGCTCGCCTTCAGCGATGGCACGATCGCCGGCGCGGTGCTCGACCGCAACGGCCTGCGCCCGGCTCGGTACGTCGTGACCGACGATAACCTGGTGATCATGGCCTCGGAGTTTGGCGTCGTCGATCTGGATCCGGCCCACGTCGTTGAGAAGGGGCGGCTCGGTCCCGGCCAGATGATCGCCGTCAACACCGCGACCCACGAGATCCTACGAAACGACGCGATCAAGCAGCGCTACGCGCGACGCCAGCCGTACGGCGAGTGGATCCGCGAGAATATGGTCCGGATGGCCGACCACATCGCCGACCACGCCGACGTCAGCGACGGCGTGGTGCTTTCGCCGGCGGTGCCGGACGTCGTCGACGAGTTCGCGCTCTACCGTCTCCAGCAAGCCTTCGGCTTCTCGAACGAGGAGCTCAAGTTCGTCGTCGAGCCGATGGGCGTCGAGGGCAAGGAGCCGACCTGGTCGATGGGCGACGATACGCCGCCCGCCGTTCTCTCGCGGAAAGGTCGCCCGCTGGCCCATTACTTCCGTCAGCGCTTCGCCGAGGTGTCGAACCCGCCGATCGATCCGCTGCGCGAGTCGATCGTGATGTCGCTGGACTGCTACCTCGGGCACCGGCGAAGCATGCTGTTGGAAACGCCGGAGCACGCGCGCCTGCTGCACTTGAAGTCCCCGCTGCTGGACAACGACGCGCTCGAGGCGATCGCTCAGTCCGAGAATCCCGACTTTGCCTCGGTGACGATCCCGGCCCTCTTCGACGTTCACCGTGGCCTGGAGGGGCTCGAGGAAGCCGTCGAGGTAATCTGTGAGGACGCCGTTCGGGCCGTCGACGCCGGTAAGACGATCCTGATCGTCAGCGACCGGGGCGTGGATTCCGATCACGCGCCGGTGCCGATCCTGCTCGCCGTCGCGGCGATCCATCACCACCTGATCCGCCAGGGGCGGCGACTGAAGGCCGACCTGCTCGTCGAGAGCGGCCAGGTGTGGGACGTGCACCACTTCGCGCTGCTGCTCGGCTACGGCGCGAGCGCGATCAATCCGTACCTGGCGATCGAGTCGATGGCGGCGCTGGTGGCCGACGTGGACGACAACCTCGCCTTCGAGACCGCCTACCACAACTTCGAGAAGGCGATCCACGATGGCCTGCTGAAGATCATGTCGAAGATGGGCATCTCGCCGCTGGCCAGCTACCGGGGCGCCCAGATCTTCGAGGTCGTTGGGCTGAACGAAGACCTGATCGCGCGCTGCTTCCCGGGGACGCCCAGTCGTATCCGCGGTATCGGGCTGGCGGAGATCGCCGAAGACGTGATGAATCGCCACGGCATGGCGTTCGCGCCGATCAACGGCAAGCCCCGCCTCCCGGACACCGGCCTCTACCGATTCCGCAAGGACGGCGAGTACCACGCTTACAACCCGTTCGCGGTACGGGCGCTGCAGAAGGCCGCCCACAGCGGCGAGTACGCGGACTACAAGTCCTACGCGGAGATCCTCCGCAACCGAGAGCCGGCCGTGCTGCGGGACCTGCTTCGCTTCAAGGAGCGGACGCCGATTCCCCTCGACGAGGTCGAGCCGATGGAGGCGATCCGTCGACGGTTCACGACCCAGGCCATGTCGCTCGGCGCCTTGAGCCCGGAGGCGCACCAGACGATCTCGATAGCGATGAACCGGATCGGCTCGCGTAGCAACACCGGCGAGGGCGGTGAGGATCCCTCGTGGTACAAGTGGGCTGGCGGCGGCGATTCGCCGGACAACAAGACCAAGCAGGTGGCATCGGCTCGATTCGGCGTCACGACCGAATACCTCGCCCACGCCGAGGAGCTCGAGATCAAGATGGCACAGGGGTCCAAGCCGGGCGAGGGCGGTCAGCTTCCGGCCCACAAGGTCACCGCGATGATCGCCCGGTTCCGCCACGCGATCCCCGGCATCCCGCTGATCTCGCCCCCGCCGCACCACGACATCTATTCAATCGAGGATCTGGCGCAGCTCATCTACGACCTGAAACAGGCCAACCCCCGGGCGAAGATCGGGGTGAAGCTGGTGTCGGAGTCCGGCGTCGGAACGATCGCCGCCGGCGTCGCCAAGGCCTACGCCGACTATATTCTGATCAGTGGTCAGGACGGCGGCACCGGCGCGTCTCCGCTCAGCTCGATCAAGGGCGCCGGCTGCCCGTGGGAGCTCGGCCTCTCCGAGACCCAGCAGGTGCTGGTGCTGAACGACTTGCGCGGCCGGGTGGTATTGCGGGTCGACGGAGGGTTCAAGACCGGCCGCGACGTGGTGATCGGCGCGATCCTCGGAGCCGAGGAGTTCGGCTTCGGTACGGCGAGCGTCGTCTCGATCGGCTGCGATATGGCGCGTCAGTGTCACCTAAACACCTGCCCGACCGGCGTTGCTACCCAGCGTGAGGATCTGCGGAAGAAGTTCGCCGGCAAGCCCGAGCACCTGATTAACTTCCTTACCTTGGTCGCCGAGGAGGTGCGCGAGACCCTGGCCAGCCTCGGCTTTCGCCGACTGGACGAGGTGATCGGAAGGGTCGACCTGATCGAGCAGATTCCCGACCTGAAGGGACGAAACTCGACGCTCGACCTCAGCCAGATCATCGCCGACCTCGATCCGTCGGGCACCCGTCCCCGGCGAAACGTCCAGGGGCGCAACAACCGAGAAGATACGCCGCTGGACGACACGATCCTGGTGGACGCGGCGCCGGCCCTGGAGAAGCAAGGATCAGTCAACCTGCGCTACCCGATCCGGAACAGCAACCGGACCCTCGGCGGCAGGCTCTCCGGCGAGATCGCCCATCGGTACGGTATCGAGGGGTTGCCGGACGGGGCGATCTCGATCGCTTTCGAGGGGAGCGCCGGGCAGTCTTTCGGGGCCTGGTGCGTGAACGGCGTCCGACTCACCCTTGACGGCGACGCCAACGATTACGTCGCCAAGGGCATGTCCGGCGGCGAGATTGTGATTCGCCCGCCGTCCAGCGCGACGTTCGCCTGGAAGGACAACGTCATCATCGGCAACACCGTGCTCTACGGCGCGACCGGTGGCCGCTTCTTCGTGGCGGGGCGGGCCGGCGAGCGCTTCGGCGTGCGGAACAGCGGCGCTCTCGCCGTCGTCGAGGGATGCGGCGATCACGGCTGCGAGTACATGACCGCCGGGACGGTGATCGTGCTTGGACCGACCGGACGCAACTTCGCCGCGGGCATGTCGGCGGGCACGGCCTACGTCCTCGACGAAGAAGACCAGTTCAGCCGCAAGTGCAACCGCGAGCTGGTGAGTCTCGATCGGGTCGGCGACCCGGCCGACGCGGATTTCCTTCGCGAGACGATCGCCGAGCACCAGACGAAGACCGGCAGCCCCTGGGCGAAGCAGATTCTCGACCGGTTCGACGACTACCTGCCGCTCTTCTGGAAGGTAGTTCCTCACCCGCCGGTCGTGAAGACCGAGGGGAAGGACGCGCACGGCGTCGTCGCGGTGGTTCACAGCCACACCCACAACCTGCACGGCACGAACGGAAACACCAACGGGGCGGCCGTCGGAGCACCGGCCAACGGCCGTGCCGACGATCGGCCGGAGGCCGCGACGACCCGCTAGCCTAGCCGCCGGCAACCATACTAACCTGGACAAAACGCGCATCAAGAATTGGTGCTCGGGCGACGTTTGCTCGCTTGACGACGTGGGGCGCCATGGATAGACTACCGGTGGCTGGCGATACGGTCGAGACGGTCTCATCGCGTATCCGGCCCACCGGGCCCTAGTCGGTTTAGAGGTTGTGGGATGCAGTGTCGGTCATGTGGCCAGGGAATGCGCCAGATCAACTCGAGCTGGGCAAAGATCAAGCTGTTCTGGTGCGTGCGCTGCCACCTCTTCTTCGAGCATCGCGACTCCAGCGCATGAAGTAAGCGGTCGTGTTATTCGGCGCGTCGTCGCCAGCCGCGAAGTCCCGACCGCGCCTGATCGACCTCAACCTGATACCGCCAGAGTATCGGCGGCGTCCCTTTCCCTTCATCACGACCGGTTTGGCCCTGCTCGCGGTGGGAAGCCTCGTCCTGCTCTATGCCATCTTCTACGCCAAAACGTACAGCGACCTGGAGGTCTCGAGTCTGAGCGCGAGGGTCGCTCAGGCGCGGTCGGTCGTTCAGTTGGCGACCGGCAACCCGACGGCGATCGCCGAGCAGAATCGGTTGCGCGCCATGCGCGACGACTACCACGCGCTCGCCGCACGTCAGATTCATTGGGGCGACGTCTTCCAGGTCGTCGGCGCGGTTCCGCCGGGGGTCCTGGTGAAGACGGTGAGCCAGTCCGGCTTCGGGGTCACCGTCACCGGCTCGGCGGCAAGCGCCGCCGCGGCGTCCCGTTATTTGGAGCAGCTGCGCGGCTCCGGCCTCTTCGTGAAGGCGGCGCTCCAGATGAACCCGTCGAGCGATGCGCAGGCGTTCGAGACGCCAACCGTCGTACCCACCCGTCCGCCGCCGATCATGACGCCGCGATCCGCGCCGATCGTCTTGCCGCCGACCTCGGAGCCCCGACAGATTAGCTATCCGACGCCGCGTCCCCAGCCGACCGCCACGGCGACTCGCCGACCGAGCACCCCGACGGTAACGCCCACCGCGACGATCACCCCGACGCCGACCCCCGCCTTTGACTACGTGCTGGCGAGCTCGAAGCAGCTTCCGGCCGCGAACCCGAACGTCGGGGATACCGACATCCGCGGCACCGTCCTCGACTCCACCGGCAAGCCGTTCCCGGGTGTTCCGATCGAGATCGACAGCGAGGGCTCGCCGCCCTGGACCGATACCACGACGACCGCCGCCGATGGCACGTTCGACTTCACTGTCACCCACGGCAAATTCACCGTTTTTCCGCAGAGCGGCAATCCCCAGAAGGCGGTCGATCTGTACACTGGCGCCGACGGCGTCCCCGGATCGTTCAACTATCAGCTCGTGTTCAAGGCGACGTTCTCCGGAACGGTGCCGCCGACCGCGGTCGGCACCCTGACCCCGACGCCGACCTACACCACGAGTCCGACGATCACCCCGACCCCGATCTCGCCCGGCCCTAACATAGCGGCACTCGGCTGCGCGAGTTCGTACATGGTTCAGAACGGCGTGGTCACCTCGGTGCCGGGCTCGTCGAATCCGAATCTGGCGATCGACGGAAATCTGGGAACCGAGTGGAACGCGGGAATCGCGCCGAGCAACGGGATCCAGGTGATCTGGCAGTGGTCGCTGCCCCGTCCGGGCACGCCGATCGCCGGTTGCGCGGCGACCGGGTTGTCGGACTCCCAGGACCAGATCGACGGCTTCCAGCTGATTCCGGACCAGAACCCGGCCGGCGATACCACCCACGAGCTATGGCTTTACAGCGATCCGGGCTGCACCACCAACGTCGCGTCGACCAACACCGCCTACTACACCTGGCAGGGCTACACCACCGCGGGCGAGGTCCTGCCGTTGCGGATTGAGCCGCCGCTCCCGATCCGCTGCGTGATCGTCCGTACCCTGGTCGATCCCAGCAACGTCGCCTGGGAGGAGGTCCAGATCTTCCAGGAGCTGGCGCCACCGGGCGGCTTCCCAACCCTGACGCCAACGGCTACCGCGACGAGTGGCACGGCGACGGCCACGGCAAGCGCAACAACGACTGTTGCGGCAACCGCGGCGCCGACCGCAACCCTGACGATGACATCTACTCCGTTGGCCCCATATCCAGGCCTCAATGTCGCCCCTTTGTCGGAGGCAATCTCCGCCTCGACCACCAATGGATTAGCGACGCAGACGCCGATTGCCTGCCAAGGGTCACCGACTCCGACCGTGGCTTCTACGTCCAACCCGTGCGCCGCTATCGACGGCAGTCTGGCGACGTTTTGGGCTCCGTCGGCCAACGCAGTTGATCCGCAGCAGCTGACCCTGGAGGTAACATCGTCGGAATTCAGGCCAGGCACCGATGTGATAGGCGACGTGCGTGTTGTTGTTGAGTCATCGAGTTCGAGCGCCGAAATATACCAAGTGTGGGCGGGCACAATTCCGGGCGAGACGCTGATATGCCAGTTCCCGTCCGCCTCGACCCCAGTTGCAGGCTTTCAGGATGGAGCGGTGCTTGACTGCCCATTCCCCACGCCGCAAGCTACTGCTACTCCGGTTCTTACCGCTAAAGGCGTGTCGGTAGTCATGTATCATAGCAGTTCGAGTGGTAGTCAGGTCGAGGACGGTACGCACGGCATCCGGGAAATCCAGGTTTACAAGGTGGTGAACCCTGGGTCGTTAGATGCGACTCGCGCGACCTCCGCAACCGCGCAGGACCCGGTGAAGAATTCCGTTAACCTGGTCCCGAATTCGGTAGGCCGTGGCCAGGGGCCCG
>JAJPKB010000318.1 GCA_021323915.1 Chloroflexota bacterium | reverse complement strand
GCCAGGTTTGTGACCAGGTGGACGAAGGTTACGCGACGGTAACGGTCGGTGTGCACGGTGACCTGATTTGGCGGAACCCGGGATTGGATCGGCTCAGCCGCCGAAGCGTAGCCACGGGGCCGAGGCCGCGAGTAGCTCGTCGGTCATCTGGCGCGCCTCGTCCAGGGTGAGCACCGACGCGGTCAGCGGATCGAGCGCGACCGCGCGATAGATCGCGTCGCGGTCGCCGGTTCGCGCCGCCCGCACCGTGAGCTCCTGGACGGCGACGCTCGCGCGGTTGAGCGCCGCGCATTGCGGCGGCAGGTCTCCAGCGTGGCAGGGATGAATCCCGGTGTTATCCACCAGGCACGGAACCTCGACGCAGCAGCCCGACGGTAGGTTAGCGATCAACCCGGTGTTCGGAACGTTCGCGTTGATCCGAAACGGGGTGTTGGTCTCGATGCTGTGCAAGATATAGGAGCAATACTCGTGGGTGCGGTCGGTGGGAATCGCTTCCTCCCCGGCGACCTGGCGACGCACCGCGTCGTAATAGCGCTCCTGTCGCCCGACATAGAGATTGTAGTCCCGACCCCAGGGTGGCGCGTATCGCTCGGCGAGCTCACGGGTGCGGCGGAAATAGGGCACGTATTCGGAGTTGTGCCGGCTGGATTCGGTCGGAAAGTAGCCGAAGGCGCGCATGAGCTCAAAGCGCACCGGATCTTTGGCGTAGATCTCCGGCTTCTGCATCGCCTCGCGCAACCTCGGGTAGAGATCGACGCCGTGATCCTCGAACCGGAGGAACCACGCCTGGTGATTGATGCCGGCAACCCAGTAGGCGACGTCCTCGTACGAGGCCCCGATGTACTCGGAGATTTGACGGGAGGTGCCCTGGACGCTGTGACACAGGCCAATCGCCCGGATTGGCGTGGACTCGGCGATCGCCCAGCAGAGCATCGACATCGGGTTCGAGTAATTGATGAGCAAGGCGCTCGGGCAGAGCTCGGCCATATCTCGGCAGATGTCGAGCATTACCGGAATCGTCCGGAGCCCGCGCATAATTCCACCTGGCCCGAGGGTATCGCCAACCGCCTGATCGACGCCGTACCGGTGGGGAATCTCCACGTCCGGGCGCACCGCCGCGATGCCGCCGACCTGGATCGTCACGATCACGTAATCCGCGCCGTCGAGCGCCGCCCGTCGATCGGTGGTGGTTTCGATCCGGGCCGGAAGGTTCTGTTCGACAATCAGCCGATTCGCCAGTGCGCCGATCAGATCCAGGCGCTCCGGGTTGATATCCATCAGGGCGATGGTCGAGTCCTGCAGCTCTGGCCAGGATAGGATGTCGGTCGTCAGTCGTTGCGCGAAGACGACGCTCCCCGCGCCGATGATCGCGAGTTTCAGCATGGGCCGCCTCCTCGGGAGCCGGGCGAAGTCGACGCGGCTGACCTGGGCCCTGACGGCGACTCCCCGGGCGTCTGCTGAGACGCCTGCCGTCGCCGGGTTCGAGCGGTGATTGCGAGACCTCCACTGCATCGAGCCGGGGGCGAACCGCGACGCGATGCAGAGGATAGCACCTCCGCGGTGGATTGTCTTCTTCCCTGCTCCGTCGATCCGCCGGCGGCTGCTCTGTTGAAGCGGAACCAGCCGTCGCCATATCCTCACGGACGCGGAAGAGCGATGGCGTTAGCCAGAATCTCGCCGGCGGACCTGAGGGGGGATTCACTCTCACGCCGCTGGCTTGTCAGGCGCGCCGGAATTGGGTATTCTATGACCAACGGCGATGAAGCTCGCCGAGGTTATCCTGAACTGCCGTCCACGCTGGCTGATAGCTTCTACCGATTTATCGCGTCGGTAGAAGCTTTTTTTCGTCTTCACCCACCGCCGTTTCGATCGCCGGGCGCGCCGTGGGTTCCCAGGCGGACCGACCGGCGCGACGGCGACGAGCGAGCGGCGAGGAGACGTATCACTGTGCAACGATCGACTGGCCAATTCGGGGTGGCGCGCGCGCAGGGAAAGGGGATTCCCCGCCCACGTCGCGCCACCGAGCGCGCCAAGACCTGGCTCGGCAGCGTTTTCTCGAACAGGATCGCCTACTTGGGAGGACGCGTGACACCGTTTCTGATCGTCGGCCTCGGAGGGTTTCTCGGCGCGAACCTTCGCTTTCTGGTCGGGGGATGGGCCGCCGACCGCTTTGGGATCGCGTTTCCCTTGGGTACGCTGTTGATCAACGTCACCGGCTGCTTTGTTATCGGTTTCTTTCTTACCCTCGCGACCGAGCGGCTGATCGCTCCACCGAGCTTGCGTCTCTTCTTCGTCACCGGGTTTCTCGGCGCTTACACGACGTTCTCGACGTTCGCCTTCGAGTCGGTTGCGCTGATGGAGACCCGCGCGCTCGTCTTCGCGGCTGCGAATTTAGTCGGCAGCGTTCTCCTTGGCATCGTGGCGGTGATCCTTGGTATCATCATCGCGAGAGTTATCTGATCGCCGGATCCTCAACGGAGAAGTGATGGAGGGAATCGGGGCGGGGAGACGGGTCCGGATCTACCTGAGCGAGACCGACCGCTGGTACGGCCAACCGCTTTACCTCGCCATCCTCGACCGGCTCCGGGCCGAGGGTTGCGCCGGGGCGACGGCGTTCCGCGGCATCGCCGGCTTCGGCGTCCACGACCGGATTCATACCGCCTCCATCGAATTGCTATCGGTAGACTTGCCGATTGTCGTCGAGTGGATCGACTCCCCGGAACGGGTGGAGCGCGTACTTCCCTTGGTCACGCGCATGGTGGTCCAGGGAATGATCACGGTCGACGAGACGACCATCGCTCACGTCCAGCACCGGCCGGTCGACGACATTTCCAGCCACCTTCGCGTTGGTCAGGTGATGACCCGCGACGTGACCCGGGTCCGCGCGGACCTCCCTCTGCGCGAGGCCGCGTCGCTGTTGATCGGGCGCGACTACCGCGCGCTTCCGGTGGTCGACGCACTGGGAAGAATAGTAGGCATTCTGACGAACGGCGACCTTGTCGAGCGCGGTGGCCTCCGAGCCCGCGTTGATCTACTCGGCGTGCTCAACGGGAGTCAGATCGCGACGGAGCTCGCGGCGGTCGAGCGAGGCAAGACGGCGGGCGACGTGATGACCACGCCGGTCGTGACGGTGACCCCCGACACGAGCCTGGCGGACGCCGCTCACCTCATGGTCAGCCGCCAGCTCAAGCGGCTGCCGGTGGTAGACACGTCGGGGACGATGGTGGGCATCATCAGCCGCGCCGATATCCTACGGACGCGTGCGGAGCCGTTCTCGCCGCGACAACCCGAGTCGCCACCCCGGACCGGGCAAACCGTCGGGGCGGTGATGCGAACCGACGTGCCGATCGTGGAACCGACGGCGTCACTCGACAAGGTGATCGACGTGGTTGTCGCGAAT
>JAJPKB010000175.1 GCA_021323915.1 Chloroflexota bacterium | reverse complement strand
TTGGCCTGGTGGCCGGGTTGGAGCTGACCCTGACGAGCCTGATCGTGCTCCATCCGGGGAGCATGCTGGCGGGCTACTTCTTCCTGATCGTCCTGGCGGCGGCCGGCGCCTACGACTGGCGGGCCGGGCTGGCCGCGGCGGTCATCTCCAGCGCGATCCTCGGCGCTTTCGCCGGGGCAGCAGGTAACGTCGTTCCGTCCGAGGTTGCCCGTGAGTCGCTCGTCTGGATCTGGGTGACCTGGGTCCTGGCGTGGCTGCCGACTCGCCCGCTTCGGTCGACGCTTCACTGGGCCTGGAGCAGCTATCACCTCGCCCTGGTGAACGCCGAGGAGGCGCTGCTGCGGCAGGGCGAGCTTGCCCAGGTATCGAAGAGTCTGAGAGAAGCGTGCGAGCGGCTGGAGCGGTTGAACCGTGAGCTGCAGGAGGCGAAAGAAGCGGCCGAAGAGGCGAAACGCCTGAAGGCCGAGTTCGCGGCCACCGTGGGCCACGAGCTGCGAACTCCGATCAATCTGATCGTCGGGTTCAGTCAGATGATGGCGTCGCCGCGACGCGACACTTACTACGCTGAGCCCCTGCCGGAGTGCTACCGCCGCGATCTTCAGACAATCGCCCACAACGCCCGCCACGTCTCCAGCCTGGTCGACGACATTCTCGACCTGAGTCAGATCGACGCGCACCGCATGGCCCTCCATCGCGAGCCAAGCGATCTGTCCGCCGTGGCACGCGAGGCCGCCTCGAGCGTGATGTCGCTCTACGACGAGGCGGGGCTCTACCTTTTCGTCGACGTGCCAGGTGATCTGCCGCGCGTCGCCGTCGACCCGGTGCGCATTCGCCAGGTCCTGATCAACCTCCTGTACAATGCCGTCCGCTTCACCCATCACGGTGGCGTCGTCGTGACCGCGTACCCGGCCGCCAACGAGATCGTCCTGGCCGTTCAGGACACCGGCGTGGGTATTCCGGAAAAGAACCTGAGTCGCATCTTCGAGGAGTTCCGCCAGGTTCAGGAGCCTTCGCGGGGCCACGCCGGAAACGGGCTCGGGCTGGCGGTCTGCAAGCGCTTCATCGAGCTCCACGGGGGAAACATCTGGGCCGAGAGCGAGCTGGACTTCGGGACGACCATCTCGTTCAGCCTGCCCTTTCACGACAACGTCGCGAGCATGCCCTTCCGCAGCGCGCCGGCCTGGATCTCGGCCGGCGCGTCGAGGCCCGACGTCGCGGTCCTCGACCGCTCCGGCGAAAGCAATCGGATCATTCAGCGCTACCTCGACGGCTACCAGGTCCACCACGTCACCCGACCGGAGCAGGTCAGTCCGTTGATCCAAAACGGCGAGGTGAGAGCGGTCATCGTCACTTGCGCCGATGCCGAGCGGGCGTGGCATGAGTACCAGCGCTCGCACGCCGAGGCCGGGATGGTGCCGACCTTCGTCTGGCAGCCGCGGACGCACCGGGCAGGCGCCGAGATTCCCGATAACGCCGCCTATCTCGCCAAGCCGGTCAGTCGCGAGCAGCTCGCCCGGGCGCTCCGTCGGCTGCCCCGACCGCCCAGAAAGATCGCGGTGATCGAGGATAACGGAGACATGCGCTCGCTCCTGACGCGGCTGATCCGCTCGATCGCCCGCCGCGCGGCGGTGGCGGAAGCAGGCGACGGCGAGGCCGGACTGCGCCTCGTGCGCGAAACGCGACCGGACGCGGTGGTGGTGGATCTGATGATGCCCACCGTCGACGGATTTGCCCTGCTCGACGCGATGCGGGGCGACGAGGAGCTGCGCCAGATTCCGGTGATCGTCGTCTCGGCCTGGGGACCGCGCGAAAACACGGTCGTCGAGCTGGTCGGGGTCAGCCGCCACGACGGCTTGACCGTCGACGAGGCGCTGGCCTACCTCAAGGCGAGCCTGGACTCGTCTCTGCTGACGCGGGGCGTCGGCGCGGCGCCGTTCGATACGGCCGAAGGGCAGCTAGCAGGCTCTCGGCGCTGACTGGCTTGGCCAGAAAGTTGTCGGCGCCGATGGCCAGCGCCAGATCGCGCTCGGGCAGAACCGAACAGGCGATCACCGGGATCGTGGTCGTCTCGGGATCGGCACGGATCGACTTGAACAGATCCCAGCCATCCTGGATCGGCATCATCAGATCCAGGATGATCGCGTCGGGACGGAGGGCCCGGGCCAGCTGCTGGGCGTGGATGCCGTTTCGCGCTTGAATCAGGCGAAGGTCTTCCCCGCGCACGTAGCGGCGAAACAATCTGACGATACCTGGGTTGTCGTCGACGACGAGAATCAGCGGCGCCTCGTTCGTCAGAAAGCGCATCCGGATGGCGGTCCCACCAGAGGGAAGCAGCTCAGTTCGGAGCTCCGCCTCCTGCCCCTCGGACAGGCGCGAGGCCATCAGCAGCGGGAGGGTCGGGGAATTCTCTCCGGGCCCGCGCGTCGCCCGGGTCTCGACCGGGAGGAGGTGGATCTCGACGCTGACCCCGCCGTCGGCGATCGACACCCGCAGGCGCCGCGTCGTTTCGATACCGGCGAGGTAGGTCAACGCGTTGAGGAGGATCTGCCGAACGATCGTCGGCGACGCGATAATCGCCAACGGATCTCGCGCCGGGACGTACTCGAAGACGACGCCGCGAGCCGCGGCGAAGGGTGCGACCAGATCGAGGGCATCCTCGACGGCCGTCGGAAGGCGCATCAGCTCGATCTCGACGCTCAACTCCAGGGAAGTCAGCTCGGCCTCGAGCTCCTGGTACGCTTCGCGGTCGGTGGGAATCACCGCGTCGTCCGGGGCCGGCCGAGTCGCCGCTTCATCGGTCGCCTCGACGCTACCCTCCGTTGCCTGGAGAAGCTGGGCCGCCAGCTCCTGAAGCGCGGCGTTGTGCTCGCGGCGAGCCTGGCGCTCGCTGATTCCCAGCTCGGCGATCACCTGACCGAGTCGGGCGCCTTCGACGTAACGTAGGCGAAGGTAGTGATAGCGGCGCCAGCGCGGCGCGTCCGGTTCCACCTGCGGCGCCGGGCGAAGCTGTTCGATCGCGTTCAGCAGGAGGTGGTGAAGGGCGGTCGTGCTGACCGGCGAGCGCTTGCCGAGACGACGGCACAGCGGGTGGCCACGCCGAACCGGTAACTCGCGCAGGTGCGCCAGGGCATCGTGTAACTCCTGGAGAAAGACCTCCGCTTCGATCGAGTCCGCGGATTGTCCGACGCTCGCCATAGCCAGTCCTTGCCCCGCTCGGTGCGCCTAGTATACACTGCCTGCCTTCGAGTGGAGCAACGCGGAGGCCAGAGCGCCTGGCCGTTTTCTGGCCCGTTTTTGGCCGAAATCCCGGTGCTCGATGACGGTGGACACGGTATGATGTGGCCAATTTGGCGCCGGGGTGGATCGGGACGGTATCGCGGCCGTCCGAGTCGCTCGTACGCGGTGCCAACTATTTGGTCGAGCACGTCGTGCTCGGAGGAGAGGAGACCACCGTGTACGGACCAAAGCCGGCAAGCCGTCGTCAGTTCCTGAAGGTCGCGATCCTCGGTTCGGTCGCCGCCGTCGTCGCGGCGTGTCAGTCTGCACCGGCGGCACCGGCCGCGACGAGTCAACCGTCGGGAGCGGCGAGCCAGCCAACCAGCGCGCCGACGAGCGCCGCCGCGACTCAGGCGACGAGCGTGCCGACGACCGCCGCGAATCCGACGGCCGCGCCGGCGGCAACCGCCGCGCCAGCTCCCGGCTCGGTCACGATCGAGGCGTGGCAGCCCTGGTCGGACCCCCCGAGCATCAAGGTCTGGCAGACCCTGGTCGGAGAGTTTCAGAAAGCGCAGCCGCAGTACAAGATCAACCTGACGAACGCCGCGACCACCGACAAGACGCTGACCGCGATCAGCGGCGGCGCGCCGCCGGACATCTTCCTCTACTGGGACTCGACCTACGTCGGAAGCTGGTCGCAGTCCGGCGCGATCATCAACCTCACGTCGTGGATGCACGACAACCAGCTGGATTCCAAGCTCGCGCCGGGCGCGCTCAAGCTCGTCCAGATCGGCACCGCTTACTACGCCTGCCCGTACATGACCGACGGCTATATGTTTATGTACAACAAAGCGGTCTTCGATCAGGAGAATCTTCAGCCGCCGAAGACCATGGACGACATCGTCGAGCTGGACATGAAGCTCACGAAAAAGCAGGGGAACAAGCTCGTTCGCGTCGGCTACCACCCGATGTACCAGCGGTACTTCTCGGCGGCGATGGTCCCGATGTGGGGCGATCAGATGGGGGGAAGCTGGTACGACGAGGAGAACCACAAGATCACCGCGGATGACCCTGCCAACGTCAAGGCGTTGGAATGGATGAAGGGGTTCTACGATCGCCACGGCGTTTCCGAGATGAACAACTTCATCGCCGGCCTCGGCAAGGACGGCGATCCAACCGACCCGTTCGCCACCGGCCTCGTCATGATGGCGATCTCCGGGGAGTGGCGCGTCGACGGCGGCTGCTGCGGCGTCGGAAAGGCGAACCCTAACTTCACCTACGGGCTCACGCCCGTCCCGATCGACAAGGACCATCCGCAGTTTCACGACGCCAACTGGTCGACCGGCACGGCGGCGTCGATCCCCAAGAGCGCCAAGCACGGCCAGGACGCGCTCAACTTCCTCGCATTCCTGCTCGAATTGGACAACCAGATCTACATCTCCGACAACATCGTCAATCTGCCCGCCACGCTCGAAGCCCTGGGGGCCGGCGACAAGCTGACCAACAAGTACGTCCGAATCTTCTCGGAATATCTGCTCACGAGCAATAAGGCAGGGAACGTCCACGTCTGGCCCGGCGAGCCGGTTTCCCAGCAGTACATGGACGCGGTCGTCAAGGCGGAGGAGCTGGCGGTCGGGGGCAAGCAAAGTCCCGAACAGGCGCTCAAAGCGGTGGTTACCCAGATTCAGCCGCAGCTCGACGCCGCGCTGAAGAAGTAGCCGCGGCAGCGCCGGTCGAGGATCGGGCCAGGGGAGCAACAGCTACGACCGCTCAGCGTCCCTCGGACCGATTCGATTCACCTTGAATCCTTGTAGACGGAGGGCGATGGCCCGATGACGAGGCGGACGCGCCACCAGCTCACCATGGGTCTACTCTTCATCTCGCCGTGGGCGATCGGCTTCCTGGCGCTGACACTCTACCCGGCCGTGGCCTCCGCCTACTACAGTCTCACCTCCTACACCGCCCTCTCGCCCCCGGCCTGGGTCGGGCTGGCGAACTACCAGCGGCTGTTCAACTCGGACCCGAATTTCCCAAACTCGCTCGCGAACACCACCTACATCGCGCTGGTCGGCGTGCCGCTCCAGCTGATCCTCGGCCTGGCGACGGCAATCGTCCTGAACCAGAAGCGACTCCTGGGACAGACCATCTATCGAACAATCTACTTTCTGCCAACGCTGATGCCGGTCGTCGCGTCGACCATCCTCTTCCTCTGGATTCTGAACCCCCAGTTCGGGATCATCGACGATCTCCTGGCGATCGCGAATTTGCCCCAGCCGGGCTGGTTTGCTGACCCCGCCTGGTCGAAGCCGGGAATCATCCTCCTCAGCCTCTGGGGGATCGGGACGACCACGGTGATCTACCTCGCCGGTCTCCAGGGAATCAATCCCGAGCTGTACGAGGCGGCGGACATCGACGGGGCCGGCTGGTTTCACAAGATGCTGAACATTGCCGTTCCGCTCGTCTCGCCGGTCACCCTGTTCAACCTGGTGGTCGGGCTGATCGGCGCGTTCCAGGTCTTCGCGTCGGTCTACCTGGCCGGCGGCGGAACGTCGGGAAGCCCGGAGGGCTCGCTGCTGCTGTACGCGGTGTACCTCTACGCCAACGCGTTTCAGTATCTCCAGATGGGCTACGCGTCGGCGATGGCCTGGATTCTCTTCGTCATCATCCTGGTGTTGACCCTGATCGTCATGCGAACGTCACGCTGGTGGACGCACTACGATGCCTGAGACACCCGACCGGACGCGTTGCCTGCGGGCGCATCTTGACCAGCTCGGCGGACGGGAGGCGTTAACGTGGCGTTGATGGCTCGAAAGTCGAAGGATTCCCTGGACCGCGAACCGGCACCGCTGCTGGCGGCGCCCTGGGTGCGCTCTCGGCTGATGAGAGACGTCGTTCCGACCACCGCGGTTCAGATCGTGGCCACGGTCGGCGGAATTTTCTTTCTGTTTCCCTTCTTGTGGATGATCCTGACCTCGCTCAAGACCTTGCCGGAGATCAGCCAGGTGCCGCCAACCTTCCTGCCGGAGTCGATCGACCTCAGCAGTTACCCGCGGGCGTTGACGACGATTCCCTTCGTGCTCTACCTGCGGAACACCCTGATCATCTGCCTCGCGGTCATCGTCGGCAAGCTTCTGTCGTGCTCGCTGCCGGCCTACGGCTTCTCGCGCCTGCGGTGGCCCGGCCGCGACGTCGTCTTCTACATCGTCCTCGCCACGATGATGCTGCCCTACCAGGTGACGATGATCCCGCTGTTCGTCATCTTCACCCAGCTTCACTGGCTGAATTCCTACTGGCCGCTCGTCGTACCGGCGTACCTGGGCGACGCCTTCTTCATCTTTCTGCTCCGTCAGTTCTTCCTGACGATTCCGCCGGAGCTATCCGACGCGGCGCGGGTCGACGGCGCCCGGGAGATCCAGATCTTCTGGTCGATCACCCTGCCCCTCGCCATTCCGGCGCTGGCGACGGTGGCGCTGTTCTCGTTTATGAACAGCTACACCGACTTTCTCACCCCGCTGATCTACTTGAACGACGACCGACTCTGGACCCTGTCGCTCGGGATGACCGGTTACGTGAGCCGCAACGGCGCGGATTGGAGCGGGCTGATGGCGGGAGCGGTCATGTTCACCGTGCCGATGATCGTGTTGTTCTTCTTCTCGCAGCGCGCGTTCATCCAGGGCATCACGATGAGCGGCCTGAAGGGGTGAGTCCGAGCTCAGACGCCCTGAACGAGAATTTGCCGGAACACCGCGCTGGTGTGGTGTCGAATCTCGGCCGCCGTCTGAAACTCCGGCGACGCCAGCAGCTGACGAATCGCGTCGACGCCGGGGAATTCGATAATGCTGAAGGTCGGGGGACGCCAGTCGCCTTCCACCGGCTCGGGAACCGCCCCGCGCTCGAGCAGATATTTGCCGCCGTACCTGGCGATGACCGGGGTGACGGCCTGACCGAACCGCAGGATCGTCTCGCGGTCGGCTCCTTTCCAGTCGGCGTCCGTTATCAGGTAAGCAGCCACGTTCAGACCTCCTCACACGTTCCTGGGAATGCCGTTTTGGGGAGAATCGGTCACGGCTCGTTCCGGCTCCTCGCCTCGGTCGGCGCGTTCGGAACCGTGGATAAATCGGCGGTCCGGTCAGCGTCTTCGAGCAGCACCTTCAGCGCTTCTCGGAGCTCCGCGGCGCGCTGGCTCGCGCGTCCGCCCAGGGGAGCGAGCCGCTGCTCCTCCAGCTCGCGAACGACGCGCATCGCCGCGGTGACGACCTCCAGTCCCCGCGGAGTCACCCGCAGCTGAACGGCGCGGGGATCCGCCGGGTTGGGATCGCGCTCGATCAGCCCGTTCCTCTCCAGGGCTCGGACGAGCTTCGAGACGTACATCGGATCGAGGCCGCAGACGTCGCCCAGCTCGCGCTGGCTGGGACGTCGCCCGGCCCGGGAAAGCCCGTAGAGCGAGGCAAGCACCGAGTACTGCGCGTGGGTCAGTCCCACCGGAGCGACCGCGCGATCGACCAGGGCCCGCCATTTCAGGGCGAGGCGCCAGACGAGATAGCCGGTGGTCGGAGCCTCGGGACCGGTCGTCCTCTCCATGGCCATACTGTACATGTCTATTATAACCATGTCAACTATTTCCAGTCTTCGACCTAACCTTGTGCTACCCTCGCGGATAAGACTCGTAGAGGTCCTGCAGGAACTCCCGGAAGCGAGTGTTCAGTGGAAAGATTCGACGTCGAGGATTCGTTCACCACGGAGACACGGAGAAGGCACGGAGAGGGCGGAGGAGAAGAGAGAAGGAAAAACTCCGTGTTCTCCGCGTCTCTTCCGTGTCTCCGTGGTGAAATTGATCCCTCGTCGGCTAACCGAGGGCGGAGATCCGGTAGAAGCGCGCCGCCGTGCCGGCGAACAGGTCGGCTTTCTCGTCGGCGCTCGCGCCTCGGGTGAGCCGCTTGCAGGCGTTCCAGTAGGCGGCGTAGGGATACGAGCCCTTGTCGACCGGGAAATTGCTCTCGAACATGCAGCGGCTCGCGCCGAACGCCTCGAGACAGGTCTCGACGTAGGGGCGCCAGGCCGTGGCCAGCATCTCCGAGGAGGGCGGCTCGGGCAGCCGGTCGAAGCCGAAGCCGTTGATCCGCATGCCCATGC
>JAJPKB010000399.1 GCA_021323915.1 Chloroflexota bacterium | reverse complement strand
GAATCGCCGATCCGACGGCTTAAAGCGGATGGGTCCGGACGCGGGACGTGGAACAACCCGCGCGGCGTCAAGGAGAAAGGCATGTCCAATTGTGGCCCCGACCGGGAACGAACCTGTCAACATCGCCGGCGGGGGGGAGCTCGGCGCGTCGACCAGGCCGAGCGACGTGAAGGTGTTGTCTTGCGGGGAGGCCAGGACAGATTCGCTCGCGTTTACGTCCGAACTATCCACATTTGGCGACAGGGCGGTGTTGCCAAGGGTAATTCCGACGCTCAGGCGGTAAGGCCCGGGCCGCATGCCGGGCGGTAAGCGGATCTGCTGGTGATCGCGAACGATCTCACCCGCCAGCCAGCTCGAGCACGGGCGCAGGCCGAAGAGCGGGGCTTTGTCTCGGCGCGCGACCACCTGCCCGGCCGCGTCGAGGAGCACGAGGTGGACAGTGCAGTCGGGAAGGGGCGCGCGAAGTCCTTCCCAAATCAGGGTGACGTCGATCGCGCCGGGCTGTGAGCCCGGGACGCGGTCGAGACGGCTCCCAACCAGGCGGACGGAATTTCCAAAGTCGACTCCGCCGGCCATTTGAACGGGTGGCCGCAGCTGGCTGACCAGCGCGACTGCGACTAGCGTGAGCGCAAGCGCGAGCCACGCTAGTCGACGCCGCCAACCCCCGCGACTGGGCGCAACGATGACAAGCGCCACGACGGCGAGTCCGCCGAGGGATGCCCACGCGCCGAGCCGGTCGACGAACGTTCCGGGATCAGAGATACGAATCCTGTGCTGTCCTTCCGGTACGACGATTCCCACCTCTCCGCGCGGCGTCGCCTCGCGGATTTTGGTTACGCGACCGTCGATCGTTGCTTGCCAGCCGGGATAGTCCAGGATGTCGAAGAGGATCGTCGAGGAAGCAGCGGAGGAGGAGCGGGCCTCAAATACCAGGGGCGCCGACCACAGCGCGGTGAGACGGACCGGAGTCGACGTCGGACTATCGGCGATGCGAGATGCCGCGTTTTGGAAAAAGGTGGCCCGGACCGTCGCCGGTAAGTAGTCTCCCTGGGTGTTTCCGACGATCAGATGAGTGAAGTTTTCTTCGCTCCAGACGGTGGGTAAGTTGACCTCGGACTCCTGCATCGGCGCGTAGTGTCGGGGCATCGCCGCGAGACTCGCGCGCGCGAACAGCAAAATGACCGCGAATTCCAGGCAGGTTTCCACGACAAGAAGGGGTCCTGGCCGAATCTGAAGCGGACCGATCCGAAGCTCACCGACACCGCGCTCGGCGACCAATCCGCCAAGGATCAGCGCGCTCAAGAGCCCGATGTAGCTGGAGAGTCGGGTCTGGTACTGAATGAAGCGCGCCATCGGCAGGTGATCCCAGACGAAGACGGAGCCACTTTGCTGCATCCAGACGAGAATGGATCCTCCGATGGCCGCGAAGAGCAGCACGGCAAACCCTCTCGGACGCACCACGAGGATCCAGAGGAATGCCAGGACGGTCAGGACGGCCTGGGCCAGGCCGAGGTTGTACATCGCTCCGCGTGACGGAAGTAGGCGGTAGTCGTACGTCCAGGTGTGCTGGATCAGGTACTGCCAGGGAAGAAACTCGCGATGAAAGTCAAACTGGCCCGCGGTCAAGGCGGCCATGTTGACGTCGCCGAGCTGGGTCAGGACCGGTAGCCAGTAAATGCCACTGAGCGCCAGTCCGAGGAGTCCCGCCGCTGCCAGCCAGATCAGCGCGGCTCGTGACCAACGATGGATCAGCGACACCGCCAGGAAGGCGACGAGCAGCGGTGCGGCGAAGAGCGCCGTGATGTTGTGGGCCAGAAGGAGTGCCCCGAGGCCAACACCGCCGACGGCGGCCGGGCCCGCGGTCGGTCGGTTCACGACCCGCCAGAGTCCCCAGAAGGCGAAGGGAAGCGCGGCCTGGGCAACGGCCTCGGCCAGGTCGCCGCCAACGTAGACGTCCAGGAGACGATAGGGGACATAGGCGTAGGCGATCGACGCGGCCATCGCCGCGCGCCAGCCGAATAGATCGCGGGCAAGAAGATAGGAGCCCAGGCTGGCCGCCAGCATCGCCGCGACGAAGCTCGCTTTCAGCGATGCGATGTAACCGAGCCCGAAGAGATGAAAAGCTTCTCCGAGATACAGGCCCAGCGGCGCATAGAAGGTAAACGTCGAGTACCCGAAGTCAAGAGCCAGGTGCGGGGCGATCCACGGATAGAGATCGCCGGCTCGGAAGGTGAGATCGAGATCCAACAGGCGATCGAGGTGATACGCCGCGTCGTAGGTTCCGTCCTGCAAACCCCGGTTCAATAGCGGCTGGAGGCTCGGGAAGGTCGCGAAAAGAACGATCAACAGGCGAATCGCCTCGGTCGGTGCCCAGCCGGGACCGACGCCCTTACCCGACGAGCGCGAGGAGTTCAACGTCCAAAACCCCGAAATGGGAGAGGAGTGCAGCATGGTACTCCGGTTCGACCAGTCGAGTCGTATCCATGTGCCCTTGCGCGCAACGCCGGTCGAACCGGAGCCGGATGTTTCCGTCCGCCCGGTCAACCAAGCCCTGAGTATACCCGATGGGCAGGGCGAGGTGGGCGTCGCTCGGTGCGCCGTCTGCGGGCTCTGCCTCGGCTATAATCGAGGCCGTGGAGACATCCGTTCAACGCCAGCCATCGGTCGAAGTCGAGGGATTCAGCGGTCCGTTCGACCTGCTGGCGCGGTTGATCGAGCGGCGCGAGCTCGACGTATTGACGATCTCGCTAGCCGCGGTAACCGAACAGTACCTTGATCACCTGGCGGCGGCGCGCCTGCGTGATCCGGAGCATCTGTCGGCGTTCCTGGTCGTCGCCGCAAAGCTGCTGCTGATCAAGTCCAGCCTGCTCCTTCCCACCGGACCTCGGTCAAGTTCGGGCGAAGATCGCTCGCCCGATCCAACTGATCTAACTGAACGGCTCCGCGAGTACCAGGCGTACCGGCAAGCAGGAGAGTGGCTGGCCCGACGAGACGAAAGCGGGCTACGGAGCCACGTTCGGCCTCCGGTCGTCTATCGCCCCACGGTTGTCGCGCGGCCGCCTTCCCAGGATCCGTTCCTGCTCCGGGAAGCGATGGCGCGGGCGCTCAGCCGACCGAAGCCGGAGCCGGATCCGATTCCGATGGCGGTTGAGCCGCGCCTGAGCGTTGCCGACGCGCTGACGATCCTGCGTACTGCCCTCGAGCGTGCCGCGACGGTTCGCTTTTCCGAGCTCCTGGCCAATCCGACGGATCGAGGACACCGCGTCGCGATCTTTCTCGCCCTTCTCGAGGCGGTTCGGCAGGGCTTGGTCGTCGCGAAACAAGACCGACGCTTCGGAGAGATCGAGATCAGCCGAGAGCCCTCGCCGGATGCGCCGGCGCCGCTGGGCGGCTCAGCCGGATGAACCCGTTGTTCCGGCGCGCGCCAACGCCTCGGCGATCGTCATGCCCTGCTTGGACCAGGCCCACGAAGCAAGCACGTCTTTGCGGGCCGCCTGTCCGACGCGACGGCGGAGTCCTTCGTCGTCGAGCAACGCCGCTACCTTCCCCGCCATGGCGTCGACGTCTCCCGCGGACACGAGAAAACCCGTCTCGCCGTCCCGAACGTACTCGCGCGCCTGACCGACGGCGTCCGACACGACTGGAACCCCGGCCAACATCAAGTCGACCAGCTTCATTGGACATTTCGTCCGGTTGAGGAGGCTATCGTCCAGCAGGTAGACGGCGACGTCGACGGCAGCGAAGTAGGCCGGCAGGCGTTCGGGCGCAACCCAGCCGATCGCGTGAACCGCGCCGTCGAGCTCGCGCTCGCGGACGAGGCAGCGAAACTTCTCCTCCTGGTCGCCAAGTCCGGTTCCGACGACCAGCAGACGAGCCGCCGGCACCTGCCGCCGGACAGCTACGAAGAGGTCGATCAGGCGATCCGGGCTGAACTCCACGAAGCGGGTGTAGGCGAGGACGACCGGAGCGTCGCCAAGGGCGTGTGCTTGACGGACCGCTTGCCCGTCACCAAAAGTCCAGCCCGGCGAGAGCGGGGAAGCGGCGTTCGGTGCGTAAACGACCGAGGCTCCTCGTGTCAGGGCAAGCGCTTCGAGGGCGCGACTTGCCACGGTCACGACGTCGGCGTGTCCCAGCCCCCAGCGTTCCTGCCAGACCATGAGCTGACGTTCCCACCACGGGTGCGGGTCGCGATCTGCCCAACCGTCCTTTCCTTCCCAATCGTCGGAATCCAGGGCGAGGACGGCGCGCGACAGTCCGAGTCGCCGCGCGGCCCAGAAGATCAGCAACGCCAGGCCGGCGTAGCCGATCGGCTTGAACGCGTACACCACATCCGGACGCAGCGCTCGAGCGAT
>JAJPKB010000036.1 GCA_021323915.1 Chloroflexota bacterium | reverse complement strand
CCGGACTCGATCTGTGATGCGGTGATGGAGCATGTCGCAGTGGCCCTCGCCCGCGCTTACCGTCAGTAGGCCGGCATGGTCCTCCACTTCAACCTGGACAAGGGACTCCTGGACGCCGGCGCTGTTAAGCACCGCGTCGGCGGTGGACACGTCGTGGCGCCAATGCGCTTGGTCGTGGGCGATCGCGCGGCCTTCGAGGCCGAGGGCCAGTCCGTCCCAGTCCGCGACAATGTCGCGGAGGCTGTGACCGAGTGGTTTCGGCGCCACCTCCCGCGAATCGACCCCACCCGCCACCTTCAGCTCGACGGTGCGCTTCGCTCCAGCTCGCCCGAGCTCGTTGGCATCTTCCGCCGCCGCGCAGGGCCGCTCCCGGCCAACGACACGTGGGCTCTCGTTGGGTACGCGCCGTTGAGCCCAACCGAGCGGCTGGTGCTCGCGGTGGAGGGCTTCCTCAATGGCGAGGGGTTCAAGACACGTTTCCCAGACACCGGCCAGGACGTGAAGGTGCTGGGCATCCGGCAGGGCCGTCGGGTCCAGCTGACGGTGGCGATGCCCCTGCTGGAGGAGGCGATCAACGATGAGGCGGCTTACTTTCGCCGCAAGGGCGAGGTGGAGGATGCACTCCAAGCGTTCGTCGGAACGCGCGGGGAAGAGGATCTTCACGTCACCCTGGCGTTGAACACGCTGGACGAGCCTGGGCGGACGATCGACGGGGTCTACCTGAGCCTGCTTGGCACTTCGGCCGAAGACGCCGATTCCGGCGAGGTGGGGCGGGGCAATCGGGTCAACGGCGTCATCGCGCTGCAGCGTCCGGCACCGGCCGTGGCCGCCGGGAAGAATCCGGCTAGTCACGTCGGTAAGATTTACAACTTTCTCGCCCACCGGATGGCCGGTCGGGTCCACGACGAGGTAAGCCGTCTACGTGAGGTCTACGTGTGGCTGGGCAGCCGGATCGGTGCGTCGATTGACCGACCGCCTCTGGCCCTCGCTCAGGTCATACTGGAACCCGGGATGCCCCTGAGGCGTGTCTGGGCGGCGGCTACCGAAATTCTCGAAGACGAGCTGGCACGGATCGGCGACTTCACCGAGGACCTTGCCAATGGTTGCTACCATGTCTACTAAAGTGATCTCACCGTTGGCGGCTGATCCGCGGCGTGCGCTGAGGCTCCACGGTGGCCGAAGGCTCGCTAGCCAACCGACCCACGGCTGAACGGTTACATCGAGTCCGGCAACGGGTCCCATAGTTCGATATAGTGCATGGTGCGCCTGCCATCGAGTGACAAACCTTGTTCAGTGACACATCAAGTGTTCAATGACACGGCATATGTTCACGCGATTGTCAAATCATATGTTCATTGACGAACCATCTGTTCAGTGACAGACTAAATGTTCAAGCGGCACAGAGCCACGCACGCGGTTTGCCGAGCCTATAGTAAATCTTGTGGAAATTCGTGGGAAAGAGGTGTACCCTCCGAGTGCCTGAACGTCTGAAATTGCAGGCAAGGAGGGTACGTCATGGCGAAAGGATACGCGGTTGGTGCCCAGGGTGCAAGCGAGGCGGTCACGCCGACGCGGGCGCTGCTGAGCGAGGAGTTGGATCGGGTGGTGCGGGAAGGCGCGCGGCGGATGCTCGCGGTCATGCTGGAGGCGGAGGTCGACGACTTTCTCCGGCGGGCGCGCTACCAACGCGGGGGCGAGGGCCGCGGCTATCGCAACGGGTACGCGCCCAAGCGGACGATCGGGGTGGGGGTGGGCGCGATCCCGATTCGCCAGCCGCGGGTGAGCGATGTGCCGGAGGAGGTCGCCCCGGACGGCTTTCACTCCCAGATCGTGCCGCGCTACCAGCGCCTGTCGGCGTCGGCGCAGCAACTCCTGACGCGTCTCTACTTGGAGGGCGTCTCAACCGGCGACTTCGAGCCGGTGTTTCGCAGCCTCTTGGGGGAGACGGCGCCCCTGTCGCCCAGCAGCATCGTGCGGCTGAAAGCGGACTGGCAAGCGGAGTTCGACGCCTGGCAAAAGCGTCGTTTCGATCAGGAGCGCTACGTCTATTGTTGGGTGGACGGGATCTACCTGGCGGCAGGCCAAGAAGACGAGAAGTCGGCGCTGCTGTGCGTGCTGGGCTTACGAGCGGATGGCCAAAAGGAGTTGTTGAGCCTGACGTTGGGGTATCGAGAAAGCACGGAAAGTTGGGCAGGGGTGCTGCGCGACTTGCGCGAGCGGGGGATGCGCCGTCCGCTCTTGGTGATCGGCGACGGGGCGTTGGGGATTTGGGCCGCGTTGGGCGAGGTCTGGCCGGAGTGTCGGCGCCAACGCTGCTGGAACCATCGGGTCCTCAACGTGCTCGATGCGTTGCCCAAACGACTCTGGGCGCAGGTGCGCAAAGACTTGCGTCACGCCGCCACGGCAGCCAATCGGACCGAGGCGAAGCGCCAGCTCGAAGCGATCGCGGCCGACCTGCGCCAGGCCGGGCAGGCCGCGGCCGCCGAAACGGTGCTGCGGGATCTCGATGACTTTCTGACCTTCTACGATTTCCCGCAGGAGCATTGGATTCACCTGCGCACGACCAATCCGATCGAATCGATCTTCGCCGGGGTACGCTTGCGCACGAACGTCACCAAGCACGCCCCGAATCGCGAGAACGCGCAATACCTGGTTTTCAAAGTGATTGAACGCTTAAGCCAAAACTGGCGACGCATCACCGGCAGCAATCTCTGCGAGTTGGTCCTGAGCGGGCGGACGTTCGTGGACGGGAGGTTAGGGGATCTCGACGCCGCCTAAATCGAAACAGGCAGACGAAGGGGGACCGGACAATTTCCACAAAATTTGACAAGAACTCGGTCGTACTTGCGACCTTCCTTGACCCACGAGACGTACGGCCCCTCGCCCGAGGAGCCCTGGTCATTCCCAAGGACCGACTGCGCCTCTTCGATTACGGCAATCGTTGGAATCGTCTCCGGCTGCGCCTTGGTGAATTCTTCCTGGTTGTGGTCGAAGATCTTTTGAAGGATCAGGCCGGAGAGGATGAGCGCCGGGGTGCCACGCATCTGGGACACGTCGACGATGCAGATCTTGCCCTCTCTAAGCGCAGCGAGAAGCATGTCGAGCATCTGGCTG
>JAJPKB010000362.1 GCA_021323915.1 Chloroflexota bacterium | reverse complement strand
CTTCCGCGCCCAACCACGGCGAGCGGCCCGCCGGCCGATGGTCCGTTGAAGCACGGCGACGGCAGATCCTCCATGTACGCCCGCCACGTCTTTCCGTGGGCCTCCAGCTGGTCCACCAGGTTTGGCGCGTCGACCGAGCACGTCCCGCAGTCGTCGGTGATTCCCTGGTTCGCGCCTGAGATGAGCTCGAGGTAGTTCGGCAGACTCGGGTGATAATTCGCGAAATACTCGGTGGCAAGCCCGTACGTAGCCGCCAGGTGATTGAGATACGGCGCGTTCGGTGAACCGATGATATCGTCGTATTCCTTGTTTTCCATGACGATGACGAAGACGTGGCGGAAACTCGGATTCGATTGATGCGTCGGAATCGCCGTCGGCGCGGCGGTAAGCGCAAGGGGCGTCGCCGAGGGCGCTGCCGGCGCATCACTCGCCGCGCAACCGACGAGCAGGGCCACGAGGAGTGCTACCAGGGAGACAGCCGTGGTCCGGAAGCGCCAGCGCTGACCCGACATCGCGCGTGAGCGAAGCGGTCCGCGGATCCCATCTTTTCCGACCATACGATTTCCTTGTCCTTCGTCCAACCGCGACGATCCCCGGCCTTTCTGCCTTATCTTCGCCAGGCGCACGAACATTGCCAGATTTCGCGTTGCCTTTTACACTGTTCGCCGGCGGCCGCACCGAGCGCTGGCGCGCGCCGCCTGAACGATGCGACTCGCGACGCGATTATTCAACCACGCTCGTCGCACGAAAGGAACACATGGTAAGCAGCCAGGAATACGTCCGTTCGACCAGCATTCCCGGCCTCATCGTGGTCGAGCGCCCGACGTTCGGCGACGAGCGCGGCTTCTTCCGAGAAGTCGAGCGCCGTGCGACCGACGTCGAGGCGACGCTGAATCAACCGGTCGTCCATCGACAGTGGAATCACTCCCGATCGGCGCGGAACGTCTTGCGCGGAATCCACGTCGCGGGGTGGACGAAGTGCATTTACGTCGTCCACGGCGAAGTCCAGGCAGCTGTCGTGGACTTACGGCGCGACTCGACTCACTTCGGCCAGCACGAGATGCTGGTGCTCGGCGAGAGTCGTCGGGCGATGATCGTCGTGCCGCCGGGGTGCGGGAATTCCTTCCTCGTTTTGAGCGAGACGGTCGATTACATCTATTCAGTCGACCAGGAATGGTACCCGGGGGGCGAGTTCGGAATCGCCTGGAACGATCCGGACCTGGCGATCCCCTGGCGGATCGACGGCGTGCCGATCCTCTCCGACAAGGATCAGAAGCTCCCCCGTGCCCGCGAGGTCTTCCCCGAGAAGTTCGTCGGCGCCTGAATGCGCCATTCGCTTTACTCCGGATTCAAGATGGGGTAGAGTGAGCGTGCTTGAGACGCGGCGAGGGGCATCGGCCCACGCGCGCCGGCCTGGCGGCGCCGACTATCGGCCGCGGGCACCGTGAGGAGGGATCGTCGTGGCGGATATCGTTACGCGCTCTGCCAGCATCTACGAGCGGCTGGGGCTTCGGCGGGTGATCAACGCCTCCGCCACGCTCACCCGACTCGGCGGCTCGATCATGCCGATCGAGGTCCGACAAGCGATGCTGGAGGCGGGTGAGTCGTTCGTCGACCTGATTGATATGCAGCGGGCGGTCAGCGCGCAAATCGCCGAGCTGACCCACAACGAGGCGGCCTACGTCAGCAGCGGCGCCGCAGCTGGATTGACCCTGGTGACCGCCGCGCTGATCACCGGTACCGACGAGGCCAAAGCGGAGCGGCTGCCCCTGCCAGATGGTCCCAAGTACGACGTCCTGATCCACAAGTCCCAGCGGTTCGGCTACGACCACGCGATTCGTATGGTCGGCGTGAATCTCGTCGAGTTCGGCCTCGGCGGCGGCGCCCAGCGCTGGGAGCTGGAAGCCGCCTACACCGACCGCACGATCGCCGTCGTCTACCTCGCCGGCCTGATCAACGAGCAGCGAGCCCTGCCACTCGAGCAGGTCGTCGAGAGCGCGCATCGGCACCACGTGCCGGTGATCGTCGACGCGGCGGCGCAGCTTCCGCCGCCCGAGAACCTCTGGCGCTTCACCCGCGACCTTGGCGCCGACATCGTGATCTTCTCCGGCGGCAAGGGGCTGTGTGGCCCGCAGCCAACCGGTCTGGTCCTCGGCAAGAAGTCGATCATCGAGGGCATCTACGTCAACGCCAGCCCGAACGCAAACATCGGGCGGCCAATGAAAGTGGGCAAAGAAGAGCTTGGCGGCATCCTGGCGGCCGTCGAATGGTACCTTCGCCAGGATCATCAGGCCATCGCGCGGCGCTACGAGGACGTCGTTCGGATGTTCGTCGAGCGGTTCGACGGCAAGAAGCCAGGCGTCACCGCAAGGCGAGACTTCCCGAGCGAAGCCGGCCAGCCGTACCCTCGCGCGCTGATCACCGTCGACTCGGCTACCGTTGGCTTCGGGATCGACCACGTGGTCAAGGCGCTCCGCGACGGCGAGCCTTCGATCGCGGTGGCCGGAGGGCGGGCCGGAATCTACATCAATCCACAGACTCTGCATGAGGGCGAGGAGAAGATCGTCGCTCGGCGGCTGGCCGAAGTTCTGGGAATAGGATAGTCGAACATGGCATCTGGCGTTCGCGGCGCACCGCCGCAGATTCACCTCGCCGAGCGGTTGAACGGCATCGCCCCGTCGATGACGCTCGCGATCAGCGCGAGGTCTCGGGCGCTCCGGGCGCAAGGCGTCGACGTCTGCGGCTTCGGGGCGGGCGAGCCCGACTTCGACACGCCCGAGCACATCAAACAAGCGGCCATCGCGGCACTACAGCGTGGTGAGACCAAGTATGCGACGGTTGCCGGAATCGAAAAGCTCCGCGTCGCCATCGCGAAAAAGCTCGCGACCGAGAACGGGCTGAGCTACGAGCCCGGGCAGATTCAGGTCTCCGGCGGCGCCAAGCAGGCGCTTTACAACGTCATCATGGCGCTCGTCAACCCCGGCGACGAGGTCATCATTCCTGCCCCATACTGGTTGAGCTACCCGGAGATGGTCCGGCTGGCGGGCGGAAAGCCGGTGATCCTGAACGCGAGCGAGGCCAACCGCTTCAAGATCACACCGGACGAGCTCGACCGCGCGATCACCCGTCGGACGCGCCTGGTGATCCTGGCGTCTCCCTCGAACCCGACCGGCGTCATGTACGCCCCGGACGAGCTGGCGGCCCTGGCGCGCGTGATCGTCGAGCGCGACGTGCTGGTGATCTCCGACGAGATTTACGAGAAGCTCGTCTACGGCGACGTCGTCCAGCGAAGCATCGGAAGCCTCGGCGACGACATCTTCGCTCGCACGATCACCGTCAACGGGTTCAGCAAGGCCTACGCGATGACCGGCTGGCGGCTGGGCTACGCGGCCGGCCCGCGGGCGATCATCGAGGGCGCGAACGTCGTCCAGAGCCACAGCCTCTCGAACGTGACCACCTTCGCCCAGTACGGCGCGCTCGCCGCGCTGGAAGGCGATCAGGGCCCGGTCGAGGTGATGCGCCAGGCGTTCGCCGAACGTCGCGAGGTGATCCACCGGGGCCTTCGATCGATTCCCGGAATCACCTGCGTTCGTCCGGACGGCGCCTTCTACGTCTTTCCTTCGATCGCCTCGACCGGCCTGGGCTCGATCGCGTTCTGCGAGCGCCTCCTGGAGGAGGAGCACGTCGCGGTCGTGCCGGGTCAATCGTTTGGCTCCGACGAGCACGTCCGCTTCTCGTACGCGACCGATCTGGCCACGATCGAGAAAGGGATCGAGCGCTTCGCCCGATTCGTCAAGCGGCTTCCGATCCATTCGACGATCTGAGCCTCCGATTCGTCTCCGGGAAGGGACCAGCGCCGAACGGCCGGGAGCGAACCCCGAGACGAGAAACGGTCGCGTGGCGGCGATGCCCGCTCAGTCGCGCGCCGCTCGGATCGATCGCCCCAGCGACGGAAGGGTTATCACCATCGTGGTTCCCTGGTCCGGGCCCGGGCTCTCCGCCCGGAGCGCGCCACCGTGCCGCTCGACGATCATCCGACAGATGTAAGGCCGAGCCCCATCCCGGGCATGTGCTGCCGCGTCGCATTGGCGGCGCGCCCGAACGGCTCGAAGATGGTCTGGAGCGAGTCCGCGGGAAGCCCGATTCCGGAATCTTCGACCGCCAGGACGACGTTGTCATCGGTCCGCTCGAGCGTCACCGCGACGACCCCACCCGCCGGCGAGTACTTTACCGCGTTGTCGAGCACGTTGAAAAGAACCTGCTCCAGCCGCCCGGCATCTCCCAGCACGAGATACCCGTCGGGCGGCAGACGCGTGACGACCGCGTGGCGATCGTCGAGACCGTCGCGGAACCGATCGACGACGTCGCGGGTCAGGTCGCCGAGATCGAGCCGGTCCAGCTCGAGCGCCGTCTCGGATCCTCGGTCGGAACCTCGGGTGGCACGTCCGGAAGCCAGCGAAGCGCCTCTTCAAGGTACGGCCTCGCGCCAAGCGCCGTCGACGCTCGCCACGGCGACCGTGCCGCGGTGAAGGCGAACGAGCTCTTGCACGAGCGTCAGGCCAATTCCGGTTCCGTCGAAGGTGCGCGCTCGCGCCCCCTCGACCCGGTGGAATCGCTCGAAGATCCGCGGAAGCTCGGCCGCCGGGATGCCGACGCCGGTGTCTCG
>JAJPKB010000156.1 GCA_021323915.1 Chloroflexota bacterium | reverse complement strand
GTTTCCAGGTTCAGCCAGAATCGTCCGCGCATGCGTTCGCGCCAGACCGTGCCCACCACGATAGCCGTCCAGGTTCCGTGGGCGAGCGGCGACAGCAAGCCCCGTGTGAAGAGGACGTCGCTCATCACCGCCAGGTTTCCGTGAGACAGGATGAGGTAGGTGAACCCGTACCCCATCGTCTCGAGCGCCGCGAAGCCCATCCCGGCCGCTCCACCCAGGACGAGACCGTGCAGCTCGTCGGCAAACTCGTGGCGGCGGATCAGCCAGAGGACCCCGAGCGGCTTGGCGAGCTCCTCGGAGAGGCCGACGGCGATCAGCGAAAGGAGGCCCATGCCGGTGACCAGCTGCTCTTCGAGCAACGTCGCCGCGATCACGCCCAGCACGCCGCCCCAGAAGAACGTCATCGCGACCGTTGGAATGGGCACATCGTACAGCGCGCCGCTCTCGTAAAGGAAGACGACGTAGACGACCGGAACGAGAAAAGCCCCGAGCATGATAACCGTCGGGATCAGGTTCGGATTGCCGGTCGTGGTGAGAAGATTTGCCGTGACGACGTACAGGACAAGTCCGATCAGCAGGACCCGCCACCAGTAGCGCTGGATCGTCGGGCGCGGACTGAACCGATGAACTCGCCCACAACTCGGGCAGTATCTGCTGCCTTCCGGTACCGGGGTACCGCATCGGTCACAGGCGCTCGTCACGTGCGCTCCTTTTCGCGTGCCGACGCGGCCCGCGACCCGCGCTTCGCGTCGGCATCCAGGTAGCCCTATTGTAACGTATGACGCGGACCGGACAAGAACCGGCTCGCCGGTGGATCGAAAAGATGGCGCCCTGGGAAGCCCGAGAGGCGCGCGGCGTTCGGCGTATCAGCCGACCGTCGTCACGTCCTGGGTGAGATCGACGCCTCTCAATTGACTGGCGGCGATCAGAAGGCCGATCATTCCGACCGCGACCCCTAACCAGAGGGTCGCGAATCGGATGATCAGCGTCGCCGCCGCGGCCACCGACGGATTGTGGGTGACCCCGAGCAAGAGCAGCAGCCCGGCCAGGCTTCCCTCGGCAGCGGCGAGCCCGCCCGGCAGCATCGACGCGGCGCCGACCAGCGTCGCCACCGCCAGGATGAACGCGGCCTGGACGGCGAGAATCGGCGTCGGCGGCAAGCCCAGCGCCGTCAGCACCAGGTAGAACGCCATCGCCTCACCGCCCCAGGAGATCACCCCGATGCCAATCGCGAGGAGCAGGGTGGGCGCTCGGAACAACTGCTGGGCGCTAGCGATCGCGGCCTCGAGGTGTTGCACTCGTGCCGACAGCAGCGGTATTCGGCTCGCCGTCGACGTCACCCAGCAGGTAACCCCCCGATGCTGACTGATCAAGACGACGGCCGCCATCCCGAGCACGATCGGTACGAGCATCTGCCAGCCGACCCGGTACATCACCAGTCCGACCGATGCGAGCAGAATCATCGCGACGCCGTCAGTTAGCCGCTCGGCGACGATGATCGGCGCCGACGCGACGATCGGAGTGCCCTGGTGATGACGCAGGAGGTACGATTTCAACAGCTCGCCCACTTTGGCAGGGGTGATCACCATCGAGAGGCCGGCCACGAAGATTATCGCGCTCTGGTCGATCGGTACATTCGGTTCGCCGATCACGTGCAGATAGTAGTGCCACTTGACGAATCGCAGGCAATAGTTCAATAACGTCAGGCCAATGATGGCAGGCAGAAGATCCCACCGGAAGCGCTCGAGCACCCTAAGCAAACGCGGCGCGTCGGCCGAAAAGCTCAACGCGAAGACGACGAAGACGCCCAGACCGATCGACACCAGCATCTTGCGGGTGAAGCTCCGGATCGTCATGGCGCGCCGTTCACCCCCGGTCGGTAGGGCCGAGCCGCGATGCGCCCGGCCAGCGCCTCGCGGAACTCGATCAGGTTGTCCACCACGAAATCCGGGGCGACCGGGAAACGCGGCACGTCCTCGAGACGATGGACACCGGTCAGCACCAGGACGGTCGTGATACCGGCGGCAGCGCCAGCCTCGATGTCGGTGTCGAGACGGTCCCCGATGATCACCGTCGCGTCCTTCGGAACGCCGATCCGCTCGATCGCCAGATCGATCATCGTCGCCGACGGCTTGCCGATCACCAGCGGATCGACGTCGGTGCAGGTCCGCAGGGCGGTGAGGGTCGCGCCGTTTCCGGGCACGAGTCCGATTTCGGTGGGCAAGGTTCGATCGGGATTCGTTCCGATAAACCGAGCGCCCGCGCGAATGGCCAGACACGCCGTTTGCAGCTTGGCATAGGTCAGCTCCTGGTCCAAGCCGACGCACACGACGGACGGCTGCTTTTCGTCGATCCAGAAGCCGTCGTCGGCCAGCGCTTCCCGCAACCCAGCCTCTCCGATCACGTACACCCCCGCGCCCCGTGGGTACTGTCTCTTCAAAAACTGGGCCGTCGCGAGCGCCGAGGTAAAGACGGTCGAGAGGGGGACCCGGATTCCCATGGCCCGTAGCCGTTCCTGGTACTGGCGCGGCGTACGCGTCGAGTTGTTCGTGACCAGGCAAAAAGGCCGCGAATTCTGCTCCAGCCAGTCGAACACTGCCTGGGCGCCGGGCAGCGGCGTCGATCCCAGGTAGACCACGCCGTCGAGATCGAACAAGACGCCCCGGGCGTCGGCCAGATTGGCGACGGTCACTCAGTCATCTCCACTTTCGATATATTCAACGATCGGCATCGCGGCGCGGAACGGCGATCGGGCGCCGCGCCTCGCTTGTGCCGGCCGGGCGCTAGTGCCTCGTCGGAGCGGGGGGTTTGGGGGTGTCCCCCAAATTTCCTCTCTCCGGGACGGGGTGGTCGGGCACCAACGCGGGGTGCCCTTCGGGCCGTGTGTCCTAATTATGCGCTACGTCTCGGCTATTGCCGAGGCTCCCTCATCGCCGACCTTGATCGCAGTGGGTCGCCCTTGCGCGCTCTCGCCAACGACGAGAACGCCAATCCAGCCGAGGACCTCGACCGCGCCCTCCACGTCCCGTCGGGTTATCGATCGGTGGGGGCTCGAACCCGTCCGTTCCGCGACGAGATCCACGCCGTTGGTTCCCTCCGCATTGAGTTGCCAAGCCATTCTCCGGGCCACCGAGCTCAGATCGTACCATACTGACCGATCGAGCGTGCCGAGCACGTTCCACAGATTTCGGCGGACCCACTGTGACGTGTCGGGGCGGAGATCGCGATCCACGAGCCAGAGACGCGCCAGGGCGCGAACCCGATCGGCCGGTCCCGCGCTGCGCCAGGCATCTGCCCTTGGTCCGTCGAGCACGCGCGCACCACGCCGACGCAAAACGCCGAGCGCGGTCCCCACCCGCTGGGCGTACGTGAGCACCTCGGCTGGAGTCTCTGGACGGAGCTCCGCCGGTACGTCGACCGAATCGAGGAGAGCCGAGATGAACGTCGGAACCTGCCCCGACGGACGCACCAGCGGGGGCGGAGCCTCCAATACCCGCGGGATCGGCGGCTGTACCGCGGTGAATTGCTCGGCACGCGACGCCTGCTCCCGCCCGCTGGACCGGCGGTTGGGCGCGGAACCGCACAGCTCCAGCGGTACGAACCACCGTCCGTCGCCGGGCAGGCGCTGTCGTCCGACTGCCCTCGCCCGCCAGGCGAGCCCGATCGCCTCGAGGTCCTTCAGAGATCGATCAATCTCCTCGTCCGAAAACGGCAGCGCTCGGCCGATCTCGTCCGGAGCACGCGGGCTGGACGCCTGGACGAGGTTCGCGAAAATCAGCCGCGTCGGCGAGGAAAGCTGAGCGATTCGCTCGTCACGAAGACGAGGATCAGTCATACGCCGATAGAGGGCGGCGATTCGAATCGGGCCGTCCGAAAAGTCGATCGCCCAGGCCTTCGCGAGAGCGATTAGCCGCTCGTTCGGCTCATCGGCGAGCAACCGCGCGACGGAAAAGCTCCCTCTGGATACTCGCGGCGCACTCATCGTCAAGCACCTTCTTATCACGTCGCGGGGGATTCGGCAATCCTTGCTCAGGGATGTCATCCGCCGGGCGCCTCCGCCGCATTTGGCAGAGTGGGAGAGCGATCGCGTTGCATCGGCGATGTGACCGTGCTATAATTCGAGGTGGTCACCCTCAGCGCCAGGGTTTAGACCGTCATCTCGGGGCTGTAGCTCAACTGGGAGAGCGCAACGCTGGCAGTGTTGAGGTCAGGGGTTCGAGTCCCCTCAGCTCCACCGGGCCGAAGTGGCGGAATCGGCAGACGCGCTACGTTCAGGGCGTAGTGGGCATTCGCCCGTGGGAGTTCAAATCTCCCCTTCGGCACCAGCGAGAGGGCTTTGGTCGGACGTTCGCGGTCGACCAAAGCCCTTTTCCTTTCTTCGGTCTGTTCGATTGATACGCCACGGATTACCTGGAGAAATCGAACGGCTGGAAACCCGATCCGTTGCTCCTACAGAATTCTAATTCCCTTCCGGGCGCCGAGCGGTTATCATAACGGAACTGTGACGCTCGTGCCTGGCGATGCTGGGTAGCTCCCCTGATTCACTCGGTGAGCGTTTCAACGAACACGTAAGGAAGCCTGCGCGATCACGCCCGGAGATAGGCGTCGCCAGCGTTCAAGCAACTCGGTCATTACGGACGAACCACCGGAATCTGGTGGTGAGACCGCCTCAAACCACGCTTGCCGCGCGGCCCTGACAAATCCTTCGTGAGGTTACGGGATGACCATGATGGCCACATGCCACGATACCAGCGTGAGCCGCTCCACCGGAACGCCACGCGCCCTGATCGTGGAAGATCAGCCCGATATCGCGGAACTTCTCGTACAGATCATCCGCTCGCTCGGATTCCAAACGTTCCGAGCGGGCGACGGCGAGGAAGCCGTGCGCATGGCGTTGGCCATCGGGCCCAGCCTGATGACTTTAGATCTCAATCTGCCGGCGAAGGACGGAAACGCCGTCCTGCGTGATCTGGGATCAGATCCGACGACCAGCCAAATCCCGGTGATCGTGATCTCGGCCTACGCCGCTCACCTCAATCGGACAAAACAAGTAATCGGCGTTCTCCCGAAGCCCTTCGACGTCCAGGAACTGCTTGATACGATCGTGGTAGCCACCGGCTGACGGTCGACGCGTCCTTACGGTCGGCCGATTCCCGCCGCGATGAGCTTTTCGTACGTCGACTCGAGCGCTTCGGGCAGCAGGCGCGCGTTTCCCAGCACCGGCATGAAATTGTTATCTCCGGCCCATCTCGGCACGATGTGCAGGTGGACGTGGTCGGCAATTCCCGCGCCCGCGGCCGTGCCGATATTGAGGCCGACGTTGAACGCCTCCGGGCGCTCGGCTTTCCGCAGCGCCGCGAGCGAGCGCTTACTCAGTTCCATCATCTCTCCGGTGACTGCCGAGTCGAGGGCCTCGATCGACGGGACGTGCTCGTACGGCACGATCATCAGATGACCGCTGGTGTACGGGAATGCATTGAGGATGATGAAGTTATGCCTTCCCCGAAAGAGAATGTAGTTTGCACGGTCGCGGCTCTCCGCTGGCTTGGCGCAAAAGATACACCCGGGAGACTTCTCGCCCTGAACGAATGCCATGCGCCAGGGCGTCCATAAGCGCTGCACGTCGCTCCCTTATTTTATGACGATCCGGTAGACGTCGAGGATCTGCCGGGCGGCGGCGTCCCATGAAAAATGCTCCTCGACCCGTTGGCGAAGGGCACGTCCGCGCGCTGCGGCGTCGACGTCGTCGTCAAGGATATCGAGCAGCTTCTGCGCCAGGCGATCGGCATCCCCAACCGGAGCGAAGACGCCGGCCTCGCCAAGCACGTCGCGACTGATTGGCGAGTCGAAGGCAACGGTCGGCAACCCGACTGCCATGTAATTGAGCAGCTTTCCGTTCGCTTCGGTCGCGGACATCTTCGGGGCGACCGCGATGTCTCCAGCGGCCAGAAAACGCGGCGCTCGCTCGTAAGCCACCCGTCCGGTGAACGTCACCGATGACGATATGCCCAGTTGTTGAGCGAGAGCACGATAACGCGCCTCGCCCGGATAGCCCATCAGGAGGAAGTGAACGTCCGCCCGCCGGGCCAGCACCTTCTCCGCCGCGTACAGCAGGTGACTGCTCCCTTGATACTCGGCCAGCAGTCCGAGGTACACCACAACCTTCCGTCCCGGCGGCACCCCCAACGCCGACCGAACGAGATGGCGCTCCTGCTCGGAAAGCTCCCAGAAGGGCCGAAATACCGTCGTGTCGACGCCATCAAGAACCGGAAAGATGCGCGATGGCGAGCACCCGAACTCGCGAACGAGCAAATCAGCGGCGTTTCGGCTGCTGGTGATGATCGCGTCCGCGAGGTGGTTGATCGTGCGCTCAAGCCAGCGCAAAGGGCGGAAGACGCGTGAGGTCGGGGACAGGAAGTTGTGATCGATCATCTCCGCGGTGAGGCTACCCTGGAAATCGAAGACCAGCGGACAGCCCGAGACGCGACTGACGGCCGCGCCGATCAGCGCGCCCTCGTGGAGATGAGCGTGAACGACGTCCGGGCGATAGCGAAGCCCGGCCCGGGTTCCACGTACCGACAACAGCGCGTCGAGATACAGCTTATGCCCGGATGATCCAACTCGAATCTCGCGCCCCCCGGGCAGACCGACTGAACGGACGATCCGCACGCCCTCGGGATCACGCCCCGCCGGGTAGGTGCAGATGACCACGTCGCTGCCGAGGCGCCCCAACGCCTTCGCCTCTTCGTAGATCCGCACGTGACATCCGTAGTCGGCGAAAAAGGACGTGGGTGCAAGTTTGAGGATTCGGTAGGCGCGGTTAGTTACGGAGCCGTCGCCGGTACGCGCGATGGACACCGTTCCAGCCGGCTTTTCACCGTCTTTCACAAAAGCTGAACCCTGCCGCTCGTCCTCACCGGGCTCCCAGCACTTCGCGCGAATCGCCCGGTTGCTCGCGGCCGTACCATTCTAGCCAAAACACGCGTCCGGCGCAACCTCCGCTGCCTTCGCACGGCCGAAAGGTCGCCCCCCGCATTGACAGGCGAAGGTGACACCCGTAGAATGAAAGAAGTTCGCGGGATCGTGGGGCGAAACGGCGCGACGCGCTGGTTTGCGCCCTCGATCGGCGACGGAATGGTGGTGATTAACTCGATGCAAGTGACCCTACGGCAGGGCGAAACGTTCGATTCACTCCTCAAGCGCTTCCGGTCCGCCGTTGCCAAGCACGGAATCATTAGCGATTACAAACGGCATCAGAGCTTCGTGAGCAAGAGCCAGAAGCTTCGAGCGAAGATCCAGCGCGCCCAGCGCAAGCGAATGCTCAAGGCCGCGCGGCGAGCCGCCTGACGATCGGTTGAACGGTCGTGGGTAACCTCTTTGGCCCGCCCGTTTGTTCGTTTTGATCGGTCGAACGTGCGGTACCCGGTCGTCGCATGCGCCGGCGGCGAAATCCTTCGAACGTGCGCCGGACGGAATCGCGGGATTTGATGTGTGATTCCGTCCTTTGGCCGGGTGGTGGTTTAGTGCGCCGCCCGACCAAACAGCCGCCGACCATAATGGTGCGATCTCGTTGCCCTTTTCCGATCATCACAAAGACAGCCCGCACCCTGCGACCGGTGACCCCGCCGGGTGTCGGCCGACGCAGCGTCTGTCGGACACCAAGGCGACCGATCGTGCCTGGGATCGTGGGAAGGGTTTTTCGGAAGTCGGTCGGTCGCGCGCGCAGGCTGTCACGCGGCAGTGCGGCTTATCCCCGGCACTGCTCTGGGTTATCCGATCCCACGCGGAGAGGTAGCATGCACAAAACCCGGACGCTGGTGGTCGACGACGATCCTGATCTCGTCGCCCTCATTCGCAGCCTTCTGGGCAAAGCGTTCGATTCTCGGGGTGCCCGCAGTGGGCAGGAAGCGCTTCAAATCCTTGAGGATTGGCCCGCGGATCTCGTTATCCTCGATTTGGTCATGAGCGGCCTCGACGGCTTCGCCGTCTGTCAACAAATTCGCCAGCAGTCCACGGTCCCGATTCTCGTCCTGAGCGGACGCCAATCGGACCAGGACAAGGTTCGAGCCCTCGACCTCGGCGCCGATGACTACCTCACCAAGCCGTTCAGTCGCGAGGAGCTGCTGGCTCGCATTCGCGCGCTTCTTCGTCGGGCACGTCAATCGCTTTCCTCCGCACCGGTGCTCGAAGATGGCCGAATTCGCATCGACTTCGGAAAGCGTCTCGTCGCGGTGGATGGTCAGGAGGTGCGGCTGACCCCGACCGAATACGGGTTACTCGAACAACTCGCGACGAACCCGGGGAAGCTGATGACCCATTCGATCTTACTTCAGCGCGTCTGGGGGCCCGAGTACCGAAACGAGCTAGACTACCTGCGCGTCTTCATCCGGCGCCTCCGCCGTAAGATCGAGCGCGATCCGGCCGAGCCTCAATACATCTTGACCGAGCCACGCGCGGGCTATCGCTTCCGGGCTCCCAACCATTCCCTGTAAGGGTTTGTTCACGTCCGCGGAAGCGTCGTTAATACGCCGTTCACTTTACCGCTCGTACACTAGGTCTGTCGCCGAGGTTGGTGGTCCACGCCTTCGCGGACGCGGAACACCTTGTGCGTTGGCCGCCCCGGCGGGTTTCGGCCAGGTGCGAGTTCCCGTGCCCTCGCCGGCGTGGTCATTGCCTCGCGTACTTTCCGGCTGTCAGGTCCACTTCCCCACCACTTGCGTTCCCCGGCGCGTCCGGGGAACGCACTTTTTGTTTCCGCCCGACCCTATTTGAACCGCGGGCCGAAGATGGTAAAATGCGGCTGCAGGCGTACTGTGCTGATACCGCGACGGTCAATCGGCTGGACCGCCTGGTACCGGGGAGCGCTGAACTATTTTTTGATGGCGCCCCAGCAGTGAAAGAAGGAGACCTGAGTGGCCTACGTTATTACCGAGCCGTGCATCGGTGTCATGGACCGATCGTGTGTCGACGTCTGCCCGGTCGACTGCATCCATTTCGAGGAAGGCGTCGATCGCATGCTTTACATCAATCCCGAAGAGTGCATTGACTGTGGCGCGTGCGAGCCAGCGTGCCCGGTGACGGCGATCTTCCCAGAAGACGCGGTGCCCGACAACATGGAAGCGTACAAGGCGATCAACGCTCAGTGGTACGAAGACGCCGATGCCGCGCGCGCCGAGGTGAACCGGCTCAAGCCGGCCGAATAGACACGCCGGTTACCGTCCGCCGGAGAGGTTTTCGCGATGAGGATCGGCGCTCTTGCCCGCAGCATGGGAGTTCCTGTTCCAACGCTTCGTCGTTGGACCCAGGAGTTCGCGGAAGGGCTTTCGGACGATGCCCAGGGTGGCGATGGGCGGCCCCGCGAGTTTTCGCCGCGTGATCAGCGCGTGCTGCGTCGGGCGCGTGAGATCCTCGCCGACCGCGAGGTGACGTACGCTCAAGCACGTCAACGTCTCCGCGAAGAAGGGCTGTTGGTAGTCCCAACGCCCCCGCGTGAGAGCCCGACGAACACCGGTGACGGCCCCGCGAGCGCCGAAGAGCGCGACGCCGCGGAGCGGTTTGTCAAGACAGTCGTGGAGCGCCTGTCTCAACCGCTGATCGAGCGCATCGAGCACCTCGAGCGCGAGGTGGCGCTCCTCCGCCAGGAAATCGAGGAGACCCGCGTCCCGCTCGGCACGCCCGACGCGACGAACGCGGGACGTCGGCGCTGGCCCTTCGGCTGAGCCCAACCGCTTTCACTGAGCTACCACGACCGTGAACGACGAGAGCCCGAGACTGAAAAGTCTCGGGCTCTCGTGGCTGGCGGAGGGACCGGGATTCGAACCCGGGGTGGAGCTTTAAGGCCCCACAACCGCTTAGCAGGCGGCCGCACTAGACCAACTATGCGATCCCTCCACGCGGCGACCGAGTCAGATTATATCACGGTCGGCACCCTCGGTTCAAGCTCGCTCCCCTCGACAAACGCGCGTCGAAACCGGTATACTTCGGGTGAGTGTTATCAGTAGGAACCTGAGAGGAACGGGCTTGCGCGTCGCGCTTGACGCGATGGGCGGAGACCGAGCGCCGACCGAACCGGTGGCTGGTGCGGTCATGGCCGCGCGCGAGTTGGGAATTTCGGTCACGCTCGTCGGACCCCACGACCTCGTCGCCGCCGAGTTGGCGCGACACAACGCCGGGATCTTGCCGCTCGACGTCGTCGACGCGCCGGATACGATCGGGATGGGCGACCACCCGGTTCAGGCCATCCGCCGCCGACCGAACGCGTCGATGAACGTTGGAATCCGGCTGGTCAAAGAACGCAACGCGGACGCGTTTGTCACGGCCGGAAACACCGGCGCCGCGGTCGTTGCCAGCCTCTTCGGTCTCGGTCGCCTTCCGGGAGTCGATCGCCCTGCCCTGGCGTCGGTGTTTCCCACCGCGCGCGGGCGCTGCCTGATCCTGGACGTCGGGGCAAACGCCGATTGCCGCGCCGGGCACCTTCTGCAGTTCGCCGTGATGGGCGAGCGCTATTGCCGCCTGGTCCTCGGCGTCGAGAAGCCGCAAGTGGGCCTCCTGAGCAACGGCGAGGAGGAAACCAAGGGAAATCTCGTCGTGGTCGACGCGCACCGACTTCTGAAGTCGGCCAACTTCCAGTTCATCGGCAACGTCGAGGGTAAGGACCTGCCGCGCGGCGTCGCCGACGTGGTCGTGTGCGACGGGTTCGTCGGAAACGTGGCGATCAAGCTGGCCGAGGGGATCGGTGAGCTGACGTTCACCCTCCTGCGCGAGGAGCTTTCCGCGAGCCCACTCGGAATGCTCGGGGCCCTGTTGCTGAGACCGGGGTTGCGTCGTCTCAAGCACCGGGTGGACTACGAGGAATACGGGGGCGCCCCGTTGCTAGGGGTCGAGGGTGTGGTGATCGTCGCGCACGGGCGGAGCGGGGCGCGCGCGATTCGGAATGCCATCCGCGTCGCCGGTCAGGCCGCCGCTGCCAACGTGCACCAGGAAATCGCGGCAGGCATGCCCGCGGCGGTCGAAGAGGCCCGTTAAACCTTTCGTCCTGAAGGATGGAGCGGCG
Source organism: Chloroflexota bacterium (assembly GCA_021323915.1). Lineage (GTDB taxonomy): Bacteria > Chloroflexota > UBA6077 > FW602-bin22 > CADDYW01 > JAJPKB01. The sequence continues at coordinate 2,706 of JAJPKB010000156.1, read as the reverse complement.
GATGACGATAGATCGGCGCGACCGAGGGGACCGAAGGCGGGTGGTCGTGACCGGCTTTGGTGCCGTGACCGCCGTCGGCCTCGACGCCGAGGAGAGCTGGCGGAACTTATGCGACGGACGCAGCGGCGTGACGCGGATTACCCAGTTCGACCCATCCGGGTATCCATCGACGATCGCGGCGGAAGTCAAGGGGTTCGTTCCTCCGACGTTCCTGGATCCGAAGGAGGCACGTCGGATGTCGCGCTTCGAGCTGTTCGCCCTCGAAGCGACCAGCCAGGCGCTGGCATCGGCAGGAATCGAGGTAACCGAGGAGAATGCCGACGACGTTGGGGTGATCGTCGGAACCGGCATCGGCAGCCTGACGACAAACGAGCAGGAATGCAAGGTCATGTTTCAGCGCGGTGGAATGCGGATGAACCCGTTCTTTCTGCCGATGATGCTCGCGAATATGGCCACCGCGCAGGTCACCCGCCAGTTTGGCATGCGCGGTTACAGCTCGACCGTCATCACCGCCTGCGCCAGCGGCGGTCAGTCGATCGGCGAGGCAAGCGAGGTGATTCGGCGCGGCGCCGCCGAGATCATGGTAGCTGGGGGCAGCGAGGCGTCGGTCTGCGAGCTCGGACTGGCAAGCTTCTGCGTCCTGCGGGCCCTGAGTAACCGTAATGACGACCCTCCGGCCGCATCGCGCCCCTTCGACCGAGACCGCGACGGGATGGTGCCGGCCGAGGGCGCGGCCCTCCTGGTTCTCGAGTCGCTTGAATCGGCGCGGCGGCGCGGCGCGCACATTTACGCCGAGGTCCTGGGATACGGAGTGTCGTCCGATGCCTACCACGTCGTCGCGCCTCGCCCGGATGGGACCGGAGCCGCGCGCGCGATGCGACGGGCGCTCGACGACGCCGGCCTGGCGCCAGGCGACGTCGACTATATCAACGCTCACGGAACCGGTACGGTTCTCGGCGACGCCGCGGAGACGAGGGCGATCAAGCAGGTCTTCGGCGAGCGGGCGTATCGCGTTCCGGTCAACTCGACGAAATCGATGATCGGCCACGCGATGGGCGCCGCGGGGGCGATCGAAGCTCTCGTCTCGGTGCTATCGATTCGCGATTGCCGGATTCACCCGACGATCAATTATCAGACGCCCGATCCCGATTGCGACCTGGATTACGTTCCGGGAAGGGCCCGAGAGCTTCCGATCCGCGCCGCCATGTCGAATTCGTTCGCGTTCGGCGGACACAACGCAGTGCTTATTTTCGGAAAATTCGACGGCGAGTCGCTCGAATCTCGATCGAACGGATAACGGAATCACGAGTGCAGATTACGACCAACAATACATTTGCGAGTCGACGCGCATTGATCGGGCGGTGGAGCACGATTCTCGGCTTCGCCGTACTGATCGTCGGAATGTACATCTCGTTGCAACAACCACCGCGACCGACGTCGAATTCGGTCGAATTGGTGCTGTTCGTGCCATGGATTACCCTGTTCCTGGGAATCATCTTGCTCAACGTTGGCAAGTATCACTCGATGCGTTGGGGCACGAACCCGCGCGTCGACAAGGCGCTCGGGCGGTCGCTCAAGGGACTCAACGATCGTTATCATCTCTTCAATTTCGTGCCTGACCTGCCGGCTGAGCATGTTCTGGTCACGCCACAGGGGGTTGTCGTGCTCGAACCGCGCCCCTTTATCGGCGAGATTCTTCATGAAGGAGACCGATGGCGGCGTCCGCTCAACTTCCAGGGCCTCCTTCAACGTTTTGCCGATGGCGGAATCGGCAATCCAACGAAAGAGGCTCTCCGCAGCGCCGCTGCGATTCAGGCGACGTTGCGCGAGCGGCTGGGCGACGAGCTCGGCGGATCGATCATGGTGTTCCCGATCATCGTCATGACGAACGATCGGGTGAAGCTTCAGATAACCGATCCCGAGGTGCCGGTCGTCAGGCTCGCCGACATTCGGGGAGGGATCCGGCAACTCAAGGATGGGCACAAGCTCACCGCCGATGCACATCGGCAGCTCGTCCGCGCGTTTCAGCCGGCTTCTTCCCACAACGCACTATCCACGACCCGGAGTGACACATGACTACCAATTCGGACATGACCCTCGCGGAGGCTGCCGGCCGATACCTGGCGACGATCAAGGATCAGGACCGGGCAACGGCTCAGACCGAGCTCAATCGCTTCATTCGGCACTTTGGCACGGATTATCGCACGGCCAGCCTCCGCGCGATCGACGTCGAAGACTATCAGGAAAGGGTCGAGCGGACTGGCGCCGATGTCTCGCGTCGACTCGAGCCACTCAAGAACTTCCTTGCTTTTATCCACAAGCAGGGTGGCTCCGAGATCAATTTCGGAAAGTTCATCAAGACACGCCGAACTACCGCGGTGCGTTCGACGGTCCGCAAATCGTCGCGGATCGTCCCCACCGACGAAGAGACGGTCACTCTGACCGGCGAAGGGTACCAGAACCTCAAGCAGGAACTCGAATTTCTGACGACCGTTAAGCGCGCTGAGATCGCCCGTGACCTGTACGAAGCGCGCATCGACAAGGACTTTCGCGAGAACGCCCCGTACGATGCCGCGAAGCAACACCAAGCCGAAGTTGAAGCACGGATCCGACAACTCGAGCACACACTGGCAGTGGCCCAGGTGGTCGACCAACGGAACCAGGAAAACCAGATCGGGATCGGCTCGACCGTCTTGCTTCGGGATC
>JAJPKB010000402.1 GCA_021323915.1 Chloroflexota bacterium | reverse complement strand
GCAAGATCCAGCAGCCTGGCGGCTCCCAGATAGGTTCGCGGGTCCGGCTTGAAACATTGGAAAAGCTCGGAAGAAAGGATGCAATGCCAGGGAAGCCCGGCGTGCCTGGCCATCTCAGTGAGCAGGGCGAAGTCGCCGTTCGAGAGCGGGGAGATGGTGTAGCGCGCTCGAAGCCGGGTGAGCCCGGGCACCGCGTCTGGCCACGGATTCAACCGGTGCCAGACGCGGTTGAAATGGCCGATCTCTTCCTCGGACAGGCCGATGATGCCGTGCCGGACCAGCAGCTCGTCCAGCTTGCGCCGGTGGAGGACGTCCACCCGCTCCCACGGTTGCTCCCCGCTCCGGATCCGGGCGATCGCCTGGGTGTAGCCTTCGATCCGCCACTCGTCGGCGAATCGCGCCCAGTCGATCGTGAGGCCCTTGCTTCGTCCCAGCGCCTCACCCTCCCGGATCACCGATCCCCGCCAGTCGACGACGGTCCCAAACACGTCAAAGATCAGAGCCTTCACGGTCTGGCCAAGCATTAACCCACCTCCGTGCAGTTCTGGGTAAGTGTACGTTACTACGGGTCAGTCGAGAAGGGGGAGGCATTCTCGTCGTGGTCCGTGGGCAGATCCCCCGGTTCAGACGCGATGATAGGCCCGCAGCGTCTTCAGCGCCTCGACGGTGACGAAGCCGCGCCATTCGAGCTCGACGAGCGGGCTGAGCGGCGGCCACGAGATCGACCGGCCTCCGTCTGGCTGCTGGCGCGCGATCAGCGCGTCGAGGTGCACGGTGATCGTCCGGTCGTCGAAGAGGCGACGGCACCAGCTTTCCGGCGTCGGCGCCCAGTCGAGCGGCTTCTTGACGTAGTCGGTCACCTCGGGATCGAGCGCGACCAGCCTGGCCGCGAAAAGCCGCTCGGCGATCTGGTCAAGCTCCTTCTCGGCGCGCGGGCGATCGGGTGCGTTCTCCAGGAATGTCAGAATCGATCCGAGCTCGTGAACCTCCTCGGTCGGGCGGTGGGCAATCGTCCGCCAACAGAACTCGGCGGCACGCTCGACCCATTGGCTGACTGTCGGGACAGCGCTTATCCTGTTCCAACGCGTTGCCGAAGCCGCCGTCGACGTTCTGATAGGCTCGAAGCGCGGCGATCACCGGCGCCGCTGGCGCGCCACGGAATAGATATGCGAAGCGCAGCCGATCCAGCAGGCGGGCGTTGCGCCAGATGAAGTCGGCGGCTCGCTCGAGCGTCGAGGTATCTGTCGTCACTGACTTCTCTCTCCTGGCGTGTCGCTGGTCGGAGCCTCCGACCGACGGCTCACCCTACCACCCGAACATATGTTTGTCAAGATGATGGTGGACCGGACCGGTTACGATCGGCCAGTGTGAGGTCTCAGGGCGGGCTCAGGCTGGTGAGGAGGCCGACGGCGGCGATCACGACCACCGCCCAGAGCGCTTCGAAGCCGATGGATCGGGCGATCAAGGACTCGAGGGGACGGATCCCGACGAGCCGCGCGAGGACCGGGGGCAGGTCGGCCTGACGCTCGGGCGCCAGGACCGCCCGGATCAAGCGCCGGTGGACCACCGCTGCCACCGCGAGCGGCGCGGCCAGCAGAGTCTTCAGTAGCACGACGCGCCCGTACGAGCTGTTGACGAGATTGAACGGCGTCGCGACGTGATACAACGCCTCGGAGAATCCGGTGACCACGACGAGGGCGACGGAGTAGGTAGCAAGCGTGCCGAAGCGTCGCGCCAGCAACCAGCGGACGTCCTTTCCATCGCCCCGCGCCGAGCGCCCTGGCCAGACCGCGAATACGATCGCCAGCTGAACCACTCCGCCGATCCAGATGTTGACCGCCGCGAAATGTAGCCAGTCATTGGCGACGGCGACCGGGGCGAACCCGCTCACCGCCGCGCTGTGGCTTGCCAGCGAAAAGCAAAGCAGCAGCCCGGCCCCGAGCGCGAGGGCCGGCCCATCCCACCGGGACGGGCAGTCGTTCCCGCGATAGAGGAGGATGAATCCGAGAACGCCGGCGAGCGCCATGCGGGCAAGCCAGAGCTGGCCGAACGCCGTCCGCGTCGCGAGCAGAACGAGCGGCGGCCCGAGGTCGTCGAGCGAGGGCGTCTCGGTCACTTCGGCGACCGCGTTGGTCAAGAAGGTCAGGTTAGCCAGCATGAAGACGATCCAGGCGAGCTCCGCGACGGCCCACTGCGCGGGCAGGATTCGCCAGCGGGTCGCCGAGCGACGTCCCTGGGAGATTGTCTGGCCTTGAAGAATCCAGAACGCCCAGCTCCCGACGACGACGATCGCCGACAGAAGGATCAGCCAGCGGAGCGCGACGTCGAGCGCTGATCCCGAACCGTTCTCGGCGGAGCGCGCGGCCGTCGCGATGCCAGGCGGCGGGCCGCTCACGCCGATGCCGAAGGCGACGACGCCGCGGGTGAGGTGGCCGTCGACCCTGGCCTGCGCCTGCCACGAGACCACGTACCAACCGGTCGTCAAGCCCGGCCCGAGATCGACGACCAGCAGACGGGGATCGCTCGTCGCGACGCCGCTGTCGGTGCTGACCACCTGACGACTCTCGTCGTAGACGACCGCTCGGCTGAACCGTGGCTCGAGGTCTTCGCTGAACCAGAGCCGAACCTCCGCCGGCGCCTGACGGAGGATCGCGCCGGCGGGCGGATCCGATCGCTCCAGGTTCGAATGGGCGAGTCCCACGCCGGAACCGAGCGCCAGGACGATCAGAGCGAGCAAGAATGAAACGAGGGTGCGCCGTGGAAGCCGACCGACCGCGCGTGAGCCGCTCAGCATGACGTAGATCTCCCGGCACGGGTGACCGGACCATCTTCGCAGATGCCCCGGGCAGGCGCAACGCCCTCTGCTATACTCTTGGGCAACCCGAGGAGTCGGTCGGTCGCCGCGGCAATCTGGCAACCAAGAGGAAGATCCAAGGGATGTCGCAGCTGGAAGAGACCCCGGTCGACCCTTTCGCGATCGACGTCGAGCCCCTGGCGGGTCCGCGGCTCGACGAGCGCGATCTGAAGATCCCCCCGCTGATTCGACGAAACACAATCTTCCTCACCCTCGCCGAGATGTTCGTCGGAACCGGACAGCAGATGGTCCCGACGCTCGGCTCGATCGTCGTCTATTCGTTCCTCGGTTCGGCGACGTTCGCCGGAATCAGCAACAGCATCATCGGCCTTACCCGCGCGCTCGTCTCGTATCCGTCGGGACACCTGGCCGACCGTCGGGGCCGCAAGCCGGTCCTCTTGCTTGGATTAGCGCTCAGCCTCCTCGGCGCCATCGTCATGGGCACCTCCGTCGTAAGGTCGTCGTTTCCGCTGTACCTGTTCGGAATCCTCCTGTTTGGGATCGGCAGTGGCACGAGCCAGCAGCAACGGCGGCTTTCCGCCGCCGACATGTATCCGCCGTCCCGACGCGGCGAGGGATTAGGGTTCGTCCTGACCGGCTCCCTCGTCGGGGCGCTCGGAGGACCGGCGATCATCGGGCTGGCCGATACGCTTGGCCGCTCGACGAACCTGGGCCAGATCGCCGCGGCCTGGTTCATCGTGCCGTTCGCGATCGCTCCGAGCATCATCTTGATCCTCCTGATCCACCCGGATCCGAAAGACATCGCGATCAACCTGGAGCGCTTCTACCCCGGCTGCGCCGCGGCCGAAGCGGGGACCGCGACGATCGAGGAGTCCGATCAGGTGACGATCGCCACGTTTCTCCGAAACTACCCGCAGTTCGTCGCCTTCGTCTGCATGTTTGTCCTTTACGCGAACATGTCGATGATGATGTCGCTCGCGCCGCTTCAGATGAGCGATGAAGGCATGCCCCTGGCCGAGATCTCGCTGACCGTCGCCGCCCACGTCGTCGGGATGTTCGGCTTCTCGATTCCGATCGGGCGGCTGGTCGACCAGATTGGGAGGCGTCCGACGATCCTTGTCGGGATCTTCATTTCGACGGTCGGCACCGCGTTCGCGGCTCTGAGCGCTTCCTACGCGCTGATCATGGCGGGGCTGTTTCTGGTCGGGGTCGGCTGGTCTTGCGGGAACGTCAGCACGGCCGCCCTGATCGCCGATACGACGGCCCCGGCCGTTCGCGGACGCGCGATGGGCGCGAACATCACCTTTGGATCGGCCGCCTCGATCCTCGCGCCGATCGTCGGCGGCGTGTTTCTTGAGTGGTTCGGGGCGGCCTCGCTGGTGGTGGTCAGCGTGATCCTGATGGTCGCCCCGATTGCGCTGTTGCTCCGACTGCGCGAGGCGCGGCCGGGAGTGTACCTCTGAACGCGGCGAGCGGAATCCGGGTTACACGGCCACCTGCTCCAGCCATTCCCTGGTGATCTCGAGGCCGAAGCCGGGGGCATCGGTTGGCTTGACGTGGCCGTCGCGGATCGGGACGGTGCCGGGCAGCACGACCATCTCCTCGAGCGGAACGCCAGGCGGCGCGACGCCCTCGGAGCGCTCGCCCCAGGGAATGACCGGCATCGCGTAGGCGAGGTGCTGGCCCCAGGGGTAGTTCATCCCGGCGTGGCTGATGACCGTCAAACCGTGCGCCTCGGCCAGGTGGCAGATTCGGAGCGCCGCGCTGATCCCGCCGACCCAGGACACGTCCGGCTGGAGGATGTCGACCAGGCCCTGACCCGCCGCCATCGCGAAGGGCTGGGTGCTGTACCAGTGCTCGCCGGTCGCCAGGGTGGTGCCCGGCAGGCGCTGACGCAATCGCGCGTAGCCCTCCAGGTCCTGGGGAAGCAGAAGCTCTTCGAGCCACTTGACGCGGTACGGACGGAGCGCCTCGGCCAGCCGGACCGCGTGCTCAATGTTGAGCGACATCCAGGCATCCACCATCAGCTCGACGTCGTTCCCGATCTGCTCGCGGGTGCGGGCGACCAGCTCCTCGGCGCGGCGGATGCCTTCGATGCCCGCCTCCGGCCCTTCGCGCAGAAAGAGTTTGACCGCCTTGAAGCCGAGCTCCAAGAACCAGGCGACGCTGTTCTCGGTTCCGTAGGCGAGGTCGGTGTTGCTCGCGTAGCAGAAAATCTGATCCTTTTGCGGACCACCTAATAATTCGTAAACCGGCACGCCGAGGAGCTTGCCCTTCAGGTCCCAGAGCGCGAGATCCACCGCGCTGATCGCGTAGCTGGTCAAGCCGGCCGTCCCGTACGGGGCGCTGATCCGCTGCATCACGTCCCAGAGCTTTTCGGTCGCCGTGCAGTTCTGTCCGACCAGGACCGGCGCGAAGTGATCATTGATTACCCGCTCGATCGGCCCGCCGTGGATGCCAAGACCAAATCCCCAGGTGCCGTCCTCGGCGGTGACGATGCAGGCGGTCCGGGTCCAGCGGCTCGTCCAGCTCGACCGCGGAAACTCCGGGTACCGCGCCATGGGACTGACGAACCCGTTCGTCGCCTGGCGGGGAACGCGCGGCGTCGTCTTGGGGCGAGGCGTGACGTCGACGGCGACCGCGCGGATCTCTTTGATCTTCATGGAACGACCTCCTCGGGTGATGGTGCCTCTCTGATCGAGTGCCCATGGTGTCGGAGTATCCGCCGCGCGGAGCGCGCTGTCAACACCGACACGAACGGCAATCCGGTTGACACGGCTGGTATCCTGATGGCACCACCAGCCCCTCGTCAACGTCGTCGACAAAGCTAAGGGATATTAGCCGGGCAAGGAGTCGAAGGATGCGCGCCCGCCGTTTGGTGTCGATCGAACCCTATCGCATGGATGTCGAAGAATACGATCTGGCCGAAGTTCCGCCGGCCGGGCAATTGCTGGTCGAGGCGCGGGTGACCGCGGTGAGCGCCGGTACCGAGGTGGCGAACTACCGGGGGATAACCCGAAACCGTCAGACCGACCCGACCAGGCCGTATTACCCGGGCTACTCGTTCGCGGGGCGGGTGCTCGCGGTCGGAGCAGGCGTCACCGCCTTTCGCCTTAACGATCGAATCTGCGGCATGGTCAATCACTTCTCGCACGGCTACGCGGACCCGGCGCGCGTCTGCCTGATTCCCGAGGGAGTGACCGACGAGCAGGCGGCGATGTCCACCCTGGGCATCATCGTGCTCAACGCCGTGCGCAAGCCGGGGATTCAGCTCGGCGAGAGCGTGGCGGTCGTCGGCGCGGGCTTGATCGGACAATTCGCGGTACAGCTGGCTCGGCTGAGCGGCGGCCGACCGGTGGTATCGCTCGATTTCCTGGGAGCCCGTCGGGAGCTGGCGGCGCGCAACCGTGCCGATGCCGCGCTGGATCCGAACGAGCCGGAAACTGCATCTCGGCTCGAGAGTCTCGCGCCGGGCGGATTCAACGTCGTCTTCGAGGCGACCGGGAGCAATCTCGCGGTCAATCCGGCGCTCAAGCTCGCCGCCCGTGGAGGACGGGTCGTTTTGCTGGGCAGCACTCGTGGCCTGGTCGACGGCTTCGATCCCTACGGCGACGTTCATCTGAAGGGGCTGACGGTCATCGGCGCCCACATCACGACCCACATGGAGGCGGCGAACCTGGCGAGTCGGTGGACGCCGCTCGCCAACCGCGCGGTGATCCTCGACCTGATCAAACGCGGCGACCTCGACGTCGACTCGCTGATCAGCCATCGGGTCGCGCCCGGCGAAGCCGCGGCGGTCTTCGACGGCCTGACCCATCGCCAGTCCGAGTTCTTGGGAGTCGTCTTCGACTGGTCGCGACGCTCCTGACGCGGCGACGCGCGCTAGCGGGTCAGGAGCTCCGCCGGGGGAACGGCCACCATGACGACGTGCGGCGTGGCGAGTTGGCCGGCACCGCTCGAATCTGGACGGCGCAGGTGGTGACGTTCGCCGGCGCGTTTCCGAGCAGGCCGGCGTTCTGTTCGCTCCAGTCGGTCCCGAGGTCGCCCGCCCGGGCGGCCGCCTCCGGCGAATCGAAGCCGCCGATAACGGCAAACCTGCCGCCAGCGCGATCGAGCACGACTTCGCACCGGCAGAAGCCGCGGGCGGCGCGGATCAGCGGAAGAAACCCGGATCGCAGGGCGCCGAGGGCGTCCTCGACGCGCGTCGGGTCGACTGTCCAGCGCCAGATGACGGCGTCGTTCGCGCCGATCCCAACGATCTGGGCCGCTACCTCGCCGATCAGCGTCTCGACGGGTTCCGCGGGTGAAGCGGGCGCGTTTCCGCGAAGCCAGGCCTCGAGGGCCGCGCTCGCCGACGAAGCCGCTTCGCGTGAGTCCCAGGCGCTGAACGTCACCATGCGTCCGGACCGATTCGCCAGGGCGGCGAACGAGGCAAGCCCCGGCGTGGAGCGCAAACGAGGCACCTCGTCCGCGGCGAGTCGGGTCAGCACGCCGTCGAGCGCGTCCGGTGCGAGGGTCGTGGTTTGTAGAACCGCGCATAACGGACGGGGTTGTCTCACCGGCGCAAACCCGGGCCGATGGCCCAAATTGATCCAATCCGCGGTGGCCGGCGAGCACTCGCGGCACTCCAGCGGGTAACCATCGTCCTCCCACGTGGTCGTCGGCGGGTCGCTCATCGCAAACGCGCCGGACCTGACCGCCCGGTCCGAGCGCCGACCGTTCCACGTTTGCCGTGAAGCAGGCTATAGTATAGACACCACACGCGAGGAGTACGACCTTGGTAGAGAAGCTTTTGGCGATGGAGTTCTTGCGCGTTACCGAGGCCGGGGCGCTCGGCGCCGCGCGATGGATGGGACAGGGCGATAACGAGCGCGCCGATCAGGCGGCGGTCGAGGCGATGCGGCGGGCGCTCGACGAGATCGACGTGGCTGGCACCATCGTGATCGGCGAGGGCGAGCGCGACAAGGCGCCGATGCTTTACATCGACGAGAAAGTCGGGACCGGGCAGGGGCCCGGCATCGACATCGCGGTCGATCCAGTCGAAGGAACCAATCTGGTCGCGCGCGGCGTTCCGAACGCGCTCGCCGTCATCGCCGCGTCCGAGCGCGGCGGCCTTCTCCACGCGCCGGACACTTACATGGAGAAGCTGATCGTCGGCCCTCCGGCGGCGAACAAGGTCAGTCTCGACTATCCGGTGGCGGCCAACCTTCAAATCATCGCCGACTCGCTGAACCGGCGCGTTCAGGACCTGACCGTCGTCATCCTGGAGCGTCCACGTCACCAGGCGCTGATCCAGGAAGTGCGGGAGGCCGGCGCGCGGATCATGCTCATCCCCGACGGCGACGTGTCCGCGGCGATCTCGGTCGCAGTCTCCGGGACCGGCGTTCACGCCGTCTTCGGGATCGGCGGCGCGCCGGAAGGGGTGCTTGCCGCGGCCGCGCTTCGCTGCCTCGGCGGGGCGATCCTCGGACGGATCAAGCCGCGCGACGACGCCGAGGCGGAGCGGGCCCGATCAATGGGCATCGATCTGAACAAGGTGTACCGCACCGAGGACCTTGCCAGCGGCGAGAACCTGATCTTCGCGGCGACCGGCATCACCGACGGGGAGCTGTTCAAAGGAGTCCACTTCTTCGGCGGCGGCGCCCGCACTCACTCCCTCGTCATGACCTTCCGCCACGGGACGATGCGCTTCGTCGACACCGTGCACATCTTCGAGCGGCGGTCGATGGGCGTCGTTCGGCTGTAGGGTCAGCCAAACCGAATCGGCAGTCGAGTCGGGCCAAAGACGATTGGACTGGCGTTCATCCGCACCCCGGCCTCGATGACCTCGAGATTTGGGCAGCGCGCGAGCAGCGCGGTCAGGGCAATCTTCGCCTCCAACCGAGCCAGGGGAGCGCCCAGGCAGAAGTGGACGCCATCGCCAAACGCCAGGTGGGGATTTGGAGAACGGTCAAAGACGAACCGCTCGGCATCCGGGAACGTCGCCTCGTCTCGGTTGGCCGATCCGAGCCAGAAGCCCACCGGCTGGCCACGCTTGATTGTCTGCCCGCCCAGGGAGGTATCGACGGAGGCGATTCGGTTGGGTAGGGCTTGAACCGGGGAGCGGTAACGCAGAACCTCCTCGATCGCCGTCGGCAGGAGTGAGGGATCGTCGACGAGGCGACGAGTGACCGAGGGTGATTCGGCGAGGCACAGGACGGCGTTGCCGATAAGGTGCGTCGTCGTTTCGTTCCCGGCGACGAGGAGGAGCACGCAGAAGCCGAGAAGCTCGGCCCGCGACAGGCGTTCGCCGTCGATCTCGGCGCGGATGAGCCCGGAGATCAGATCGTTTCCCGGGTGTTCGCGGCGCTTATCGACGACTCGCGCGAAGTAGTCGCGAGCTCGCGCTCGGCGTCGGCATCGCCGGTGTTCTCCCCGACGATGGCGTCCGAGCACCGTTTGAAGTGTTCCCGGTCGGCGGCCGGCACGCCCAGCAGCTCGGCGATGACGGTGACCGGCAGGGGAGCGGCGAGATCGACGACGACGTCCAGCGTTCCCCGGTGGATCGCCTGGTCGAGAAGCTCGGCGGCGATCGCTGAGATTCGCGGCGCCAGGGCATTCACTCCGCTCGGTGTGAACGCCTTACTGACGAGTGCGCGGAGCCGGTGGTGACGCGGGGGATCCATCCCGATCATGCTCGCCTGGATGGCGTCGCGCTGCTCGACCGGCATCCGCCCGGATAGATCGGACGAAAAGGTCGGGTGGTCCCGAAGCACCTGCCGGACGTCGGCATAGCGAAAGATGTTCCAGTTGCCGTTATCGGAGTCGTAGTATACCGGCGCGTCGCTCCGCATCGTTTTGTACCACGGGAAGGGATCACGCTGCCTTTCGGCATCGTTCCGTTCTGATCGTGATTCGTGCAGGTCCATGGACGATGACCCTCGCGTTTCAATAGATTGTACAACTTATTCCACGTGGAGGACCGCGGCCGATCACGCCACGCTTCCCGACTGGCCGGCCTCTCGTGCGAAAAGGACGCACGTCTGCGGCAGGAGGGCGAGTCTGATCTCTCCGTTGGCGCGCAGCCGTTCCGGAATCGATCCCCCGCTTCCCAGCCAGCGCGGTTCCGAGGAGTCGAGCACTTTTCGCCAATCTCCGGCCGGAAGCAGCACGTCCAGCTCCGCCGGGGCGTCGCCGAAGTTGAAGGCAACGAGGATCTCGTCGCCGTCGTGGTAGCGCCGCACGACGAGTCCACACTGCTTCGGAAACGTGATGACCTGTTGGTCTTCTTTGCTCAGGTGGGCGAGCGCCGGAAGACTTTTCCTGAGCCTCAAGAGCTCTCGGTAAAAGTCGTAGAGCGTCCGGTGGTGACCGTCCTGCCGCAGCTCGTACTGGAGCTTCGATCGATCGAACGTGCTTTTGTCCTGAGGGTCCGGCACCTCGCCCTGCCAGCGGAACGACTCGAACTCGGCGCGACGACCTTCGCGCACCGCCACGGCAAGCTTTGGGTCGAGGTGACTGGTGAAGTAAAGGAAGGGCGCGGTCTCTCCGTACTCCTCGCCCATGAAAAGCAAGGGGACGAAGGGGGAAAGCAGCACCGCGCTGGCGGCCAGCTTGAGCCCTTCGAACGGCACCAGGCTGCTCAGTCGCTCGCCGAGCATGCGGTTTCCGACCTGATCGTGGTTTTGGGCGCAGACGACGAACTGCTCGGCTGGATTAAGGCGTGACGAATTGCCGTGGCGACGCTGTCGATACGGCGAATAATCCCCGGCGTAGACGAAGCCATCGCGCCAGGCCCGGGCCAGGTGCTCGACGTCGCCAAAGTCCTGGTAATAGCCGTCGCGCTCGCCGGTCAAGAGCGCGTGCAGCGCGTGGTGGAAGTCGTCGTTCCACTGGGCGTCCAATCCCATGCCGCCGATGCTCCGCGATCGAATGACTCGAGCGTCGTTGAGGTCGCTCTCGGCGAAGAGATAGAGTCGGCGGTTCGCTCGGATCTCCAGGTCGGCGACCGCGACCGCGAGCTGCTCGAGGAACGGGAAAGCGGAAGAATCACGAATCGATTCCACGGCATCCAGGCGCAGCGCGTCGACGTGGAACTCGTCGAGCCAGGTCAGGGCGTTCTCGACGAAGTAGCGTCGGACGTCGTCGCTTCGCGGTCCGTCGACGTTCACCGCCCATCCCCAGGGTGTCTGGTAGCGGTCGGTGAAGTAGGGGGCGAAGCTGCCGAGGTAATTTCCCTCCGGACCCAGGTGGTTGTAGACGACGTCGAGGATGACGGTCAGGCCATGACGATGGGCGGCGTTGACCAGCTGCTTCAGGCCGCTCGGTCCGCCGTACGAATTCTGGACCGCGAAGGGATAGACGCCGTCGTAGCCCCAGTTCCGGGTGCCGGGGAACTGGGCGACCGGCATCAGCTCGATCGCGGTGACCCCGAGCGCGCGCAGGTCCGCCAGCCGCCCGGCGACCGCGTCGAAAGTGCCCTCGGGCGTGAACGCCCCGACGTGAAGCTCGTAGATGACGAAGCGCGAGAGGGGCAGCCCAAACCAGGCTTGATCTTCCCAGGGGAAATCCCGCTCGACGACCGCCGACGCCTGGTGAACGCCGTCAGGCTGGAACCGAGAGGCCGGATCGGGCCGCTCGGCGCCGCTGTCGAGCCGGAAGAAGTAACGCGCCCCGGGCTGAACCCCGGCTACGATTCCCTGATGGTAGCCGCGCGCGTCCGACTGTAGGCGGACCAGCCGGTCCTCCGGCGCGACGAGGTGCACGTCGACGTTCCTGGCGAGTGGCGCCCAGACGACGAAGCGACACCGGTCGTTGCCCAGGTAAGTCGCGCCCAGGAGGCGGTCCTCGCCTACCATCGTCGTCCTTCCCTCGATACGACTTTGTATCGACTAACCGCCTGCATGGCGTACGGATCAGGATCTCCGCAGCGTCATTCCCTGGACGGCATGGGCGTCGGGTTATGCCAGCGCTCGTCGGCCGCGAGAATGGCATCGGCCTCGGCGGGGCCCCAGGTCCCGGGCTCGTACGGATGGAGCGGCGTCGCCGCGCCCAGAATCGGATCGACGACGCGCCAGGCCGCTTCGACGCCGTCTTCGCGCGGGAAGAGAGTGGCATCGCCCCGCATGGCATCGCCGAGCAGCCGCTCGTAGGGTGGCATCTCGTCGCCGGAATGGTGTCGGGCGACCAATTCCACCTCTTCGCCGGTCATCGTCTCCCCGGGCACCTTGGCGCGAGCGCCGATCGAGATCAGCACGTCCGGGCTGAGCTGAAAGCGGACGTAATTCGACTGGCCCGGCTCGAGCTCGCCGAACAGCGCCTGCGGCGGGCGCTTCATCACCACCAGCACCTCGGTCGCCGTGACCGGCAGGCACTTGCCGGCCCGGATGTAAAACGGCACGCCGGCCCAGCGCCAGGTGTCGACGTGGAGCCGGACCGCGGCGAACGTCTCCACCGTCGAGTTCGGAGCGACGCCCTCGACGTCGCGGTAGCCGCGAAACTGTCCGCGCACGACGCTCGACGGATCAAGCGGCCGCATCACCTTGAGAATTCGCACCTTCTCATCCCGCAACGCCTCGTGGTCGTTGTCGGATGGAGCCTCCATTGCCAGTAGCGCGGCCACCTGAAGCAGGTGGTTCTGGACGACGTCTCGAATCGCACCGGCCTCTTCGTAGTAGCGTCCACGTCCCGCCACCCCGAAGCTTTCGGCCATGGTGATCTGGACGCTCTCGACGTAGTTGCGGTTCCAGACCGGCTCGAGGAACGTGTTGGCGAAGCGAAAGTACAGCAGGTTTTGGACCGGTTCCTTGCCGAGGTAGTGATCGATGCGAAAGATCCGCGTCTCCGGGATGAACCGGTGGAGCGTGCCGGTGAGTTCTCGCGCGGAGGCCAGGTCTTGCCCGAAGGGCTTTTCCAGGACGACCCGGCCGTCCTTGATGCATCCCGACGTGGCCAGGCCCTCGACGGTACGCGCAAACAGGCTCGGTGGGATCGCGAGATAGTGAAGCGGCCGAACGGCACCGCCAAGCGCCTCCGAGAGACGCTGGTAGGTCGCGGCATCGGTGTAATCGCCGTCGACGTAGCGAAGGCTGGCGGCTAGCTTCGCGAATGCCCCTTCGTCCACACCGCCGTGCTGGGCCAGGCTCTCCCGGATCCGGGCGCGGAGCTGCTCG
>JAJPKB010000503.1 GCA_021323915.1 Chloroflexota bacterium | reverse complement strand
GTGGGTCCGAGAGCGGCACCAGCGCCAGTGGCGCGCCCGCTGGAAGGTCGGAGAAGACGTGACGCGCGCCGAGGACATCCGCGACGTTTTACGGGTCAGCGTCCACTACGCGATGCGCGAGGTGACCGGCCCGCCCTTTCCCCCGTGGCTGGCCGTGCCGGCTGATCTCGATGTCCTCGATACGAAGATCGCGCGCCTGTCGACACTGGTTGGATAGTCTTGCGACGGCGCGGAGTAACGGAGGCTGTCGCGGCGTGGCTGCACGAGATCGCGTGCCTGACGTGGAGAGCGCCGATCTGAGCCGAGAGATGTGGAGATCTACCGGCGACGGATCACCATCTCCTCACAGTTTCTCCGACAGGCCGCGTGCCTCTTCCGCCCGTTGCAGAAGGAAGGGTCGGATCGCGGCGCGGCGCTCGGCAAGCTCTTCCCAGCTCCGGCCGTACCGCGGCCGGGCCGCCGCGCGGCCGGCCTCGTCCGGCACGCTCGCGCCCACGCCGTTGAAGACGTTCCTCAGGGCGGCGTGGGCGGCGTAGGCGAACCGCACCGGCCGCCAGTCACCGCTCCAGCCCGCGTCACCGAGACCGTCGAGGTAGCTCGCGAAGAGCGCCTCGTCGAGCGCCGGAAGGTCGGACGGCTCGAGATCGTAGAAGGCGGCGGCCACCGATAGGGTCTGTCCGACCTCCTCGCCGGCGGCGTCGTGGCCGGCGAACTCCCAGTCAATGGCCACGGTCTCCTCGGGCCAGTCCGGCCCTCGGCGGGCGAAGAGGTTTCGCCGGATCGCATCGCCGTGGCAAAAGGTCCGGGGTAGCCGCTCCAGCGCGGCGCAAAAGGCATCACGCTCTTCCCAGAGGCGGAGGATGGCATCCACCACCGGCCGCGGCCACCAGTGGCGAATGGCCGGGTTAGCCGGCGCGGCCGCGATTTGCGCGACGAGACGGTCGTGCGAGTCGACCCAGCCGCGCAACCGCTGGCCGCTCAGCCAGGGAGCGCGCGGAAGAGGCCGACCGGCCAGATAGGCGCCGTTGAACTGGCCAAGGTGCCGCGCCGCGAGCGCCCAGCGATCGAGCGACCAGATCGGTTGCACCGCTTCCGCGACGTCCTCCAGCCAGAGCCGGCAGGTCCCGTCTCCCGGCTCGTCGCAGCCGTAGCAGCGTGGCGCGCGCAGGCCGTGGGGAAGATCGTCGAGGAGCCCCGCGCGGTAAAGCAGCCATTCCCGTTTCCAGAAGAAGACGTGCGTCGGGTCGTCGCGCCCGGCCACGGCGGCCGGCATCTTGAGGATCACGCGCCAGGGACGCTCGACCGCGCCGACCTGGGCCACGCCCCGCAGCCGGCGTAGCGAGCTTTCCCGCGCGCTCAAGGGCGCGACCTCCCACGCACCAAGCGATGCCCCCGGCTCCCCGAGCGCCGCCCGGACCACCTCCTGCAGCCGCTCGACGGTGACGACCAGCTGCCCGCCCAGGTCCAAGACCATCGATCCCTCCAAGGGCCTTTCGCGCCTCGCGCGAGAGTCGAGGCGACCTGGCCTCGCTCGGCCCGCGCGAATCATCCGCCGGCTCGAACCGTGGATTGTACCGACGTCAGGCGGCCTTGGCCTCCACATCCCGGTGTCGAAGGCGAAAGAGATGGGAAGATGAACAATGCCAAGCAGAACATTCCAGGTTATTCTAACGGACGTCGCTCGAACACGATACGTCTGCGATCGACGGCGCTCGACCCGCGGCGTCCCGCGCGGCGAATGAGGCGTACACCGAAATAGGTAAAAGTACTCTCATGGCTCCGGCACCCTCTTCGGGTAGTCTGTTAGTAGACGACGTGCAACCTGCGAAGACGCGGTTTCGGTCGCTGCTAAGGAGAGGCAATGCCTTCCCTCACCATCACGAACCAGAAGGGTGGGGTCGGTAAGACCACCACCACGCTCAACCTCGCGGCCGCCCTGCAGGAGCTCGGCGTGCGCGTCCTCACCGTCGACTTCGACCCCCAGGGTAGCCTCACCACATCGTGCGGTCTGAGCGATCCAACCGAGCTCGGGCCCGGACAGACGATCGCCGATGCGCTGTTGACGACGATGCGCCATCCGGTCGAGAAACCGGTGACGATCCAGGACGTCATCGTCCACACTCCCGCCGGACTCGACCTGGTGCCCTCGAACCACCAGTTGGCTACCGCGGAGAGGATCCTCTACGCGCTCTACGGTCGGGAGTTCGCCCTTCGCCAAACCCTGGCCCCGGTCAGAACGATGTACGACCTCATCCTGGTGGATTCGGTGCCGACGCTTGGCTTGCTGGCGATCAACAGTCTGGCCGCGGTGGATGGGCTGATCATTCCGGTCCAGGCCGAGTTCCTGGCGGTTCATGGCCTGGCGCAAGTCCTGGATAGCGTTCAGCAGGTGCGCGAGCACCTCAATTCCGGCCTTCAAATCTGGGGCGTTGCCCTGACGATGGTGGATGGACGCACGAAGCACAGCCGCGAGATCGTGCAGCTGGTCCGCGAGAACCTGCCCGGGCAGGTGCCGGTCTTCAAGACCGAGATCCCGATCGACGTGAAGCTGAAGGAAAGCTCGCGCGTCGGCAAGAGCGTGCTCCAGCTGGATCCGCGCACCCGCGGCGCGCGCGCCTACCGCGAGCTGGCGAACGAGGTAGCGGTCCTGCTTCCCACGGCAAGAATCGGAGCCGCGCCGGTCCAGACCGAGGGACCGCCGCCGGCGCCTCCCGCTCCCGACAACCGACCGATTCCGGACCTGGCCTCGACCCCGCCACCCGCTCCACCGCCCACGCCGACGCCCAGCGTGGTGACGCCGAGTCATCCCCCCGCCTCCAATGGCCTCGTCGGGAGCGCTCCGAAGGTGCAGCCGCCGGCCAAAAAGATCGAGACGAACGGGAAGCAAAAGCAGGCGCAGGCGCCGCCGCGCCTCCCGGGGGTCTGTCCGTATCTCGGGCTGATAAGCGATCCACGCGCGCACAGCCCGCATCAGGACCCGGACCACCGCTGCTTCGTCGCCAACCCACCGCTCCAGATTGGTGGGCGCGAGCAGCAC
This sequence comes from Chloroflexota bacterium, assembly GCA_021323915.1. Classification (GTDB taxonomy): domain Bacteria; phylum Chloroflexota; class UBA6077; order FW602-bin22; family CADDYW01; genus JAJPKB01. The sequence continues at coordinate 790 of JAJPKB010000503.1, read as the reverse complement.
ATCACCTGCCTGACGGTGCAGCACACGAGCTGCGATCGCTTCTTTCGAGCGAATCTCAATTCCGTGGCACCGCCGGTCGCGGCCGACGGGCCAGACGCCACCACGTCGCTGCTTTCGCGGCTGCGCAAGATCGTGCGTCGGGGATCGTGAGCGGGCTTGACGTCGCGGATGACGTACGGACCGGAGAACCCGACTTGACGAAAGCGGGGCGATCTCCCCGTACCACGTCCCGTCTTCGAGACGCTCGTATTCCGCGTGGCGTCTGGCGCCCTCCTCCCTACGGACGAATCGCAGCGAGCTCGGCCAGCAGTTCCGTCCGTCGCTCGACACTCGTAAAGGAGGCGCGAACGGCATTGCACGTGATATCCAGGAGTTCGGCCGGGGAAAAGCCCAGCGTGGCGGCAATCCCGTATTCGCGCCCGATGGTCGTGTCGAGGTGGACCGGAAGGTCGGTGTTGAGGGTGACCGGGATCCCTCGCGTAGCGAGCTGGCGGAAGGGGTGGGCGAGGAAGCTCGCCGCGCCACCCAGGACGACGTTGCACGTCAGCGAGCACTCCACCACGACGCCGGATCGCGCCAGCTCGTCCAGAAGACGTGGATCGCTCGTCGCGTAGACGGCGTGGCCGAGCCGCTTGAGCCCGGGAACGTGCAACGCCGCGCGAAGGTTGGCGGGAGAAAATTCTCCGACGTGCACGGTGATGCCCAAACCGGCCTGCGAGACCCGCTCGGCCAAGCGGTAGATCGTCGTCCAGAGGGACGGTGGGGCTTCGACGTCATATGGTCGCGTACT
>JAJPKB010000461.1 GCA_021323915.1 Chloroflexota bacterium | reverse complement strand
TGCTGGCGATCGGCCGCAGCGCCCTGGCCAGCGCCGGAATCGGCGTCGCCGTCGGGGCGGCGCTCAAGCGGTTTCGGCGAGTCACCGCGGCGACGATCCCGATTTCTTTCTATCTGTTCTTTCTGAGCGGCGGAATCGGCGCGATCGCCTTCCTGCCCGGCTGGGTCCAGACGATCGCCGCCTTCGTGCCCACCTACTACGGAGTTCACGCACTTCAGATGTCGATCTTCTACCGGTCCTCCGAGCAGTTGCCACGCGATCTCGCCGTGCTGGCCGCGACCGCCGTCGTCGCCCTGGCGCTGGGTGTGTATTCGCTGGGACGGAACGCCGTGCCCTGACGGCGCGCCGACCGACGGATCTGGTATCATCGCACACCAAGGATCGCGAGCTGGCCGCCCGATGGTCGCCCATCACGGACGCCAGCGAAGGGTGCCGGCGAGGTACTGGGGCACCAACGCCGAACCGGTGCCCCGATTTTGCAGGAGGGAGTGAGCAGAATGGAATACCGCACCCTGGGCAAAACCGGCGAGCGGGTGAGCGCGATCGGCCTGGGCGGCGCCCACGCCGGCCGCGTGAGCACGCAGGAAGAGTCGACGCGAATCATTCGAACCGCCATCGACAACGGCATCACCTTTCTGGACAACTGCTGGGATTACGCCCTCGGCGAGGCCGAAGTCCGGATGGGCAACGCGCTCCGCGACGGATACCGCCAGCGTGTCTTCCTGATGACCAAGATCGATGCCCACTACGTCTCGGCCGCTGCCCAGCAGATCGACCAGTGCCTGGCTCGCCTGCAGACCGACGTCATCGACTTGATCCAGATCCACGAAGTAATCCGCTGGGACGACCCGGAGCAGGTCTTCGCGCCGGGCGGGACGATGGAGGCGCTGCTGGCGGCGCGACAGGCAGGCAAGATCCGCTACATCGGCTTCACCGGGCACAAGGATCCGGAAATCCATCTGAAGATGCTCTCGATGGACTTTCCCTGGGATACCGTCCAGATGCCGCTCAACTTGATCGACGCCGCGCACAAGAGCTTTCAGGACAAGGTGCTGCCGGTGCTCGTCGAGCGCGGAATCGGCGTGCTGGGCATGAAGCCGCTGGCAGCGGGCGCGGCGGTGCGGGAAGGCATCGCGACGCCGGAGGAGTGCCTGCGCTACGCCCTGAGCCTGCCGACGTCGGTGGTGATCACCGGCTGCGACACGGTGCCGATCGTCGAGCAGGCGATTCGGGTCTGGAAGAGCTTCACGCCCATGTCGCCCGCGGAGATGGCCGCCCTTCGCGCGCGGGCCGCCGACCGCAACCGCGATGGCGCCCTCGAAGGCTACAAGTCGACCGGCCGCTTCGACGGCACCAACAACAACCCGCACTGGCTGACGACCGCCTCGGTGACGGCGTAGCCCAGGACCCTACAGCGCCGAGCCGCCGTCCACGGTGATCATCGAGCCGGTGATCATCGACGCGTCGTCCGAGGCGGCGAAGAGGAACGCCTTCGCGATGTCCTCCGGCGTCTGGAGTCGGCCAAGCGGAGTGTGACGAAGCCGGCGCTCGTAGTTTTCGGGATTGTTGATGCTGGTCGAGGCGTCGTTGGGGCTGTAGGGGTTATTGTCCCGAAGGAACGGCGTGTCGACGTGGCCCGGCGAGATCAGCACGCAGCGGATGTTTTCCTTTGCGTAGGTGGACGCGGCGGAACGGGTCAGGCCGACCAGGCCCATCTTGCCGGCGCCGTAGCCGGGGCTTCCGCCGCCCGGCCGAATCGAGGCCAGCGAGCCGAGGTTGAGAATCACTCCTCCGTTGGCGCGTCGCATCGACGGGATGACCGCCTTGATCCCGAGGAACGAGCCGGTGAGGATCGTGCCGACGATCGTGTTCCACATCTCTTCGGTCTGCTCGTCGAAGCTCACCCGGAAATTGGCTCCGGCGTTGTTGCAGAGGATCGAGATCGGTCCGAGCCGCGCCTCGGTCTCCTCGACGACCCGCGCCCACTGCGCCGACTGCTGGACGTCCAGCTGGCAGGCGATGGCCCGTCCCCCGGCCGCTTCGATCTCCCCGGCGACTTTCTGCGCCTTGTCGAGGAAAAGGTCGGAGACGCAGATCGCGGCGCCCTCCTTGGCGAACAGGCGCGCCTGCGCGCCACCCATCGCTCCGCCACCCCCGGTGATCAGCGCGACTTTGCCCTGGAGCTTTCCCGTTTCCGCCATGCAGGCTCCTCCTTGGTGTTCCGTGCCGCGCCGCTTCTGATCGCCAACGCGCCCCGGCTTTCGGTTCCGATCCCCGCGCCGTCAGCGCGATGCCGACCGGCGAGAGAGCATTATCCGTGGGACGAGAGCCCCCGTCAAGTCGACCGCGACACGGACCCGGACCCAGCCAGTCGTTCACCGTTTTTTGACAGATTCGCGGCCGAATCGGGACCGAGGCGCGCTATACTGGTCTGCAGGAGGGAGGCGACGTGGCCGCGATCCTGATCGCCGAAGACGAGCGGAGACTGAGCGACCTTCTACGCCAGCACCTCGAAGACGAAGGCCACCGGGTGCTCCAGGCCTTCGACGGACCGAGCGCGGAGCTAGTCGCGCGGCGAGACCGGCCCGACCTGATCGTTCTGGACTGGATGTTGCCGCGCCTGGATGGTCTCGAAGTGTGCCGGCGCGTCCGTCGGGAAAGCGTCGTCCCGATTTTGATGCTGACCGCGCGGTCCGAGGAGATCGACCGGGTGCTGGGCCTCGAGGTCGGAGCCGACGATTATCTGACCAAGCCTTTCAGCATCCGCGAGCTGCTCGCACGGGTGCGGGCCCTCCTCCGACGGATCGATCTGGATCGCGAGGCCGGCTCGGCCGACGCGGCTCTCCCCGCGCTGGTCGCCGGCCCGCTGCGCGTCGATCTCTCTCAGCACCTTGCCGAGATCGACGGCCGCGCGATCGACCTTACTCCCAAGGAGTTCGAGCTGCTGACCATGCTGGTGCGACATCCTGGCCGGGCGTTCAGCCGCGATTATCTGATGGATAAGGTGTGGGGCTACGACGCCGGGGGCTCCGACCGAACGGTAGACACCCACGTCCTGCGGCTGCGCCGCAAGCTCGGGACGATCGGCGAGTGGATCGAGACGGTCTGGGGCCTCGGCTACCGTTTCGCGCGGCCGCCGGGTCCGTAGCCATGCGGCCCTTCTCGCGACTCCGGACCCAGCTGATCCTCTCTCACCTCGCGGCGATCGGGTTGACCCTGGTCTCGATGGTGGCGGCGGTGGTGCTGATCACGACGACCTGGATGACCTCGCAGGCGAGCTCGCTGAGCCAGCCGAATCAAACGGCGCGTCTCGTCGCCGACGCGATCGGCGGACTGGTGATCCAGGGCGATTCTGGCGACGATCTGAATCTGGTGCTGCACGACCTGGCTCGCGGCGACCTGCGGGTTCAGGTCGGCCCGGGCTCCTTCGGGCCCGGATTGTCGCGACGCATCGACTGGTTCGGCGGGTCGCTCGACAACCTCGTTTACGCCGTGGTGCTCGATCCCGCCGGTCGACCGATCGCCAGCTCCGAGCCGGGGGGCGCGGCCTTCGCGCCGCCCGAGCGCCCGGATTGGACGCCCCTCGCCCGGGCGGCCGGCAGCCGAGATCCGCGCCAGATCGACGTGAGCCGACCGGGCATCGGGCCGGCCAGCCTGGGAGCGGCGCCAGTTCTTGACTCGAGTGGCCATTGGATCGCCACGGTAGTGGTCGCGACGAGCGCGACGCCGTCCGCCCCTCACTCGGTTGGCTTCCTGGCGCGCCTGTTTTTGTTTGGTGCCGCGTCGGCGGCGGTGCTCGCGGTGGCGTCCGTCTTTGCGCTCGCGATCTCCGGGGTCGCCGGCTACCTCCTGTCTCGCCGACTCGTCACCCGGCTGGAAAGGCTCGGAGCGGGAGCGGAAGCGCTGGCGGCCGGTGATCTGTCGCGGAGGGTCGAGGAAGGGCAAACGGACGAAGTCGGCCAACTGGCGCGTCGTTTCAACTTCATGGCGGAGCGTCTCTCGACGTCGGTTGGCGAGCTCGAGTCGGCGCGACGAACCACCGAGGCCGCGCTCGACGCCAAGCGCAACCTGGTGGCCAACGTCTCCCACGAGCTTCGAACGCCGCTCGCCCTGATCCGCGGACACGTCGAGTCGCTGCTGATGCGCGCCGACGACGCGGCCGGGGATCGCCAGCGCGAATATCTCGCGATCATCGATCGGGAGACCGACAATCTCAGCCGACTCGTCGAGGATCTCTTCACCCTCTCGACGGCCGAGACGGGAGCTCTGCCCCTTCGGATCGAGACGGTTTCGATTGGCGAGGTCGTCGAAGAGGCCGCGGCGAGCATTCGGCCGATCGCCCGACGCGAGCGCCAGATCACCGTGGTCACCTCGGTGCCGCCGGACCTCGCGCCGGCGCTGGGCGACCGTCGACGGATCGGCCAGATTCTCGCCAATCTGATGCGAAACGCCCTGCGCCACACTCCCGACGGCGGATTGATCGCCGTTCGGGCATTGCCGCGCGAGGGCGAGGTGCTGGTCACCGTCGAGGATACCGGGGAGGGAATTCCGCCGGATCGCCTCGAGCGGGTCTTCGATCGATTCTACCGGGGTGACGACGCGCGGGACCGCGCCAGTGGCGGAGCGGGATTGGGGCTGGCGATCGTGCGCGAGCTGGTGGAAGCCATGGGCGGCAGCGTGTCCGTCGAGAGCACGCTCGGACAGGGAACCCGATTCTCGTTCAGCGTCCCGTCGACCGCAACAGTCCGGGCCGCGAATCCGTCCAATCATGGAATGGAGGTTCTACCAGATGCCAGACACGCCTGAAACGAAGAATGATGGGGACGAGCTCGTCCTCGAGCCACCCGTCGCGCGCCCCTCGACCGACCCAGCGGTCCTCGACGCGAAGGTCCGGGTCGACGCGGAAACCGCGGGCCGCATCTCCGCCGCGGTCGATTCGTTCGTCGAGTCGCTGGTCGGGCTGGATGCCCAGTCGCCCGACTTCGAGCGCAAGGTCCGATCGATCAGCCGGATGGGTAGCGCCGAGATCCGCCGCTCCGCCGAGGCCTCGAGCCGCTTTCTGGATCGGCCGACGGTCGCGCTCCAGAACGGGCCGTTGACCCAGGGCTCGCAGGTGTCGAGCGCGCTGCTCTCCCTTCGCAAGCAGATCGAGGCGCTGGATCCGTCCCACCACCTGGGGCGTCGGCGGGGCATCTTCGATCGCCTGCCGTTCAGCAACCAGGTCGGCGATTACTTTCACAAGTACCAGTCGGCCCAGGCGAACATCGAGGCGATCATCACCGGCCTCTACCGTGGCCAGGACGAGCTGATTCGCGACAACGCCGCGATCGAGCAGGAGAACACCCACCTCTGGGAGATGAAGGGGCGCCTGGAGCAGTACGCCTACATGGCGAGCAAGCTGGACGAAGCGCTGGTGAAGAAAGCGGGCGAGCTGGAAACGGCCGACCCGGAGAAGGCGCGCGCGCTGAAGGAAGACGTCTTGTTTTACGTGCGCCAGAAGCGTCAGGATCTCCTGACCCAGCTCTCGGTGTGCGTCCAGGGATACCTCGCACTCGACCTGATTCGAAAGAACAATCAGGAATTGATCAAGGGCGTCGAGCGCGCCACGACCACGACCGTGTCGGCGCTGCGCACCGCGGTGATCGTCGCCCTGGCGCTGGGGAACCAGCGGCTCGTCCTCGACCAGATCTCCGCGCTCAACAGCACCACCGGCAACATCATCGAATCCACCTCGCAGATGCTGCGGCAGCAAGTCGGCGAGATCCAGAACCAGGCCACCAACACGACGGTGAGCGTCGAGAAGCTCCAGGCGGCCTTCAACAACATCTACCTGACCCTCGAGTCGATCGATTCCTTCAAGCTCGCCGCGCTGGAGACGATGCGGAAGACGATCGACAGTCTGTCGACCGAGGTCGCCAAGGCGCAGGTCTACGTCGAGCGCGCCCGCACCGCCGAGCTGGCCCAGGCCAACGCGGACAACCTCGACGGCGAGCTGTCGCTGCCCCAGATCCCGAAAGGAGGCTGAGTCGTGAAACTGCTCGTGGTGTCTCTGATCGTCGTGGCGCTGCTGGTGATGGCGGTGCCCATCTGGATGGCGATCGCCTTCACCGCCGAATACGTCCTGCCCTGGGCGTTAATCGGCCTGCTCGTCTGGTCGATCTACAACCTGTCCCAGGAGCCGCGCCGGCGACGCTGGAATCGGGTCACCTGGGAGCCGCGGCCGGCACCGCCCCCGCGCCGTGCCGCGCCGGTCGTGCCGCCTCCACCACCACGGCCCCGGCCGTCGCCTCCTGCCGAGCTGCCGATCGACGTTCAGGTGAAAGTCGAGCAGATTCGCCGCAAGGTCGAGGTGCTGCTCGGCTACGCCTCGCGCTTTCCGCCATTCTCGAAGGATCTCTTCCTGGTCCAGCAGACGGCGAGCGAGTATCTCCCGCGCACCATCGACGCCTACCTCGCGCTACCGGTTGGCGATGGCGACCGCATCCTGATCGGGAAGGGCAAGACCGCGCTTCAGGAGCTCAAAGAGCAGCTCGATCTCCTCGACTCGAAGCTCGACGACATCGCCGAGGACCTCCAGCGCCGCGACGTGGACCGTCTCCTGGCGAACCGCCGCTTCCTGGAGGAGCGTTTCGGGCGGGTCAGGAGCTGACCCGCCTTTGCCAGCGCAGTTTCGAACCTCGAAGATCAGGCGTTCGATAAATCGGTAGCGCGGGGGCTTGTCCCTGGGGAGTGGCCACCTTTCCGCGGGGCGCCCGGTTTCCCTCACCCCCTACCTGATCCCAGACGCTGGGGCGTTCACAAAACCGTGACAACAACGCGATGCCGGTTTGACCGTCACCTCCTATTCTGATCCTGAAGGGCAATCCTT
>JAJPKB010000310.1 GCA_021323915.1 Chloroflexota bacterium | reverse complement strand
GGGAGGGGGATCCCAGATCAAATGCCGTGGATTTGGCGCCGCGCGGTTCGCGACCGTCTCGTAGACGAAGCCGAAGAAAGAGAGTCCACTCTCCCAATCCACCAGACTTTGGCCGATCAGGCGATCGGAAACGCCGGTAATTCCGCCGAAGGACCGATCGAAGAAGACGCGAAATCGTCGACTCGACAGCGCGAGCGCTTCCGACGCGTCGACCGAAGGGTCGTCCTCGAAAGCGTCGTCGCCGACGATGCGATAGCCGAACGCCGGCACTTCGACCGGCTTCAGCACGCGCGTGTCACGCAGCCAGGCCCGATCCTGGAAGTGGCGGCCAGCCGTTCGATCGTCCACGCGCCCGCGCGGCGCTGCCGGATCCGGCACCCGTCCAGCCACGACTCTCGGCCACGGTAGTGGATTGAAGATAAGCAATCGATCGGTCGGCTCGCGCTGGACCTGACGCGCGAGCTCGGCTACGCCGTCGCGGGCAAGGAGCGAGGATAAGCTTCGCCCGGTGTAGGCGTAGGCAGCCTTGTGTCCCCACTGGACGACGGTATCGTCGTCGGTCGCGTCCCGCACCGCGCAGTCCGCGCCCCAGGTGTGCTCATCCCAGAAATCGATCGCGTGAACCGCCTGGGCGCGCGTAGCCGGTTGACCGTTCCTGGTCATCGACGCGCCACCGTCCAGCGCCGACACCGCGGCGTAGGCGGCGTCGGCCACGAGCAGGCGCGCACGGCTGGAGCGATTGATCGCCTGCTCGCGGGCGCTCGATCCGCAGCCGAAGTTCCAGTAGTCCGTCCAGTCGCCCCGCGACGTGGGGAGCAAATCGCGATACGCCTCGACGGCGTCCCACCATTCGCGCGGCAGGGCAATGCGGAGCCTCGGAGCGTAGCCCTTCGAGTTCCAATCGCGAACGAACGCGGACAAACCGGGATCCGCCGAGCCATTGTCGCCGAAGGCGTCGAAGTATTGGAGCATCACGAAGGGGAGCGGATAATCGCGGTCGTCGAGCCAGCGCTGGAGCGCCGGCCAGCCGGTGTTCCTCAATCCCGCGACGTCGTTGCCGATTCCAAGCCCGCGAGCCAGCCCATAACTCCAGCCGTTCCAGGCCAGAATACTCCGACCGCTTGGCCCGACCCACCGAAACGCGCATGGCTGATTGTCTAACGCGCCTCCGTAGTGGGTATTGATCGCCATGCTAAAACCGCGAATACTGAGGTCGAGCAAGACGTCGACGAGCGTCCAATTCTGACCGTTGACATCGCTGTTCATCGCCGAGTCGACCGTTAGCCCGAAATCATCGCGGACTCTTCGCACTGGCGCGAAGCTTTCGATCAGCTGGTCGGCATCGTAAAGGGGCGTCACGTTCGCGAGCATAGCGGTCACTTCGATGCGCCCCGCGCGGGCCAGCGCGACGAACCGCTCGACCTGACGGTCGCTGGCCGTGTTGAGCCAGTTCATTAGGACCCCGGTCGTCTCGACCGTCCAGCGGAAGGCGTCGTCGGTATCGCGATCGGCCGAGCGTTCACAGAGATCGATCGCTTCGTCGATGAAACGACGGTGCATCTCCCAGACGACCGGCTGATCGTGGGTGTATCCGATATCGGTGTGGCTGTGGTGGATGAGGTAGATCGTCTCGACGTTTGCTGCCACGGACTCCCCTTATCCGCGAGTGACACCACCGTCGAGCACCGCTTCGAGCTGCTGGATCGAGATCGCGCCCTCGCGGTAGACGACGGCTGGCCGCGTTGTCGGATCGATCACCGTCGACTCGACGCCCCCCGGAGCCGGACCGGCGTCGAGGATGATTGAGACCCGGTCGCCCAGCTCGGCGGCCGCCTGTCCCGCGTCGGTCGGGCTCGGTCGGCCGGAGACGTTGGCGCTCGTCGTCGGCAGCGGCGCCCCGAGCCGTCGGATCAGCGCGCGCGGAACCGGATGGTCGGGCATGCGAACCGCGATGGTTGGTCCACCCGCCGCGACGATCGACGGAACGCTCGGCTTACGCGGCAAAATCAGCGTGAGACCACCCGGCCAGAACCGCGCCATCAGCGCCTTGGCCGCCTCGGGAACCTCCGCGGCGACGAGGTCCACATCCTCAATCCGGTCGACCAGGAGGGCGATTGGCTTCTCAGCGGGACGCCCCTTCGCAACGTAGATATTCTCGACCGCGGCCGGGCACGACAGCGCCGCCGATACCCCGTACACGGTGTCGGTCGGCACGACGACCAACTCGCCGTCGACCAGAGCGCGCGCCGCGCGATCGATCGCGACCGAGGAGTACGCCGGGAGAATCACCGCGCTCGTCACTTCGATACTCGCCTCGACATTCTTTCTTTCGCCGCCCACGATCAGAGAATTTGCTCGATCGCCTGGGCAACCCCATCTTCTTCGACCGATCCGACCAACCGGCTTGCCCGCGCCTTCAGGCGTTCGGTGCCGTTTCCCATCGCGAAAGACAGACCCGCCGCTTCAAGGAGCGTCAGATCGTTGTCGCCATCGCCGATTGCCGCGACCTCGTCCATCGATAGCCCCAACCGCTCGGCTAACGACCGCAGCGCCTTGCCTTTGTCGACCCCTGGATTGATCATCTCGCAGTACTGAGGAACCGAGCTCGAAACCGACACGCTCCCGTTGAAATCGGCAGCCAAGCGAGAGATCAATCCCTCTTCGACCTTCGGAAGACGCACGATAACCAGCTTGGTCGGGGCGCGTTCGAGAAACGGGATCAGGTCGCCGACCGGAACCGGATTGACCCGGTTCAATTGTCGGGTGAACTCCGCCTCCGGCGTCAGCCGATCGACGTAAATCTCGTCGCCGACGTACGCGTTCACATGCATCGTCGATTGGCGCGCGTATTCTACCACTCGGCGTGCCACGTCGGTTTGCACCGGGAGGTGAAAGATCTGCTCGCCCTGCGGAGTGCTAACCAGCGCGCCGTTGTAGTAGATTTGGGGGCCGGACAAGTGGAGAAGATCGACGAACGGTCGCGCGGCGGCCGGCATACGTCCGGTGGCCAGGACCAGGTGAATCCCCGCCTGCTGCGCCGTGGCGATCGCCTGTTGCACGCCTGGCGAGATCTTCAGGTCAGATCGAAAAAGGGTACCATCCATGTCGCAGGCCAGGAGCCGAATCCGACGCGCGTTACCAGACACCAACGCACCTACTCTCTTCGCGGAGTGACCGCGACCACTCGATCGCGGCCTTCAAGGTCTGGATGAACCGCGACGCGAGATCCGGGAAAGTGTTCGCGAGCGAGTCCGCCAGCCGCCACGCCCTGAGCTTCGCCGATCTCGACGAATATCGCTCCCCGGGCATCGAGCAGGGCGGGAGCCTCGGCGAACAATCGACGGTAAAGGTCGAGGCCGTCCGGACCGCCATCCAGGGCAACGCGGGGCTCGCGTCGAACCTCCGGCTGAAGACGATCGATCTCTTGCGATGGGACATACGGCAGATTCGCGACGATCAGGTCCACCGGGCCGGCCATCCAGGACAACAGATCCCCCTGGACCAGGCTGACCCGTCGACCAACGCCGTGCTGCTGGCAGTTCAGCCTCGCGACCGCGAGCGCCTCCGGCGATCGATCGGAGAGCACGACCCGAGCGGCTGGCAGTTCCAGCGCCATCGAGATCCCCAGGATTCCGCTACCGGTCCCCACGTCGACGATGCGCAGAGGGCGATCGTCGCCCGGACGGGAACAGACCATCCCAACTTCTCGCGTGAACGCCAGGGCCAGAACCACGAGCGTCTCAGTGTCCTGACGGGGAACCAGCACCCGAGGGTCGACCTGAAACGTACGACCGTAGAACTCGCGCGAGCCCAGGATATAGGCGAGGGGCTCGCCGTCCTGGCGGCGCTCGACGAGACCTTCCAGCCGCCGCAGCTGATCCCGGTCCAGTGTCGCTTCGCCGTGCTGGTAGACCCAGACGCGCGGTCGATCCAGCGCTTTCTCGACGAGGATGCGCGCCTCCAGGACCGGCGCGTCGCTGCCGGCTGAAGCGAGGCGCTCGGATGACCGTCGAACCGCGTCGTGAACCCGGGTCACTTTATTTCACTCCGACGGAGTTGTCCTGGTCCTGACGGTCGGCGTTGGCAAGCGCCTCGATCACCTCGTTCAGGTCACCGTCGAGAAGGCCCTCCAGGTGATGGGTGGTCAATCCGATCCGGTGATCGGTCATCCGGTCCTGAGGAAAATTATAGGTCCGGATCTTCTCGCTTCGATCCCCGGTTCCGACCTGCGACCGCCGCGACGCCTCGATCTCCTGCGTCTGCTTGCTCTGCTCGATGTCGTAGAGGCGAGCGCGCAGCACGGCCATCGCCTTGTTCCGGTTCTTCAGCTGAGAGCGCTCGTCCTGGCAGGTCACGACCATCCCGGTGGGCAGGTGAGTGATCCGAATCGCCGTACTGTTCTTCTGAACGTTCTGTCCGCCGGCCCCCGACGAGCGAAACACGTCGACCCGGAGGTCGTCCGGGTTGATCTCCACCTGCACGTCGTCGACCTCGGGAAGCACGGCGACTGTCGCCGTCGAGGTATGGATTCGTCCGTTCGCCTCGGTCGTCGGCACGCGTTGAACGCGGTGCACACCGCTCTCGTACTTAAGCTGTGAATAAGCACCGCGCCCGCGGATCTCGAACACGATTTCCTTGAAGCCCCCGATGCCGGTTTCGTGGGCGTCGATGACTTCGATTGCCCAGTGGCGACGCTCGGCGAATCGGCTGTACATGCGGAAGAGATCCGCGGCGAAGAGCGCCGCTTCGTCCCCACCGGCCCCGGCCCGAATCTCGACGATGACGTCTCGGGAGTCGTTGGGATCGCGAGGAACCAGCAACTCCCGAATCTCGCTCATCAGGCGCTCGGACTCGCCTTCGAGGGTCTCGACCTCCTCGCGCGCCAGGGCGACGACGTCCGGATCCTCATCCGACTTCAACAGCAGCCGAGCCTCTTCGAGCTCCTTCTGGACCTTCTGGTACGCCCGGAACCGGGTCACCGCGTCCTCGAGCTCGGCCCGCTCCCGCGCCCGCGCCTGCAGTTCTCGCGGATCGGCGAGAACGTCCGGATCTGCCATCTGGACCAGCAGCTCGTCGTAACGCCGCTCCATTTTCTCCAATGCTTCGATCATCGACGTTCCCTCCTTTCCGCGGTTTTCGTCTGGTCGATTGCAAAACAAACCGGCCAGACCTGCCCGCGCTCGGAGCGCCTGCTGGGCACATCACAGCCGATAAGCAAATTATACCACTCGGATTGACTTCAGACCGCCGAGCCGGAGAACTCCTGGTGGGCGAGGGCCCGGATGAAGGCGGCGACGTTGCTCCGAACCTCGGCCAGGCTATCGCCACCGGCCTTTTCGAGCAGCGCGTCCGCCAGGACGTAGGCGACCATCGCCTCGCCAATGACGGCAGCGGCCGGCACGGCGCAGACGTCCGAGCGAACGTACTGGCTTGGAACGTCCTGGCCAGTGGCCAGATCGACCGTCGGCTGCGGGGCCGCGGTGGTCGAGATGGGCTTCTTCACGACCCGCACGACGACCGGCTGGCCGTTGGTCATCCCACCCTCGAGCCCGCCCGCGCGATTAGTCAATCGCTGGACGCTTCCGTCGCGCATGGTCATCCCATCGTGCGCTTCGGTGCCGTAGCGCTCGCCGGCCTGAAATCCATCGCCGATCGCGACCGCCTTGATCGCCTGGATGCTCATGATCGCCTGGGCGAGCCGGCCGTCGAGCTTCCGATCCCACTGGACGTGGCTTCCGAGCCCGGGCATCACGCCGAACGCGACGACTTCGAAGACGCCTCCCAGCGTATCGTGCCGATCCTTCGCGGCGTCGATCGCCGCGCGCAGGCGCTCCTCGCTGGCGTCGTCCGCGACACGCACCGACGACTGCTCGATTCGTTCGATCACCGCCGGATCCGAAAGATCGCCCGGCGTCGCTCGCGCGCTGCCGATCTGAAGCACCTGCGACCGCACGACGATGTCGAACTCGGCCAGGAGCTTCTTCGCAACTGCTCCGATCGCGACCCGCATCGTCGTCTCCCGGGCGCTGGCGCGCTCGAGGACCGGGCGGATATCGTCGAAGCCGTACTTATAGACACCCGCCAGGTCGGCGTGCCCGGGGCGTGGCACCGTCATCCGCGGCAGCTCGTACTCTTTGTCTTTCCAGTTAGGCCAGTCACGGTTCTCGATTCGGAGGGCAATCGGCCCACCGGTCGTCTTTCCGCGCCAGACACCGCCGAGAATCTCGGCGCGGTCGGACTCGATCTTCATCCGTCCGCCTCGGCCATAGCCCTGCTGGCGGCGCCAGAGATCGCGCCCGAGATCGTCAGCCGTCAAAGGCACGCCGGCCGGCATGCCATCGATAACACCGGTCAAGCACGGGCCGTGCGACTCGCCGGCGGTCAACCATCGTAGACCCACTGTTTTCGTCCCCTTCTACATCTGGCGACCGACCGCGGAGGCGATCTGTCGGAGCTCGGCCATCAGCTTTTGAAAGGCCTCGGGGCGAAGCGATTGCGCGCCATCGGACAGGGCACGATCCGGGTTCGGGTGCACCTCGATGATCAAGCCATCCGCTCCGGCGGCAACCGCTGCTTTCGCCGCGGACGGCACCAGGTTTGCCTTGCCGGTTCCGTGGCTGGGATCGATGATGATGGGTAAATGGGTCAGTTGCTTGGCCACCGCGATCGCGTTGATGTCGAGAGTAAAGCGCGTCGCCGTCTCAAACGTCCGAATTCCGCGCTCGCACAGCATCACGTTGTAGTTCCGATTCGAGAGAATGTACTCGGCGGACATCAGCCACTCGTGAATCGTGCTGCTCATGCCCCGCTTCAGGAGCACCGGCTTCGTCGTCTTACCGACGTCATGCAGCAAGCTGTAATTCTGCATGTTCCGGGCGCCAAGCTGGAGGATCTCGGCGTACTTGCTGACCGCCTCGATGTCGCTGGCCGACATCACTTCGCTCACGATGGGCAAGCCGACCGTTTCGCTCGCCTCGCCGAGCAGCTCGAGCGCGGCGATGCCCAGCCCCTGGAACGTATACGGTGACGTTCGCGGCTTGAAGGCGCCTCCCCGAAGCACCTTGGCGCCCGCTTCTTTCACCGCCCAGGCCGTCTCGAGCAGTTGCTCTCGACTCTCAACCGCGCAGGGCCCGGCCATGACGACGATCTCGTCGCCTCCGATCCTGACGCCATCCACGTCGATGACCGTCCGGTCCGGTTTGAAGTCGCGAGACGCCAGCTTGAACGGATGGAGGACCGGAACGACGCGCTCGACCCCGTCCAGCACCTCGAGGGACTCGATCGACAGCGGACGCTCGTCGCCGATGACTCCGACGATCGTTCGTTCTTCGCCTCGGGAGAGGTGCGCGCGAAAACCGAGCTCCTCGACGCGCTTGACGACCTGCTGGATCTGATCGTCGGAGGCGCGTCGCTCCATAATTACAATCATGTCTTCGCCGAGCCTTTCGACCGTACTGTTTTCTTCCGCGACCGGATTGAGATGAATCGCAGCATTATAAGAATCCGCGACTGCCCATGTCAACGATGGCGCTTACCCGAGCTAGACCTCGGATGATCGCTCAGGTAGCGCGACCCCAGCCAGACGATACCGTACAGTACCGCGATGGCAAACAGAAAGTACGATTCGGAGATCAGCTCGGATACGTCGCTTCCTCGCAGGCTCAGCAAGCGCAGGAACACCATCAGCCCGGTCGATAGGCCAAACAGCAAAACCACCTGTCGAAAGCGCTTGCGGGCGAAGAAGAACATAAATACGAGCAAGGCGCTCACAAAAAGCCAGAACAGACATCTGGCGACCAAGGGGAAACTCCTGACCGAAGCCAACCAGGACGCGCTGAGCCCTTTCGTCAAGTCTAACCAACTTGCGTAGACCGGTCAACCTATGGTAGATTCCCTCCTGTAAAGGAGCTTGCCACGATGGGCCATTCTCCCCTTGACGATCTGGTCTCGGCGGTCGCTGGCCTCAACGCGACCGTTCGTGAAGATATCGCGAATGGCCAGGCGCGACCCGACCTGAATCGCGAGGGGCGAACCGGCGTGCCGGAGATCGTGTACGCCAGCGGCAAGGATTTCGAGCAGATCCGCGCGCTCGCGAACACGTTCGTCGAACGCGCCGGTCGGGTCATCGTCAGCCGAATCGATGCGGAAGATGCCCGGCGGCTGATCGAGCTTTTTCCATCGCACCAGATTCGCCACCTGGCGCCGGCTCGCGCGCTGGTGATTCGTCGGCCCGGTTACGTGCTCCCGGTCGGCGGGCGACTGGGGATCATCACCGCCGGAACTTCCGACCTGCCGGTCGCGACCGAGGCACAGGTTATCGCCGAGGAGATGGGCTGCGCGGTGACGTTGGTGAGCGACGTCGGGGTGGCCGGTATCCACCGCCTGTTCGGACCGCTCCACGCGATGCTCGAAGCGGGGGTGGACGTTATCATCGTGGCCGCCGGGATGGATGGTGCGCTTCCTTCCGTCGTATCGGGGTTGGTGAACGTTCCGGTCATCGGCCTGCCGACCTCGACCGGTTACGGCGTGGGCGGGCGCGGGATCGCCGCGCTATTGAGCATGCTGCAGACGTGCGCGCCCGGCCTAAGCGTGGTGAACGTGGATAATGGCGTGGGCGCCGGGGTCACCGCGGCGATGATCGCGAACCGGGTGGCGCGCGCGCGCCAAACCTGAACGGCCGGACCGGCAGCCCGAATCTGACCACCGGCCGGCGGTGGTCTTTTTTATGCCTCGGGACCGCGAAGAATTCGAGGGTGGACGGACGTCGTGAGAGTTGTCTACGTCGACTGCTTCTCCGGAATCAGCGGCGACATGTTTCTTGGCGCGCTGGTCGACCTGGGTGTGCCGCTTGACGACCTGCGCGCCACGGTCGCGCGCCTGCCCATCGAGAGATACCGGCTGGAGTGCGACAAAGCCACGCGCCAGGGCGTCACCGGTCACGCGGCACGGGTGGTCCTGGACGACGAACGCGAGCAACCCACGCGTCACCTTGCCGACGTCGAGGCGATCATTCGATCGAGCGATCTCGACGAGGAGGTGAAGGCGCGAGCGACTCAGGTGTTCCGCGCGCTCGCCGAGGCCGAGGCATCGGTACACGGCCTACCGGTCGAGGAGGTTCACTTTCACGAGGTCGGCGCGGTCGACGCGATCGTCGACGTGGTCGGAACGATCTGGGGCCTCCGCGCCCTCGGGGTCGAGAAGGTCTTCGCCTCGTCGCTCCCGACCGGCTCGGGGACCGTACAGACGCGGCACGGCCCCCTTCCGGTCCCTGCCCCGGCAACGCTGGCGTTGCTCGCCAAACGAGGCGCCCCGCTCCGGCCGAGCCCGGCCACGACCGAGCTCGTGACGCCGACGGGCGCCGCGCTGCTCACCACCCTGGCAACGTTCGAGCAGCCCGAGCTCCGACTCTCGCGCGTCGGCCACGGCTTCGGCCAGAAGTCGCTGCCGTGGCCGAACGTCGTCCGTCTCTGGCTCGGCGAGATGGCCGACGACCAGGCCGATTCCGACACGATCGGCGTGATCGAAGCGAACCTCGACGACGAGCGGCCGGAGATCCTCGGTGCGGCGATGCAGTCTCTCTTCGAGGCGGGCGCGCTGGACGTGTTCTTCACGGCGATCCAGATGAAGAAGAATCGGCCGGCGGTCAAGCTCACCGTGCTCTGCTCGCCGGACCACGTGCCGGCGCTCAGCGCTCTGGTGATCCGGGAGACCTCGACGCTGGGCGTGCGGACCTACCAGGCCCGGCGCCTTAAGAGCCGACGCTGGCAGGAGCGGGTTCCAACCCCCTGGGGAGACGTGCTGGTGAAAGTGAAAGAGTTCGGCAACGAGCGAACCGTCGCGCCGGAGTACGACGATTGTCTGCGTCTTGCCCGGGAGGCGAAGGTCCCGGTGGCCCAGATCTTTCAGATAGCGAAACACGCCTGGCAGGCCGCGCTGTCGACGAGGGAATCAACGTGATGACGAGCAGTGAGATCCGACAGAAGTTTCTGCGATTCTTCGAGGAGAAAAACCATCTGGTGCTTCCGAGCTCCTCGCTGGTGCCCCAGGGCGACCCGTCGATGCTACTGACGACCGCGGGCATGGTGCAGATCAAGCCGTACTTTCTCGGCGAAGCCGTGCCCCCGTCTCCGCGCCTCGCCTCGGTGCAGAAGTGCCTGCGCACCGTCGATATCGACAGCGTCGGCGACGAGCGCCACCTGACCTTCTTCGAGATGCTCGGGAACTTCTCGGTGGGCGATTATTTCAAAGATGGCGCGATCGCCTTCGCCTGGGAGTTTCTGACCAAATGGGTGGGCCTTGCTCCGGAGCGAATCTACCCGAGCATCTACCCCGACGACGAGGAAGCGTTTCAGGCATGGCAGACCATCGCGGGCGTCCCGCCGGAGCGCATCGCGCGCCTCGAAGACAACTGGTGGAAGGCGGGTCCGATCGGACCGAACGGGCCCGACTCGGAGATCTACTACGATCGCGGCGAATCCTTTGGCTGCGGCAAGGAAAGCTGCGGCCCGGGGTGCGACTGTCCGCGCTTTCTGGAAACCTGGAACCTCGTCTTCATGCAGTACTACACCGACCCGACCGGGGCGATCACTCCGCTTCCTCGCAAAAACATCGACACCGGCATGGGGCTGGATCGTCTGACCATGCTGCTCCAGGACAAGCGAACCGTCTACGAGACCGATTTGTTCCTGCCGATCATCGAGCGCGTCGCCACGCTGGCCGGGGTGACCTACGGAGCCAACGAGCGCTCCGACTACTCGCTGCGGGTCATCGCGGACCATAGCCGCGCGGTAACCTTCTTGATCGCCGACGGTGTTCTGCCGAGCAACGAGGGCCGGGGCTACATCCTGCGTCGGATCCTCCGGCGGGCGGTTCGCCACGGGCGCCAGCTCGGCATTCAGCACCCCTTCCTGACCGAGGCGGTGCGCGTGGTGATCGACCTGATGGGGAAGGCCTACCCCGAGCTGGTCCAGCGCCGCGACTTCATCACCCGCGTCGTCGACATGGAAGAGAGTCGCTTCGGTCAAACACTCACCGTTGGCCTCGGCGTCCTGGATCAAATGATCGCGAAGGCGCGGGAAGCGGGCCGAGCGGATCTCGCCGGCGAAGACGTCTTCCGCCTGTACGACACCTTCGGATTCCCGGTCGAGCTGACCGTCGAGCTGGCGAAGGAAGCCGGACTCGGGGTGGATCTGGCCGGCTTCGAGGAGTCGATGGCCCGGCAGCGCGAGAAAGCGCGAGCCGCGTCGAAGTTCGGCGCGGGAGCGCGCCAGAGCTCCGAGGCATACGCTCAGCTGCCGCTCGAAGTGACCTTCCTCGGCTACGAGCGCCTGGACGCGACGACCCAGATCGTGGGCATGATCGTCGGCGGCCAGCTCGTCGGCAAAATGGACCTGGGCGACGAGGGCGAGATCGTGCTGAGCGAGACGCCGTTCTACGCCGAATCGGGCGGCCAGGTCGGCGACACCGGGAAGATCGCGAACGAGCGCGGCGTTGCCGCGGTGCTCGACACCCAGCGGCCGGTGCCCAACCTGATCGTGCACCGCGTCCGGATCACCGAGGGATCGCTGCTCTCCGGCGACATCGTCGAGGCATCGGTCGACACCGCCCGACGCTCCGACATCGCGCGCCATCACAGCGCGACGCACCTCCTGCACAAGGCGCTGCGCGAGACGCTGGGAACCCACGTCCAGCAGGCCGGCTCGCTCGTGGCGCCGGATCGCCTGCGCTTCGACTTCACTCACTTCCGGCCAGTGTCGCCGGAAGAGCTCGCCGCGATCGAGGCGCGGGTGAATCAGGAGATCCAGTGCAACCTTCCGCGCGAGACGACGATCACCACCTATCAGGAGGCGCTCGCCGCGGGAGCCATGGCCCTCTTCGGCGAGAAATACGGCGAACGGGTTCGCATGGTCTGCCTGGGCGACTACAGCTGCGAGCTGTGCGGTGGCACCCACGTCGATCGAACCGGCGACATCGGCTTCTTCTTCGCGGCGTCCGAGGAAAGCGTCGGCGCCGGCGTCCGCCGCATCGAGGCAGTCGTCGGTCAGGCCGCCGACCGCCTGGTTCGCCAGCGCCTGGCGGTGCTCGATCGATTGTCGAAACGCCTCGGCGGCGACGTCGAGCCTCGGGTACAGGCCTTGCTAGAAGAACTCCAGGAAGAACGACGGACCGTGGCGCGCCTGCAGCATCAGCTCGCGGCGGGCCAGGTCGAACGCCTCCTCGGTCAAGCGGTGACCGTCGACGGGGTGAACGTCATCAGCGCATCCGTCCAGGCGCCCAACCAGGAAGCCCTGCGCGAAATGGGCGACATCGTCCGGGAACGTGCTGGCCGCGGCGTCGTCGTGCTCGGAAGTATCTTCAACGGCAAGCCCGGCCTGGTCGCGATGGTCACGCCGGGCGTCAAGGTCAACGCGAACGAGTTGGTGAGAAAAGTTGCCGGCACGATTGGCGGAAGCGGCGGTGGACGCCCCGACCTGGCTCAGGCCGGTGGCCGGTATCCGGAGAAGCTCGAGCAAGCCCTCGAGGAGGTCGTGCCATTCGTCCGCGCGCGGCTTGCCGGGTAGGCTCGTCCGCTCACTAACTCGAGGGTTCGCGATCGAGGAGGCCAGGTGAGCCTGCAGATCGCCCGCGCCGGTCACCGGAAGTCGGTCGACGGCACGATCACGTATCTCGTCGCGGATGCTTGGGACGATGCCGCCTCGATTTCGGCAAAGCTCGCCAACCCGGAATCGCGGCGCATCGTCCTCGTGATTCCAGCCGAAAACCGGGCCTTCGAGAGCCCGGTGGCGCTTCGGGTGATTGTACGCGCGGCCAACCGCGAGTTGATCCGACTGGTTCT
>JAJPKB010000453.1 GCA_021323915.1 Chloroflexota bacterium | reverse complement strand
CACCTTTCGCGGCGTTTCGTGTGGTTCGTGGTCCAGACGTCTCGACCAGCACGCCGTACGCCGGGCCGCCCGCCGCCCTACCGCCGATCCAGCGAGGCGACGTCGCGCGCGGCGTCGCCGAGGGCGCGGAGGCGATCGCCGGCCGCGCGGAGCGCTCGCGTCTGTTCGGGATCCTGTCCGCCCCGCAGGGTAAGCTCGGCGAGGCCGATCCGCGCCGCGTGCAGGCCCGCGGCCAGGCCATCGAGCGTGGATGCTTCGTCGTCGACCACGCGCCGAATCGCGTCCGAATCGACGCCCTGCGCTTCGACCGCGCCCAAACGGTCGGCGAGCCGGACCAGGACTTCGCCCGAGATCCGCGATTCGACGGACAGGGAGTCCAGGATTGGCCGCGGCACGCCCACCGACCGCGCGGAGTCGATCGCCCGCTCGAGCTCGATCAGCTCGCGCGAGGCCGCGTAGAGGCCATGGCCGGCCTGGCGCCAGCGATCGAACGCCGTCGGGAGAAACGAATCCAGACGCGGCGCGTCGCGGCATTCTAGACAGCAGCGAACCGCATCGCCGAGGCGACCCGCGCTGACCGCGCGGTCGAACCGCGCGCCGGGCGAGCGGTAGTCGACGAGCCAGATGCCCGCGGCAAGCGCGGCGAAACCGACGAGGGCTGCCAGCAGGACGAACGCCGCGACGGAGGGGCCGAAGCTCAGGGCGACGATCAGCAGGACGAGGGCGAAGACGACGAGGCCGGCGTGGTGCATCGTGCTACCTCTTCCGGTTCGATTATGACACCGAACCGGAAATTCGGGTAGCGCCGAAATCCAAATTATCTCTACGGCTTCGGATCCACGTGGAGTAACCGGTACTTGGGAATGACCAGCGCTTCCGACACCATGATCATCACCGCGGCGCTGACGCCGCTGCGCACGGCGGTTCGGACCACGTTGACCGGGTCGAGGATGCCGGCGGCGTAGACGTCGACGACCTCGCCGCGCCGGGCGTCGTAACCGGTCCGGCCGCTGTCGCTCTTGACGAGGTGGACGACCGGCTCCGCCTCGGCGCCGGCGTTCTCGACAATTGCCCTCAGCGGCTCCTCCAGCGCCCGGGCGAGCGCTTGCCGGCCGAGCCGCTCGTCGAGCGACAGCGACGGGTCGTCGATCGGTACCGCTCGCGCGCAGTTGACCAGCGCGATGCCGCCGCCCGGCACCACGCCGTCCTGGAGGGCCGCCTCGACCGCCTTCACCGCCCGTTCCGCCCGGCTCTTCCGCTCGACCATCTCGGTCTTGGTCGCGGCGCCGACGCCGAGATGGGCCACGCCGCCGGTCAGATTCCCGAGCCGCTGGCGAAGCTGCTCTCGCTCCAGGGCGATCTCGGCCGTCTCGAGCTTGGCGCGAATCGCCCGAATCTGCGTCTCGACCGCCTCGGTGTTCTCGTCGCCGTCGATCACCGAAAAGAAATCGCGGCTCGCCCAGACCAGCCGACATCGCCCGAGGTCAGACACCCGCGCGTTCTCGATCTTCTCGCCCGAATCCGCCACGATGAAGCGGCCGCCGGTCTGGGCCGCCAGGTCCTCCAGGATGCCGATCCGGTGCTCGCCGCCGACCGGCGCGACGATGCCGAGGGTGTGCAGCATTCCGTTGCGGTTGTTCACCAGCATCGCCGCCAGCGCCGAGTCGGAGATCTTGCCGGCGATCACCACCAGCTCGCGGCCGCCGGCGGCAACTACCCGTTGCATGACCGGGATAACCTGCTCCGCCCGCTCGAGAAACGCGTCCGTGAGCAGAACGTACGGGTTCTCCGACCAGGCAAGGTTTCGCGGCTGATCGGTGATGAATTCGGACGAGGCGAAGCCGGCCTCCCACTTGGAGCCGTCTGGGACTTCGAGCGACAACTCGTTCGCCGCCCACTCGCGCACCGAGATAACGACGTCGGGGCCGAGCTTCTCGTGAATCGCCGCCACCGTGTCGGCGATCTCCTGATCGTGGCCGGCGGCCAGGGCGATTCGTCGAACGTCTTCGACGCCGGCGATCGGCGTGGCCTGTCGGTCGATCGCCTCGACGACGGCTTCGAGGCCAGATTCGATGCCCCGGCGCAGGATCGCCGGGTTGGCTCCGCTGGCGATCGCCTTCGTCGATTCGCGCAGCAGCGCCTGGGCAATCACCGCCGCGGTCGCCGTTCCGTCGCCAACTCGATCAAGCACCCGCCAGACCAGGTGCCGCATAAGCATGCCGCCGGCGTTCAGGTACAGCGGCAGCTCGACGATCCGCCGCGCCACCGTCGCCGCGTCGTCGAACATCTCCGGCGGGTCGGTCCGGAACATCTGCTCGATCAAGACGGTGCGTGCGGTCGGTCCGAGCGTGGGTCGCAGCGCGTCGCCGATCGTGTCGAAGCCGCGCTTCAGGAGAATGCGCGCCCGCGGCGAGAGCGCCAGCCGCGCTCGGTCTTCGACTCCGAAGTGCTTGTCCTTCTCGGACATCTGGTAGTGCATCGGTTTAGCCCTCGCGCAGACCGGTCAAGGTGACGCCCTGAACGAAATAGTCCTGGAGGAACAGAAAGAGGAGGACGACCGGCAGCACCGTCACCACCGAGGCCGCCATCAACAGGTTCTGCGGCGACGGCTGGCCAGGAACGTTGAAGAACGTCAGCGCGACGGCCAGGACCGTCTGATCGAGCGAGTTGACGTAAATGAGCGGACCGAAGAAGTCGTTCCAGCGCGGGACGATGGTCAATGCCAGGCAGGTGACGACCACCGGAACCGAAAGGGGGATCATGATCCGGAAAAGAATGTCGAGGTGGCTTGCCCCGTCGATGAACGCCGCGTCGTCCATCTCGCGCGGGATCGTCATGAAAAACTGGCGGAACAGGAAGATGTAGAACGCGCCGCCGAACCAGGCCGGGATGATCAAGGGCTTGAGCGAGTTGAGCCAGCCAAGGTCGCGAAAGATGAGATACTGCGGAATGAGCGTGATCTGGCTGGGCAGCATCATCGTGCTGAGCACGATCGCGAACAGGAAATTGCTTCCCTTGAATGGGATGCGGGCGAAGCCGTACCCGACGATCGCCGACACCACCGCTTCGCCGATAACCGCCAGTCCGACGTACTCGATCGTGTTGAGGAAGAAGCGCGGGAACCAGAGCATCGGCTGAAACAGCGCGTTCGGATAGTTCTGCCAGGCGAAGCTGCTCGGGATCAGATTGGGCGGAATCGTGTTGAGATCGGTATCCGGCTTGAGTGACACGGAAAGCATCCAGAGCAAGGGCATGACGTACAGGATAGCCAGGGCGGTCAGCGCGATGTAGCGAATCACGACCCCGGTCGGGAATCGTCGTGGCGGGTTGACGACCAGATCGCTCGAGCGGAGTCCAGACGCGGCAGACATGCTTCCTCTCAGCTAACGCGGGCCGGCCATTGTGCCGGTGCTGCCTTCATAGTATACCCAGAGGCGCGCCATCAGGAGCTGAACGATCGTGATCGCCAGGATGATCACGAAGAGCACCCAGGCCAGCGCCGAGGCGTAACCCATGCGCAGGTTGTCGAAGGCGACCTGGTACAGGTACAGCGTGTAAACCAGCGTCGAATCGGCGGGGCCGCCGTTGGTGATGATGTAGGCCGTGGTAAAGACCTGGAACGAGCCGATCACCCCGAGCACGAAGTTGAAAAACATGGCCGGGGTGACCATCGGGACGGTCACGTGGCGAAACTTTCCGAGGGTGTTCGCGCCGTCGACCGAGGCGGCGTCGTAGAGCGACTGCGGCACGCCCTGGAGAGCGGCCAGGTAGATCAGCATCGAGGTTCCGACGTTCCAGAGACCGACGATGATCAAGGCGGGCATCGACCAGGTCAGGCTGTAGAGCCAGTTCGGACCCTGGACGCCGATGAACGCGAGCGCGGTGTTCAGGAGTCCGCCGTGGTTGGAGAAGACGATTGCCCAGAGATAGGCCGTGCCGACGCTGCTGGCGATGGCCGGAACGTAAAAGAGCGTCCGATAAAATGAGATTCCGCGCGTTCTCTTGTTCAGAAGCAGCGCGAGCAGCAGCGCGATGATCTGGGTGCCGGGAACGTTGACAATGGCGTAGTAAAGGGTGTTGCGTATCGCCGTCGGGAACCGCGTATCGACGCCGTTGACGAAGTTCTCATAGTTCGCCAGTCCAACCACGTGGGCCTTGCTAACCACGTCCCAGTCGGTAAAGCTGAGGAGGAGCGAGGCGACGAAGGGAAACGCCGTGAAAATGAGAAACCCGATCACCCATGGACTGACGAAGGCCCAGCCCAGGAGGTCCAAACGGGTGATGAATCGGCGATTCCGCGGGAGGTAAGCCCGGGCCGCCGACGTGTCTGTTGCCAACGTACACCACCATCCAGACTGAATGCGGGGAGGCGCCGGAGCGAGGCCATAACCCTGCGACCCCGCCCCGGCGCGCTCTTGCTAGCTGGTATACGGATGAACACCGATTTTCTGGAGGTCGGTGTCGGAGTAGGCCGGTCGCGGCGAGCCCTGTGAGCCGTAGGGGCTGTCGCACGATGCGCTCTGCGACTTACCGAGGGCGTCGGTCTTCTTCTGGGCCGTTTGCAAAGCGTCCTGGATCGTCTGCTTACCCAGGAACGCCTTATCGATCTCGGGCCCGACGATATTGTTGAACACTTCCTGGGTGATGTCGCTGTAGTAGTGGAAGCCGTGCGGCCGCGCGTAGACGTAGTAAACGAACGAGCCGGAGTGCTTGGGCGGCGGGGTGTCCTGGTAGGTCTTCCAGGCGCTCAGCTTCGCCACCATCATCGTCTTCTTCGTCGCGAAGGTGTTCTCGGCCTTGTCACCGCACATGTAGGCGAGCCACTTGTAGCCCTGGGTCGGATTCTTGGCGCTCTTCGGGACGAACTGCGGGTTGGCGGTCGACTGCGGTACGCCGGGGTTACCCTTATTGAAGCTGCCGGGCGCCGGAACTGGCGCCGCATCCCATTCGAACTTGCTGCCGATCTGCTTCTCGTTCAAGGTCGCGTCGTAGGAGGCGCGCTGGTACATCGCCACGATGCCCGCTCGGAACGGGTTGATCCCGCTCGCGCCCTGCAGGTTCGAGATGACTTCGTTCGTCATCATGATCTTGTCGGCCGTGCCCCACTTGTAGAGCAGCTCGAAGGCCTTGATGACCGCGGGGTCGGTCAGAGTGAACTTGCCGGTATCCCAGTTCGCGTAGTTCCCGCCGAGCGACCAGATAAAGTTCTCCATCTCCTGAATGTTGTTGTAGGCCAGCTCGAATCCGTACTGGGTGATCTTGCCGCTGCTATCTTTCTTCGTACACTTGGTGGCGATCTCGATCAGGTCGTCCCAGGTCCACTGACCGTGCAGGTCATCCCAGGGATCCTTGGCGCC
Organism: Chloroflexota bacterium; assembly: GCA_021323915.1. Classification (GTDB taxonomy): domain Bacteria; phylum Chloroflexota; class UBA6077; order FW602-bin22; family CADDYW01; genus JAJPKB01. The sequence continues at coordinate 3,622 of JAJPKB010000453.1, read as the reverse complement.
GGCCTCCTTGATCATCGTCTTGTTGTAGTAAACGGCGCGGTCGTCGTTATCCATCGGCAGGGCGAGGGCCTTGCCGCACCAGAGCTCCAGGCCGCCGAGGCTGTAATCGGCCCGAAGGTTGATGTTGTCTTCCTTGAGCAAATCGGTCATATCGTAGTGGTAGCCGCCGCTCTGGTACTTCGCGTCGACGTTGTTGTTGCCGGTGGCGGCGTCCCCGAAGTTGCCCGCCACCAGCGCGGCCGACATCTTCTGGATGTAGTCGGTGGTGATGAACTGCGGCTTGATCGTGACGCCCGGGTTGGAATCCTGGAAGTCCTTGATGAAGTCGGTGAACACGTCCTGAAGGGGAACCCACCAGGTGTTGTAGACGACCTCGACCGGTTGCTTGGTCGTCGAGCCGGTGTTGGTTGTCGCGGGCGCCGAGGTTGGCTGGGCCTGCGCCGCGGGCGCGGCTCCGGTGGCGCTGGTGGGCGCGGGCGCACTGCTCGGGGTCGGGCTCGAGCACGCGGTCACCACTGCCGCGCCGACCATGGTCGCCCCGATTTCCAGGAAGCGGCGACGACGAACGGGCTTCGTCGTCTCGGACTGAATCGGCTCACTCACGTCGGAATCCCCTTCCTTCGATGTTTTGGCCCCGCCGGGCTCGCGCGATTGAAACAGCATCAAACCTCGGCCGAGCGTTTCCCGCGAGGGATCGCAGCCGATGTTGGGCGCGGCATTAGTCGGAGATTGTCACCGACACCGCCAGGTGCCTCTTCCGAGGTACATGAATATGCGCTGTTATATCCACCTGCCATGAGTTTGTCAAGCGCGAAACCGTCCAGTGCGACCGCTCGGCGAAAGGGTGTCTGAAAAGGAGGTGCCCTTTCCGGACACCCTCAATCGCCAGGGGTTGGCAGGGGAGTGAAACCGGGGGCGTTGGCCGGTCTCCGACGATCGGCCAACAGACCGGTGAACGGGGAGTAGCTCAGGCTCCGATCGCTTTGCGGATGAAATCGCCGTGACGCTCGATCTCGCCGATCGCTAGGAACTCGATCAGATGGACGACGCTCGCCGGCGGGTGGCCCTCCATGACGACGGCGGCGCGCTCGAGCTGCTCGTCAGTCAGAAGCCGATACGCCCCGGCCGCGACCGACACGTTCTTCCGGAGGAGCGCCACCGCCTCGTCTTTCGTGACGCCCGCGAACTCCCGGGCGTGGCGCGCGTTGATCTCATCAAGCTTCTGAAGCGACGTCGGCGGATGGGGCCGGCCGTTGGCGACGTCCTGGACCATGCTCAGGATGGGCGCCTCGCCGGACGCGATGTGGTGGGCCTGGACGCCCACGGTCCAGCCGGTGTCCTCGCAGACTGCTCGCCAGCCTTCGGCCGAGCACGCTTCGAGCGTCGAGATCAGCGCGTCGTTCGACTGGGTGAGACGCCAGGCAAGGGCGCGCGCCCGCGCGCTCGTCGCGCCGTCCTGAGCCGGCTCCGGCCGGCTTCCCGCCTCGCCGTAGACGAGCTCGACCCCGTACTTGGAGTGGATCGTGAGCATCTTTTCGATGTCGGTTGGGGAGCCGGGCGGGAACGCCGCGGCGAGCTCCCGCAGCATCGCCACCGACTCCGGAGCGATGATCGTCAGCAGGGCGCTCCGGGTCGAGCTCACGTTCTCGAAGCGGTGGGGCGCACCGCCCGGGGCGTGGAACGTCGTGCCCGGACCACCACGGAAGGTCGACACGCCGCGGTGGTCGCGCTGAGTGAACGCGAACTCGCCGGACAGGACGTAGACCGTCTCGGGGCCGGGGTGCGAGTGCAGGGGAGGGCCGCCGCCCGGCGCGACCGACCCGGTCGCCAGGGCGTAGGTGCCACCGGTCGCCGAGCCGGTGAACTGGACGAAGAACTCCTCGTCGAAGATTCGGAGTCGTTCGCCCATTCCGGGCCGCAGCAAAACGCAGTTGAGCTCATTCTCGATCGCCGTCGCCATTGGTCTTCTCCTTTCTCAAATCAGACGTTCCGGCTCGCGCCCTGAAAGTCGAAGAGGACGCACGGCTCGTCGCCCACCACCCAGGCGTCGTGGCCCGGCCCGGTGATCGCGATATCGCCCGGCCCCAGATCGTCGATTCGTCCGTCGTTCATGACCGTTCGGAAGTGCCCGGAAAGGATATAGGTGAAATGGGTTCCCTGGCACGAATCCGTGCCAACCATCGGTCGAACGTGCTCGGACCACCGCCAGCCCGGCTCGCAGGTCATGCGAACGATCGACATGTCGCCGAACTTGACGATCTCGACCCTCGCCTTCGGCTGGCTTCGGGTTTCGTCGGGCGCGTTGAAGCTCTTGGTCTGGTTCGCTAGCTTTGCTGGCATGGACGTACTCCTCTCTCGACTGTCTCGACATCGCCCTCGCGGGCTTCGTGGATCAGTATCGCGGCTGGCCGTCACCCGCGCGATGCGCACTCCCCACGCACTTCCCACGCGGTTCTCGACTGGTGACGATATAATGACGGCCATCACCGCGATCGGTCAGGGAGCCGGCGATGGCGAGCGATCAACCGGGCACTTTCGGCGATTGGCTCAAACGTTTCCGCGCCGCGGCCGGGCTCACCCAGGAGGCGCTGGCCGAGCGGGCTGGCCTGAGCCCGCGCGGCATCAGCGACCTGGAGCGCGGCCGTCGGACGAAACCGTACTACGATACCGTTCGGCTGCTCGCCGATGCGCTGGGTCTGAGCGCCGAGGAGCGGACGATTCTACTGTCGGCCGCGCGAGCGGACGCGCCGGCGCGGCCCTCGAAGAGCCCGAGCGACGGCACGGCGCGCCTTCCGGTGCCCCTTACGCCGTTGATCGGTCGATCCGACGACGCGCGGGCGGTCGGGGAGCTGCTGGAACGGGCCGACGTCCGGCTGGTCAATCTGACCGGTCCCGGCGGCGTCGGCAAGACCCGTCTCGCGCTCCAGGTCGCGGCCGAACATTCGTCGAGCTTTCCGGATGGAGTGTACTTCGTTCCTCTCGCGGCGCTGCGCGATCCCCGCCTGGTGGAAACCACCGTCGCTCATAGCGTCGGCCTGCGCAACGTCGGCGAAGAAACGGCGCTCGCGGCGCTGACGGGTCACTTGCGCTCGAAGCGAGCGCTGCTCGTGCTCGACAACTTCGAGCACCTTCTCGCCTCCGCGCCCGCCCTGAGCGATTTGCTTTCGGCGTGCCCCGAGGTGAAGGTCCTGACCACGAGTCGCGCGCTTCTTCATCTCACCGTCGAGCGCGAGTACGTTGTCCCGCCGCTTGCGCTGCCCGATTCCTCGGCGCCCGCGGGTCTCGACCGGCTGCGCCGCGCTCCAGCGGCGGCGCTCTTCCTGGAGCGGCTCGCGGCCACCTCTCCGCGGCTGGCCCCGACCGAGGCCGAGGCGCCGGCGATCGCGGAGATCTGCCTGCGTGCCGACGGCCTTCCCCTGGCGATCGAGCTCGCGGCAGCCCGAGCGCGACACTTGACCCTCGGTGAGCTAGCGGCGCGGCTGCAGCGGCGGCTGCAGGTGCTGACTCACGGACCGCGCGACCTTCCGCCTCGACAGCAAACCCTCCGCGACACGATTGCCTGGAGCTACGACCTGCTCGCGCCCGGCGAGCGGAGGCTGTTCCGCTGGCTGGCGGTCTTCGT
>JAJPKB010000602.1 GCA_021323915.1 Chloroflexota bacterium | reverse complement strand
GGCTACGAGACGCCGGTTGGTGAGCGCGGGTCGACCTTGAGCGGCGGCCAGAAGCAGCGCATCGCCATCGCCCGCGCGCTCCTGGTCAGTCCGCGCATCCTGATCCTCGACGACTCGACAAGCAGCGTCGACCTAGCGACCGAGTACCGGATTCAGAAGGCGCTCGACCGGCTGATGAAGGGGCGCACCTCGTTCGTGATCGCCCAGCGGATCAGCACCGTGCTGAACGCCGACCAGATCCTGGTCCTCGACAAGGGACAGATTGTCGCGCGGGGCAACCACGAAGAATTGCTCGAAAACTCCGAGATCTACGCCGAGATCTACAATTCGCAGCTGGTGGGCGACGCGACCCCCGAGCCCGCGCTCGTGGCCGAGCTCGCCGAGGTGGGATTAGCGCCATGATGGGGAACCGCGACTTCGCGTTCCGAACCGAGGCGATGAAGCCGAAGGCGGCCGGGGCGACCCTGGCGCGTCTCTGGACGCGCTTCCGCGCGCACACGCCGGTCCTGCTGACGATCGCCGGCCTGATCGTGCTGAGCACCTATTTACAGGTGACGATCCCGAATCTGCTCGGCCAGGCGGTGGATTGTTACCTGACCCCGGCGACGATCAACGCCCTCGCCGCCAACGTTCCGGGCGCGCCGGCGACGCCGGCGGCGCCGGGTCCGACCTGCTGGTTCATCCACATCGACCCGAGCGCGAACACGACGAACTACGCCGTCGGACTGACCAAGCTGGTCATGGTGATCGTGGTGATGTACGTCGCCAGCTCGCTCCTGACCGGCCTGCAGTTCTACCTGATGAACTCGACCGGCTACTACGTCCTGCGCGGCCTGCGGATTGAGGTGTTCGAGCACATCCACCGCCTCTCGCTCGGCTACTTCACCAAGCACGAGGCCGGCGACGTGATGAGCCGGATCACCAACGACGCCGACACGATCCAGCAGGCGATCGGCTTCCCGCTGGTGAGCGTGGTCCAGGGCTCGCTGCTGATCGCCTGGATCGCCTACGACATGATCAGCGACAGCCCGATCTACGCCCTGGTGAGCCTTTCGATCGTTCCGCTCATGTACGCGGCGACCTCCTGGTACTCGGAACGAGCCCGCGAGGCCTACCGGAAGGTGCGCAGCCGGGTCGGCGACGTCAACGCGAATCTTCAGGAGAACCTCTCGGCGGTGCGCGAGGCCCAGGCATTCAACCGCGAGGGACAGAACATCCAGACCTTCTCCGAGTCGAACGCCGCCTCGCGCGACGCGAGCATCGAAGCCGTCGCCTACACCAGCGCCCTTCAGCCAACCCTCGAAGCCCTCGGCTACGTTTCGATCGCCCTGGTGGCCGGCGTCGGCGCGCTCGTCCTGCTCCGGGGCACCCACCTGCCTGGCACGGCGATGTCGTTCGGGCTGATCATCACCTTCATCGCCTACGTCCAGCGCTTCAACCAGCCGGTCTCCCAGATCTCGATCATGTGGACCAACCTGCAGAGCGCGGTCGCCGGCGGCGAGCGGATCTTCGGCTTCCTGGACACCGAGCCCGACCTGCAGGATCTTCCGGACGCCCGGGCGATGCCGCCGATCGTCGGGCGGGTCGTCTTCGATCACGTCTGGGCCGGCTACGAACCCGGCCAGCCGGTCCTGCGCGATATCAGCCTGGTGGCCGAGCCGGGCCAGACGATCGCAATCGTCGGTCCGACCGGCTCCGGCAAGACGACGACGATCAATCTGATTCCGCGCTTCTGGGACGTGACCTCCGGCGCGGTGACGATTGACGGGATCGACGTGCGCGACGTGACCGCGGCGTCCCTACGCGCTCAGATCGGGATCGTTCTCCAGGACTCGTTCCTGTTCAGCGAGAGCGTGCTGAATAACATCCGCTACGGGCGCCCGGACGCGACCGACGAAGAGTGCCTGGCCGCGGCCAGGCTGGCCCGGGCCGACACCTTCATCGAGCGGCTGCCCAACGGCTACAACACCCTGCTCGGCGAGCGCGGCAGCGGCCTGAGCCAGGGCCAGCGCCAGCTGCTGGCGATCGCCCGCGCCGCCCTGGCCAACCCCCGGATCCTGATCCTGGACGAGGCCACCTCGTCGGTCGATACCCGCACCGAGCGGCTGATCCAGAAGGCGCTGGAGGAGCTCCTCCACGGGCGCACGTCGTTCGTGATCGCCCATCGCCTCAGCACGATCCGCCACGCCGACCAGGTGATCGCGATCAAGGACGGCCAGATCGTCGAGCGCGGCACCCACGACGAGCTGCTCCGCGCCCGCGGCTTCTATTACAACCTCTACATGAGCCAATTCCGGCGGGACCTGGAGTTCGCCGCGGTGGTCGGGGCGAGCTGAGGGGAAGCCGCTTGGACCACGAAGGCCGCGAAAATTGCGCGGGAGACGGAGGGCGGCGATTGGGATCCGATCACCTCGGCCCCAACGGTTGGTGGAGGTGCGACAATGTCGCCGACCGCTCCAAGGGTCGCCGGGTGCCAACCCGGATTACCCGGAGGCACGCCTGCCTTGGCTTGCTGGCCCTGCTCGGCGGCTGCGCCGGCCCCGGTGAGGCCGGACCGCGCCTGGAAGCGAGCGAGCGCCCGACACCGGCCGCTACCCCGATTCCGCCGACGGCCGCTGGCACCGCATCGCCGCCGACCCGGGTGCCGGCCGCGACCCGACCGCCGCCAACCGTCGCCCGTCCGCTGACCGCCGCGACGCCCACGGTCGCGGGCACGCCAGGACGGCGAAAGTACGGAATCCACCTGTTGCTCGACGACGACGGCAAGTACCCGGATCCGGTCCACTGGTCGCCGACGGTCTGGCCGGAGCACCTGGCCTACGC
>JAJPKB010000100.1 GCA_021323915.1 Chloroflexota bacterium | reverse complement strand
GTCTTCGTCGAAGTAGCGATGGCCGTGTTGGTAGGAGTCGTCGGAATCACCGGTCCAGTGCTGGTGGGCGACGCGGTGGCAGTCTTGGTGGGAGTGGCAACGGTCGTGTTGGTCGGTGACGCGGTCGTCGTGTGGGTGGGCGACGCGATCGGCGTACCGGTCGGCGTCACGGTCGGGGTGTTGGTGGGCGCGCTCGTTTCCGTGGCGGTCGGGGTTTTGGTCTCGTGTTTGGTCGGAGTGTTCGTTGGCGTGTTCGTCGCGGCAATGGTCGGGGTCGCGGTGGGGGTATGCTTGGGAGGCCTGGTCGGGGTACTCGTCGCGGTGTGAGTCGGGGTGTTGGTCTCACCTCCGGCGAATACCGGGCTTATCCCGCCGGGTGCCACGGTTAGGATCACACTGAGTGCAATCAAGACAACGCCGAGCGCGATAGGTAACACCGATCCGAACCTGTGATCAGTCATCTTCTCCTCCGTTCCAGGATCGTCCTGCCAGGACACGCTTCTACTTCGCCACCTCGGCCAGCCGGGTGTAGATCACCCGCGGGCTCCAGTCTGGATTGAGGATGCCGAACACGGCGGTTTCGCTGGCGTGGGGATCGCCGCAGCAGATCCGGAAGTTGAGGTTCCAGATGAAGATCGCGCCGACCCAGGGCCGGGTCTGCTCGATCATCTGCACGCTCTGGGTGAAGAAGCCGGCGACCTGATCGTCGGTGAGGCCCAGCGTCCACTCGTAGCCGGCCGGCACCGGTGGGGTTGTCGCGCCCCACTCGTACTCGGTGATCCAGACCGATCGCCCGTCGCCCGCTCCGGCGAGCACCCCGTGAAGCTGGTCGATCCGGCGGAAGTAGAACTGCGCGTTGCTCTTGAAACAGTTGGTGGTGCCGAGCGGCTGGCCGGTGTTCGTGAAGCACGGCGCGAGGAAGGAGTGCGAGTCGACGAAGTCCTGGGGCGGGTTGTTGTAGCCGGCCACGTGGCCGCCAACCGCGTCGGCCAGCGTCTTGAACGCGCCGCCTTGGAGCCGCTCCAGCTGAGTCATGTAGGTTATGTCGTCTACAGCGACGCTCGGGTCGTTCACGCCGGTCGGCGTCAGACCTCCCGAGACGACGATGATGCTCGGATTCACTGCCTTGAGCCGCTGGTGGGCGACGCGCAGCAGGTTGAGGTACGCGTTGGCGTCGACCCGGGGCGCCCATTCGCGGGTGAAGTTCTCCTCGTTCCAGATCTCGTAGGCCTGGACCTTCGTGCCGTAGCGGCGGGCCAGCGCCGCGACGAAGTCGCCGTAATCGTTGAAGTTGTCGGGCGGGGCGTTGGTCAGGTGATCGGCGCGGGCCCAGGTCGGCGAGGTGACCACGCTGAAAATGACGTTGACGCCGCTTGCCTGGGCGACGTTGACGATCGCGTCGAGCGGGCCAAAGTTGATGTTGCCTTTGCTGGGCTCGAAATCCGCCCACCGCACCTGCTGGCGAATCCAGCCGAAGCCGGCCTGGGTGGTATAATCCAGGACACGCTGCTGGTCCTGGCCGGGCATCTGGACGTTGAAGCCGAACCGCGGACCGGGCGAGACGGCCGGTTGCTCCGGATCGAACGCTTCGATGAGGTTCGTGTTGGGCAGGATGGCCGGGTTGTTCAGCCCGTTCGGGTTGCTGTTGTTGTACTGCCGAATCAGCGGGCTGTCGGCTGCCTCGCGCGCGAGATCCGCGGGCAGATTGGTTCCGGTGATGATGTCCTTCAGAAAGTCCGCGGTCAGGATGCCCTGGGTCGTGTGATTGGTGTTATCGTAGTGCATGATGCCGCGCTGGAATCGCTGGTAGACAAAGTTGTGGTTACTCGGATCGAAGGCGGGCGGACTGAGCGGCAAACCCCACATCTCGAGGTCGAATCCCAGGAGCAGGCTCGGGTTTCCGCCACCGCTCGGGAAGGCGGTGCTTTGCGATACCGTGTTCTGGAAGGTGTTGAAGAAGTTGACCGGCAGCCCCTGGAAGGTGTTGGGCACGTTTTGGCGGATGAAGCTGAGGACCGTGGTGTCGTAGTTCGGTGAGCCCACCGCCGGCGCCCCCGCGATCAGGCCGGGATCCACCGGCGGGAAGACCGCGAAGTTGAACGAGGTGAACGGCATCAAGCCGCCGCTGTCGAGGAGATTGAGTTGACCGACGCCGCCGTCGGGGTTGATCTGCAGGACGCGACGCTGGAAGAACTGGACGGTCTTGCCCATGAAGCGAAACGTCCGGCTCACCGGAAAGCCGAAGTTGTTGGTGCCGCCTCGTTTCTGGAAGTAGTCGAAGAACTTATCGTTGTCGATCCGGAATCCGGTCTGGGCGAAAAACCGGGGATCGGTCGGATCGGCCCGGAAGGCCGACGCCGCCGGGGCTGCCCAGGCCGGGGCCAGGCTCGCGAACGTCAGGGCCAGCGTGGCGAGCACGGACATCAGTCGAAGGATCACGGCACGCTTCATCACCTTCTCCGCGGCTACCCGGGTGTTTCCGGAAGTTTGCCAGCACGGGGCGAAGGAACGGTAGCCCGTTTGGGCGCCGCAAGTATCGTGCCGGGCGGGCGGACGGGGCAAAGGCGCCTTACCCGATGTCGGTCGATCAGGAGCTTCGCGATGCGCGACGAGGAGCAATTTACTTGACGGGGACGGCCCCGGGATGTTTTCCTATATTATCGATTATCATTATCAAATATCGCGTCGGTTGCGACGACGCACCCTGGCGGTCGGCCTGACCAGCCGCACCCCAGTCACAAACCTGCGGAGGACCCATGGCGGTAGATAGCCCGACCCCGGTGGTAGGGGATGACGTTGCCCGGACCGGCGCTGCCGGTCGCCGATACAACTTGACGCACCTCCGGGCGCTCGAGGCGGAAGCCATTTTCATCATGCGGGAGGCCGCGGCGGAGTTCGAGCGCCCGGTCCTGCTGTTCTCGGGAGGAAAGGACTCGGCGGTCCTCTTGCGGCTAGCCGAAAAGGCCTTCCGGCCCGGCGGATTTCCCTTCCCGATCATGCACATCGACACCGGCCACAACTTCCCAGAGGCGATCGACTTTCGGGACCGTCGCATCGCGGAGCTGGGCGAGCGGCTGATCGTCCGGTACGTCCAGGATTCGATCGACCGGGGACGGGTCGTCGAGTCGCCGGTACCGGGCGCGTCGCGAAACCGCCTCCAGACGACGACGCTGCTCGACGCGATCGCCGAGTTCAAGTTCGACGTGGCGATGGGCGGCGCGCGGCGCGACGAGGAGAAGGCCCGGGCCAAGGAGCGCATCTTCTCGTTCCGCGACGAGTTCGGTCAGTGGGATCCCAAGCGTCAGCGCCCCGAGCTGTGGAACCTGTTCAACGCGCGGATCCACCCGGGCGAGCACGTGCGGGTCTTTCCGATCGCGAACTGGACCGAGATGGACGTCTGGCAGTACGTCGCCGAGGAGCGGCTCGATCTGCCGTCGATCTACTACGCTCACCGCCGGCGGGTCTTCGAGCGCGACGGCATGCTGCTGGCCGTCTCCCCGTTCCTTCCGCCGCGCGACGGCGAAGCTCCGTTCGAGGATGAGGTGCGCTATCGCACCGTTGGCGACATGACCTGCACCGCCGCGGTCCGATCCTCCGCCGCCACGGTCGGTCAGATCATCGCGGAAGTCGCCACCTCGAGGATCTCCGAGCGCGGTGCGACCCGCGCCGACGACCGATTTTCGAGCGCGGCGATGGAAGACCGCAAGCGCGAGGGGTACTTTTGATATGGCCGCACGTCCAACCACCATCGCCTCGACGGCCGATCTCCTCCGCTTCTCCACCGCCGGATCCGTCGACGACGGCAAGAGCACCCTCATCGGGCGCCTGATGTACGAGACGAAGTCGATCTTCCAGGACCAGCTCGAGGCGATCGAGCGCGCCAGCCGCGACCAGGGCGCCGATTACGTCAATCTGGCGCTGCTCACCGACGGGCTGCGCGCCGAGCGCGAGCAGGGCATCACGATCGACGTCGCCTACCGCTACTTCTCGACGCCGAAGCGAACCTTCATCCTGGCCGACACGCCCGGCCACGTCCAGTACACCCGCAACATGGTCACCGGCGCGTCGACCTCTGATCTGGCGGTCATTCTGGTCGACGCCAGCCACGGCGCCACCGAGCAGTCGCGGCGGCACGCCTACATCGCGTGGCTGCTGGGCATTCCCCACTTCGCGATCTGCGTCAACAAGATGGACCTGGTTGGCTACTCCGAGGATGCGTTCGAGGCGATCCGGCGCGATTTTCAGGCGTTCCTCGACCGCCTGGCGGTGCCCGAGGTGCGGTTCATCCCGATCTCGGCGCTCCACGGCGACAACGTGGTCGATCGCTCAACCAAAATGCCCTGGTACGATGGGCCGCCGCTGCTCGAATACCTCGAGACGGTCCAGGTCGCGCGAGACCGCAACCTCGTCGACCTGCGGTTTCCGGTGCAATGGGTGATCCGCCCCCACCGCGCCGACTACCATGACTACCGGGGCTACGCCGGCCAGGTCGCCGGGGGAGTGCCGCGATCGGGCGACGCGGTCGTCGCTCTGCCCGGTGGATTCAGGTCCCGAATCAAGTCGATCGACACCTTCGACGGACCGATCGACGAGGCATTCCCGCCGATGAGCGTGACCCTGACCCTCGAGGATGACATCGACATCTCGCGCGGCGACATGATCGCCGCGGTCGACGCCCAGCCGATCGTCGGCCAGGACCTCGAAGCGATCGTCTGCTGGCTCTCGACCGGCAAGCTCGTCGTCGGCAAACGGTACGCGATCAAGCACACGACCCGAAACACCCGGGCGATCGTCAAAGACCTGCGGTTCCGGGTCGACGTCAACTCGCTGGGCGAAGAGCGCGGCGTGGAGTCGCTGGACCTCAACGAGATCGGCCGGGTCTCGCTCCGCGCGGCGGCTCCGATCCTTTACGATCCGTACCATCGGAACCGCGCCACCGGCTGCTTCATCCTGATCGACGAGGCGACGAACGAGACGGTCGGGGCCGGCATCCTTCAGGAGCCGGTCGGATGAAGCGGGTTGGCGAGTGTTGCGGCTGCAGCCTGTGCTGCCGGCGCCTCGTCATCCCGATTCCCCATCCGGGCGCGGTCCAGCGGACGCCGCTCGGCATCCGGGTGCCGCTGCCGGTGGTGGTGAATCCGGATCTCGCGCACTTCTACCGAACCCGTGGCCTCGCCGTTCGCCCGGACAGCGTCGAGGTGCCGCTGCCCGGCGGCGCGCCGGTTCAGCTCGGCCGCCAGGGATCGCAGCTGGTCGTCCGCGTCCCTCACGTTTGCGCCCAGCTGGACAAGCACGGGCGTTGCAAGATCCACGGCACGCCCGACTATCCGAAGGCCTGCGCGGTGTTTCCCCGCGTCCCGGAGGATCTCCTCGACGTCGCCGACGAGTGCAGCTATCGCTTCGAAGGTGAGACCGCCCGGGCTCCCTCATCCCCTACCCCTTCCCCCAGCTGCGGCTCACCAGGGTAGGTACGGAGCTTGTTAGGTGGGTTGGGCATGATAGATGATGGTCAGGTCGGGTGGCGGTTGCGGCCATGCCTCCGGGCTGAGCCACCGGACGGTCCACCGCCACGGCCAGGTCGCTGCCTTGCCAGCAGGAGACGATCCAGCCCAGGATCGGCGCAATGCAGAGCGTCACATCGACCTCGGTCCGACCGGGCGCCGCCCGATCGGGGCCGTCGTAGAGCCACTCGCGCAAGTACTGGCGCACCGCGTGGTAGGCGCCGACCGTCAACCGAGCGCCGATGACCGCCGTGTGGCACGCGTTCTGGGCCAGGATCGCGCCGTACACCCACCAGGCCAGGCCGCGCTGTTGGGCCGGGCGCAGGCTGGGCACGTGCGTCGCGATCGCCTCCTGGATTTGGTGCCATTCCGGACGGGAGCGCATCGTCGAGTCCTCCCTCGTAGCGTTTCCACTCGATGATGACACATTCTGATGCGCTCCCTCGACTGCTATCGGCTATTACCGACCCTTCTGAGCCCTGGGAGGGGGGATTGGGCGCTCGCCGGCTGTTGGCCTCGGCTGCTTGCTCTACAGCGGTTCCGGCTGGCGTTGGCCGACCTAACAGACGAGCGTCTTGTAGCGCGGAGGCTTGCCCCCCGCTCGTCCCGTTGCCCAGAGCACGGGACAAGCTCTCGTGCTACCGGTTGGCCAGATGTCTACTCCTCGGAGCACGGAACTGCTCTAGGGCCCTGTCGGTCTAACTTCGAGGGCTCAACACCTCCAACGTTGGGTAGGTTCATCAGCGGCGCACGGAAACGCCTCACTCCCCGAATGGCCTGAAGAACACCAGCATGTCGAGATCCCCGGGCGACCGACCGAAGGCGGTGAGCATCGCGGCGACTTCGCTCCGGTGCTGGGTGCCGTGGTTGGCGACGTGCTCCATCATCTGCCAGAGGGGGAGGCGAAAGGTCTTCCCGTTCGGCATGGCGCTGCGGTACTCCCGGTTGAGGTCGGCATCGGTCAGCCCCGCGAGGAACGAGCGGGTATCGCGGTCGACCGTCTCCCAGATCGCGCGCACCGCCGCGAGATCGGGAAAGGCCTGGGGATCGAGCCGAAGCCGACTCCGCCCCTCCGGTCCGACCGAGCCATTCCACCAGCCCAGCCAGCTTCGTTGAGCGCTGATCAGATGGACCAGCGTATCGCGCACCGATCCGCGCCCCGCGGTGCCGGGCGCCAGCCACTGCTCGGCGGTCAGGCCGGCCGCCGTGTCCAGCAGCCGCTCAGTCGCCCAGCGGTTGTAGTCGTACATCGCGCGCAGCGTTTCGATCAACGATCTATCCTCCCCTTCGGCCCTACCTGAACACCGAGAACTCGATCTCCTGGGCGGTGATGAACTCGATCAGCGCCGGCGTGCCCTCCTGGGTCTTGCGAATGCCGCGCTGGATCGCCGGGATGATCTCGGCCGGACTCGTCACCCGCTCGCCGTAGCCGCCGAACGCTTTCGCCATGTCGGCGTAGTTGCCGCTGATGTCGGTGCTTCGGTACTTCTCGGTCGCCACTTTCATGATCGGCAGCTCGATCGCCATCGAGAAGTTGTTCAAGAGGATCGACAGGATCGGAATCCGCTCGCGGACCGCCGTCTCGAAGTCCATGCCGGTGAAGCCGATCGCCGCGTCGCCCCAGACGTTGATGCAGAGCTTCTCCGGGTGGGCCAGCTTCGCGCCCATGGCGAGCCCGAGGCCGTAGCCGAGCTGGGTCGTCTTGCCCCAGCCGATGTAGCTCAGGGGCACCGTCGTCTCCCAGAACGGCGAGATCTGGTCGCGCGGGCTGCCGGCGTCGTGGGTGATGATCGTGTTGGCCACGTCCACCGTGTGCAGGAGATCCCAGATCACCCGGTAGGGCGAGAGCGGCGTCGCGTCGGAAGTGAGCTTGGGCATCCACTGCTCGAGCCAGCCGGCCCGAATCGTCCGGATCTCCTGGGCGACGGCGTCGGCGAGTCCGCGCGGCTTCGCGCCGATCTCGTCCTTGACCGCCTCGACCAGCGCCTCCAGGGTCAGGGCGGCGTCGCCGACCAGCACGTGCTCGGCGGCGATGTCCTTGTTCAAATCGGCGGCGTCGAGCGTCGCGTGGACGAAGGTCTTGCCGGTGGGCATGGTGATGCCGTAGTTCGTCGTCGAGAAGCTGCAGCCGATCCCGAAGATGACGTCAGCGTTCTGCAGGAAATGGTGGACCGCCCGCGGCATCGACCGGCCGCCCGAGCCGAGCGAGAGCGGATGGTTCTCCGGGAAGGCGCTCTTGCCCTGGAGGCTGGTCGTGACCGGCGCCTCGAGGAGCTCGGCGAGCGCCCGCAACGCGTCCCAGGCTTTGGCGTAGTGGACACCCTGGCCGGCGTAGATGACCGGGCGCCTAGCCTGAACGAGCGCCCGCGCCACCCGCGCGATGTCCCGCGGATCCGGACCGCTCCGCGCTCGGTAGGCCGGCCGGTAGCTCAGGGGCTCCGGTACCTCCTCGCGCATCACGTCGCTCGGAATCTCGACCATGACCGGCCGCGGACGCCCGTTGCGGACCTGGGTAAACGCCCGGCGCATCGCGTCGGGCACGGCATCCGCGCAGGTGACCTGCTCGACCGACTTGGTGACGTGCTGAAAGTTGAGGAACGCGTTGAAGTTCGGCGGGATGTTGGTGAGGCGCCGCGGATAGCCGGCCGGAATCACCACGATCGGCACCGAGTCGCCGTAGGCCTGGGCGACGCCGCCAAAGGCGTTCTCGGTGCCCGGTCCTTGCTGCATGCAGAAGACGCCGATGCGCTCGCCCGACGAGACCCGGCTGACCGCGTCCGCCATGTGAAGGCCGGTGCGCTCCTGGCGGACGATGATCGTCCGAATGTCGGCTTCGGCGCTTGCTTCGATGATCGGGTTGACCGGGTACCCGATGAGGAACTTGACGCCTTCGCGCTTGAGAATCTCGGCAACCGCGGCTGCTACCTTCACTTGTCCTCCCCTTCGACGTAGTCCCTGAAGATGCCTCTCGCACCGCATTATCGCAGATTCAGGCGAGGCTGTCTGCGACTTGAATCTGGTATAGTGAATGGGTATCTCCCGCCAGGGCAGGATGTGCGCGATTGGCTGTACCCGCCTCCCACGATCCCTACCTCGCGTTGCGCTACCGCGATTATCGGCTCCTCCTCACCGGTAGCTTCATCGCCTCGCTCGGCGGACAGATGCTCGTCCTCGCCGTCGGCTGGGAGCTCTACGAGCGAACCAGCTCGGCGCTCGCCCTCGGTCTCGTCGGACTGGTTCAGATCCTCCCGATTCTTCTGCTCGCGCTCTTCACCGGACACGTCGCCGACCGCTACGACCGCAAGACGGTCGTCATTCTCTCCCAGTCGGCGCTGGTCGCCACCGCGCTCGGCCTGTCGTTCCTGGCGTTTCGGCACGGCTCGCTGGTCGCGATCTACGCCTGTCTCCTCCTGCGGGGCGTGGGCAGCGCGTTCAACGGCCCGGCCGCGAACGCGCTGCCGGCCGAGCTCTTACCCGAGCGCGCCTTCGAGAATGGCGCGTCCTGGCGGAGCAGCATCGGCCAGCTCGCCGCGGTCGTTGGACCGGCCCTCGGCGGCACGCTGATCGCGGTCCTCGGCGGGACCGCGCTCGTCTACCTCCTGGCCGGATTGGGTGGAACGACCTTCATCGTTCTGCTGCTCTTCCTGCGCGTCGAGCGACGAGCCCGAGTCGGCACCGCCGCGCGACGGGAGCCGGTCACCCTCCGCTCGCTCGGCGAAGGAATCGGCTTCCTTCGCCGTACCCCGGTCGTTCTCTCGGCGATCACCCTCGACCTCTTCGCGGTACTCTTCGGCGGCGCGACGACGCTGCTGCCCATCTTCGCCCGCGACATCCTCGGCGTTGGACCGATCGGGCTAGGCTGGCTCCAGGCCGCGCCGTCGGTCGGCGCGGTGATCGTCGCGCTGGCGCTGGCCCATCGGCCGCCGCTCCAGCGGGCCGGTCCGACCCTTCTCCTCGTGGTCGCCGGCTTCGGCGCCGCGACGGTCATCTTCGGTCTGTCGCGCTCGTTCGAGCTGTCGCTGGCCATGCTCTTCGCCCTCGGCGGACTCGACAGCGTGAGCATGGTGATTCGCGATACCCTGATGCTCACCCGCATTCCGGACGAGATGCGCGGGCGGGTCGCGGCGATCGAGGGAGTGTTCGTGAGCAGCTCGAACCAGCTGGGCGGCTTCGAATCGGGTTTGACCGCGCAGATCTTCGGGCCGGTCCTCTCGGTCGTGGGCGGCGGCTTCGCTACCATCGCCGTCGTGGCGGTGGTCGCCTCGGCCTGGCCGGAGCTTCGCCGGCTCCGTACCCTGCGCGAGGACCCGGAAGTGGCGCGCGAAGACGACGGGGCCCGCTCGACGCTCTCGCTGGGCGAGGCGTAGGGCCTCCCCCGACCGCTAGCTCTCCGGGGCGGAGCCCTCCCGTCCGGCCCGCCAGTCGCGGAAAGCCCGAAGCAGCTCGTTCCATGCCCGAGGGGAGATCGACTCCTCGGCGAGGCGTCCGACCAGGGCGATCGTCCGGCGCATCTGCTCAAGGTAAGTGCCGCAGCCGGGGCACAACGCGAGATGCTGCTCGAACCGGGCGCGGTCGTCGGGCGCCATGGCTCCTTCCAGGTAATCGGTCACCAGTTCCACGAGCTCGCGGCAGGTCATTCCACCAGACCCCGACATAGCCTCACCCCCGCTCGGACCGGCTTCGGCCGGGCTCGCTGGCCTCGAAGCAAGTCTCGAGCGCCCGACGCACCTTCGAACGGGCGCGGTGCAGGAGCACCCGCTGATTTGTCTCGCT
The DNA here is from genome assembly GCA_021323915.1 of Chloroflexota bacterium. Taxonomy (GTDB): domain Bacteria; phylum Chloroflexota; class UBA6077; order FW602-bin22; family CADDYW01; genus JAJPKB01. Next base: position 2,480 of record JAJPKB010000100.1, on the reverse strand, counting down.
GATCCCGAGGACGTTACAGACCTCGTCGGCGCTCCATCCCTCGACGTCGCGGAGGGTGATCACCATCCGCTGAGCCGGCGCCAGCGCGGCGATCGCCGACGCGAGCTCGGACCGCGTCTCGCGCGAGACCAGCGCATCCTCCGGCCGATCGTCCCAGGAGCGGGGAAACGATACCCAGCCGCCGGCCGAGGGATCGCCGTTCGGCCGGAAGCGCTCTGGCTCGACGGACGGCTCGTCGCCGCCTGGCCCGGCGAGATCCAGGGCCGAGAACGGGATCGTCCGACTCTCGCGCAGCCCCCTCGTCCGGGCGCGATTGGTCAGGATCGTGAAGATCCAGGTCTTGAGCGACGAGCGCCCCTCGAAGCGGTCGATGCCGCGAAGCACGCCTAGCCAGGTCTCCTGGGCAACCTCCTCGGCGACCGGCTGGCTGCCCACGAATCCTTCCGCCAAACGCACCAGCGTCGCGTGGTAGCGCTCGATCAGCGATCGAAACGCCGCTTCGTCGCCCAGCCGCAGCGCTTCGACCAGGCGCTGCTCCTCTCCCGAAGAGGGCGTTTCGTCGCGGCCCATCCTTTCGACGTTAGACTCGGGCGGATTCACGAATGGCTACCCTGGCCGTCGGCGGAGCGGAGGGCAGCGGCAGGCGCACCGTAAAGGTCGACCCGACGCCCTCCTTGCTTCGGGCGGAGATCTGCCCGCCGTGGCCGTTGACGATGCGCGTCGCGCTCGCCAGGCCGAGTCCGGTGCCGTCGAATCGACCGACGACGTTCGACGCGCGGCGGAACTCCTCGAAGATGTGGGGAAGATCGGCCGTTGGAATTCCGATGCCCTGATCGCTGACCTGGAGAACCGCCCAGGAACGGTCTCCTTCGTCCTCGCGGCCGACGGTGAGGGTGATCTCGCCGCCGTTCGGACTGTACTTGATAGCGTTCGCCACGAGATTGACCACCACCCGTTCGAGCTGACGCGCGCCCCAGGGACCGATCGCCGACCGAACCGTCGTCAGGAGTCGGACCGGATGGCGGTCACTCGTCCCCTGGAACTGCTCGCACACCTGCCGGGCAAGTTCGACCAGGTCGGTGGATCCTTGCGCCGCGTTTCGCTCTCGTCCGAGGTGAACGCGCGCCGTCTCGATCATGTCGTCGATCATCCCCGCCATGCGGGTCGCGATCGTGTCGATTCGCTCGACGCTCTTGACGATCAGGTCGAGCTGCTCGGAATTCTGTCCGACGATCAGGCCGCGAAGGAATTGGGCGTATCCCTTGATGTTGCCGAGCGGGGCGCGAAGATCGTGGAAGACCGTGGCAAGCGTTCTTTCGTTCGCGTCGAGCGCGTCCTGGGCGCGGCGGTAAAGCTCGGCGTTGTCGATCGCGGCCGCGACCCGCCGAGCGATCGCTTCCGCCAGCGCCAGATCCGATCGATCGTACCGACGGCGCGAGCGGCCGGACACGAAAGCTATGGCGCCCAGGATCCGATCCCGCCCGAACAGCGGAACGATCATCGCCCCGTTGAGGCCGAGCCGGCGCGGGTAGTCCGGGAAGTCGAGGGAACAGCCCGCGAGCAGCTCCTCGGTAATCTCCGGCTCCAGGATCGAACGGCCGGTCTCCGCCACCGACGTAATCGCGCCCGCGATCGCCGGATCGATCGCCGTGTGCTCCAGGATGTCCCGCAGCGAGGATTCTTCGTCGGCGTCGGCGTGCGCCAGTGCAACGCGTTGAATCGCGCCACCGTCCCCCCGGGCGTAGACCTCGCACCAATCGGCGAACGCCGGCACCGCGAGGTGCGCTGCCGTCGAGAGGGTCGTCTGGTAGTCGAGCGAGGCCGAGAGCAGATCGCCCACCCGGGCCAGCAGCCGAAATCCGGCCCGATCGTGCCACGAATCGGAAGGGCTGGCCCGGATCAGATCGGGAGCGGCGTTACGCGCCGCGTCCGCGAGCTCGATCGCCGCGCCGGCCGCCGCCGCGGCGTTCTCGACGAGCGAGACTTCGTCGTCAGTCCAGCGTCGCGGACGTTCGTCGACGACCCAGATCGCGCCAAGCGGAGCCTGATTCGCCGTGCCGATCGGCGCGACGATCAGCCCGGCCGCCGGAACTCCCAGGGGCAGACTAATCTCGAACGGCGCCGGGACATCGCGGATGTCTTCGATCGCGAGCGGCGCCTCGAACGGGAGCGTCAAGCCGTCGGGGATCGCGGGCCAGACCGCCGGTGGCTGGCACGTCCAGCCGGTCGGAAGGCCGACCCCCCGGGCGTCGCTCGGTTGGCGGACGTCGCCGCGACTGACCAGCACCGTTCGCACCTTGACCGCCGACGCGATCACTCGGCAGAGGTGATCCAGGGTCGCATCGGCTGAGAGGGTCGGCGAGCCGCGGATGTCGTCGACCCGATCGTCCCGCCGAAAGTCGGGGTTGCCCGCGCCGTCGTCCGCGTGTCCAGACATCACTTCCCCCGTTTCCAGCAAGCAAACCACTCCGATTCAGTTG
>JAJPKB010000360.1 GCA_021323915.1 Chloroflexota bacterium | reverse complement strand
GCGGAAAGCGCCTGCTTCCCGCCAACGAGGCATTGACGGTCGGCCGCGACGTGGCGACGTTTCCGGACGGCATCGAGAGCCTGCTGATCCACGCCGACGCCGAGCTGGATGCCGTCGACGAACCCGCCGCCAACGGCGAGACCCTGGTGCTCCAGCCGGTCAACTGATCTGGACCGGATTCAGCGATCAGACCGATAGGATCGCCGGCGAGCGACCCGGATAGACCGGCGATCGATCGCTACTCGTCTTCCGGAAAGTCCTCGGACTGCATCCGCTTCGGGATACCCGGGGCAATCACCAGCACGTCGATCCGTCCGAACGTCTCCGGGATCTCCCGATGTCAGGGTCGCACCTGACCGGATGACGTCACGTCGACGCGCGGGGCGGTCCCACAGCGGTTCCGTCTGTCATCGACCGATTTAACGGGCGGAGCCCAGCGTGATGCCCGTCCCGTGCCGCTCGCTGCTCCGGTCACCGCCGCGACCCAACCGCCCGGGTCGACGTACTTGCTCGCTTGGAGCATGCCCACGTCCTTTCCTTCGCCCTCGTGCGCCGTCAGGGCGCCGAATCGTCCTCGCCGTGCATTCTATCGGATCTATTGGATGGTCGGCGACGAGCCGCTTGTCCGCGACGGATCCCCGGATCAGCAGTCCGGGCCTATTCTATCCACTGATCCTTCTGTGCGATACTGTACCCACCGTAGATCGACCGGTGCGGGCGCGCGCGGCGCCCGGTCAGAACGGGGATTGGGATATCCCTCAGATAACCTTCCTCTGGTCAATGGGGCACCAATGACGGGTAGGTGCCGTGATTACCCGGTGAGGCACAGGCTGCGCGAGGAGGTCGGGATGGCGTCTGATCCGCGTTCGGCAAATCTATCGCTCGAAACCCCGGGCCAGGATCCGGTCTGGTTTCAAAAGCTCTCTCCGCTCTGGTTCGCCGAGCGCACCGGCGCCGTGTTTCCGGAGAAGACCGCCGTCGTCCACGGCGAGCGCCGCTATACCTACGGCGAGCTCGCCGCGCGGATCAACCGCCTGGCGTCGGCGTTGCGGGAAGCGGGGCTGAAACCGGGCGACCGGGTCGCCTTTCTCTGCCCGAACATCCCGCCGATGCTCGAAGCGCACTTCGGAGTGCCGCTCGCCGGCGGCATCCTGGTGACGATCAACGTTCGGCTCTCGGCGGACGAGATCTCCTACATCCTCGACCACTCCGGCGCGACCTTCCTCTTCGTCGATACCGAGCTGGCCCACCTGATCGATCCGGCGCGTCAGCGGACGCTCCGCCACGTCGTCAACGTCGTCGATACGGCCGTGGAATCGCCGCTCCCCGGACCGACCTACGAAGAGTTCCTGGCCGGCGGCCGACCGGGCCCTTTGGAGTGGCTGCTGTCCGACGAGAACGACACCATCTGCATCAACTACACGAGTGGCACGACCGGTCGGCCCAAGGGCGTGATGTATACCCACCGGGGAGCCTATCTCAAGGCGCTCGGCCTCGGCCTTCATCTGCGCATGAGCGCGGACTCGGTTTACCTCTGGACGCTGCCGATGTTCCACTGCAACGGCTGGGGGTTTCCCTGGGGCGTGACCGCGGTCGGCGGCACCCACGTCTGCCTGCGAAGGATTGATCCCGGCTTGACCTGGCGCCTCATCGAGCGCGAGGACGTGTCGCACTTCTGCGCGGCGCCGACCGTGCTGATCTCGCTGGTCAATCATCCGGCGAGCCGGGAAGTCACTCTCCGACGCCCGCTCACCGTCGGGACCGGCGGCGCTCCTCCCTCGCCGACGATCATCAACCAGATGGCCGCGCTCGGCGCGAACGTCGTCCACATCTATGGCCTGACCGAGACCTACGCCCCTTACACGATCTGCGAGGAGCCGCCCGGCTTCTCGGCGCTCTCGCTCGCCGATCAGGCTCGGTTCAAGGCGCGGCAGGGCGTGCCGCTGATCGTCTCGGACGTGGTTCGGGTTGTCGACGAAGAGATGCGCGACGTGCCGCCGGACGGTCAGACGATGGGCGAGGTCGTGATGCGGGGCAACAACGTGACCCGGGGCTACTTCAACCAGCCCGAGGCGACGGCCGAGGCGTTCCGGGGCGGCTGGTTCCACAGCGGCGACCTCGCGGTGATGCACCCGGACGGCTACATCGAGCTGCGCGACCGGAAGAAGGACGTCATCATCTCCGGCGGCGAGAACATCTCGACGATCGAGGTCGAGCAGGCGATCTACCAGCACCCGGCGGTGCTCGAGGTCGCGGTGATCGCGGTTCCCGATTCCACCTGGGGTGAAGTGCCCAAGGCGTTCGTGACCCTCAAGCCGGAGCAATCGGCGACGGGCGCCGAGATCATCGACTTCTGCCGCGAGCGGCTGGCCCACTTCAAGTGCCCGAAGGCGGTCGAGTTCGGCGACCTGCCGAAGACCTCGACCGGCAAGATCCAGAAATACGTCCTGCGTGAGAAAGAATGGGCCGGGAGAGAAAAGCGGATCAATTGAGGATCAACTTGCTCAGACGCCCAGCGCGTCTTTGATCTGCCGCAGGCGATCGATGTGCGCCTGGGGACCGCGCAAGCCCGCGCCCATCGTGTTGACGTCGAGGTAATCGGCGTTCAGGGTCCGCCACTCCTCGGCACCCTCGCGCCACTGATCCGGGGTCTGGTTGGCCGTGTTGAGTCGGCCTTCCAAACCGAATCGGTCGACGTCGCGGCCGGCCGCGCGGACGTATTCGCGCACCCGAGCGACGTTGGCGGGCCAACCCTCCGGCGGTTTGCGGTTGGGCATCCAACCATCGGCGATTCGCGCCAGACGCTTGAGCGCCCGCTCATCCGTGCCGCCGAACCAGATCGGGATCGGGCGCTGGACCGGCAGCGGATTGAGGCCGGCACGGTCGACGTGGTGCCATCGTCCGTGAAACTCGACGACCGGCTCCGTCCAGAGCTTGCGCATGACCGCGACCTGCTCTTCGATCCGGCGCCCACGGTCGTGGAAATTCTCGCCGAGCGACTCGTACTCGACCGGATTCCAGCCAAGGCCAACGCCCAGGCGGAAGCGACCGCCGCTCAGCACGTCGATCTCGGCCACCTGCTTGGCAACCAGGGCGGTCTGCCGCTGGGGAAGAATGACCACGCCGGGCACCAGCTCGACGGTCCTGGTGAGACCGGCGAGGTAGGCGAAGAGGGTCAGCACCTCGTGGAAGAGGCTCTGATCGGTATAGGCCATCGGGAAGTCGCGGCCCTCCGGGCTTGCCCCGAGCACGTGATCGTACGCCAGGATGTGGGTGTAGCCCATGC
>JAJPKB010000129.1 GCA_021323915.1 Chloroflexota bacterium | reverse complement strand
TCCGCGTAGCTCTCCTCCGTGCCGGTCGCCAGATCGGCCGATGAAAGGGACCCAGCACATGGTGACGTCCATCGCCCCGAGCCTTCGTCCGAACCGGCATCCAATGGAAGGGGATCTCGACGAGCTACGGAGCCAAGCCCTCAGGAAAGTAGCTCTGGGCGGCATCGCGTCTGCCTTCGCGCTGATGTGCGCGGCGCTGACAATCCCGTCGCTGGTCGAGCCCCGGCTCCTGCTACTGGTCGCCGTGCTTTTGGTATCCGCCATCGTCGCGTGGTGGGCGAGCCGCCACTGGTACTGGCCGGCAACGATCTTTCTCATCGCAGGGCTTCTCGCCGCTACCGGCATCGCTGAAGTCGTCTACGCGCTTCCACAGATGCTCTTCGCCCTGCCGCTGGTCGTCTTCGTGGCGCCGCTCCTGGTCGGCCAATGGGCCACGTTGCTGGTTGCGGGGAGCGCCAGCGCCCTCATCTGGAAGTTAGCCAGTCTAGCTTCGGCGTCCCTGCCCGATTGTGACATCGTGTGCGCCCAGCTCCTCATCGTGGGCAGCGTCGGCCTGGCCTACGTGGCGTATGAGCCCATGCAGACGATGCTAGACTGGACCTTGCGCAGCTACCTGCAGGAGCTGCGCAAGACCCAGGAAGCGCGCGAACGGCAGATGGACCTGGGACGACTCTCCAAGAGCCTCATCGAGACCTGCGAGCGCCTGGAGCACGCCAACCTGGCATTGGAGCATGCCCGCCGCGCTGCCGAGGAAGCGCGCCGGACGAAGGACAGCCTCGCGACGGCGATCAGCCATGAGCTCCGGACGCCGCTGAACCTCATCATCGGCTTCAGCGAGGCAATCATCTCCGACGCGGCGGACGGGAGCGAGGAGGTACCGACCAGATTCCGGAGCGATGTGGAGACCATCCACCGCAACGCATGCCACCTATCCGACCTCGTCGATGACGTGCTCGACCTCGGCCGGATGGACGCCGACCGACTGGCGTTGCAACGGAAGCGGTCGTCGCTCGCGGCCATCACGGGCGAGGCCGTCGGCGCCGTGGAGCGGCTGTACGCCGGGGCCGGCCTGCGCCTGACCGTCGACATACCGTCAGACCTGCCGACGCTGTCCGTCGACCCCACGCGTATCCGTCAAGTCTTAATCAACCTGCTTACCAACGCCGTGCGCTACACGGATGAGGGCGGAGTGCGGGTCTCGGCACGCCGTGAGGGCTCGGACGTGGTCGTCTCCGTGGCCGACACTGGCGTTGGCGTATCCTCAGAAGACCTGCCGGGCGTCTTCGAGAGCTTCTACCAGGTGGGCGGCACCAATCGTCGGGGCGGCTTCGGGCTGGGTCTGACCGTCAGCAAGCGCTTCGTCGAGATGCACGGCGGCAGCATGTGGGTCGAGAGTCAGATCGGTCGGGGAAGCACCTTCCATTTCACTCTGCCGGCGATAGACAACGTAGTACCCGCCGCGATAACGCCGGACTGGCACCTGTACCAGAGTCCCCATCTTGCCCTCAGACCAGAGCCCACGGTGCTGGTGTTCGACCGGGATGCGGAGGCGGGCGGGGTCGTTCGCCGCTATCTCGACGGCTACCGGATCATCACCGCCCGAACTCTTGACGAGGCCGCGCTCGCGGCGAAGGATGACGCCGTCAGCGCGGTGATCCTCGCCGACTCGGCGGTCGAGGGAGGGGGCCATGGGGACAGGGACAGCCTCGCGTGGCTTCCCCGGGCGCCGGTGCTGCGGTGTGGGCTGCGGACGGTTGGCCGGATCGGCGGTGAGATCGGCGCAGCCGCGTTCCTCACGAAGCCCGTCGGCCAGGAGCGACTCCGCGAGACCTTACGCCGCCTGAATCTGGTGCCCCGCAACGCGTTAGTCGTCGACGACGACCCGCAGATAGTCGACCTGCTCGGTCGGATGCTCCGTGCTGTCGCGCCCCAGTGCCTGGTCCAGCTTGCCACCACCGGGGAACTCGGCCTGGAGCTCGCCCGAAAGGCGCCGCCTGATCTAGTCCTTCTGGACCTGCTGATGCCCGGCATAGATGGACGCGAGTTCCTCCGGATCTGGAGGGCGGACTCCTCGCTGGGTGGGGCCCCGGTCATCGTGATCAGCGCTGCGGTCGAGAACGATGACCGCATGGTCGTCGGGGAGTTCTTGGAAGTCTGGGGCCCCGACGGGCTCGGCGTCGCCGAGTTGATGCGGGCCACACGAGGCACTCTCGACGGTCTTCTCAGACAACCCTTTGACTCGAGCCCAGCGCCCCCAATGGTGCCCGCCAGTAGCTAAGCTAGACTTGAGTTTTAACCATGATCAAGCGAGCGGACGGCATCAGATGCCGCCGCGAAGTGGTACGGAGGGTGAGATTGTCTGGTTCAGGCCGTCTTCTTGAGGACCGGGCGCAAGGGAGCGGGGGGCGAACGCTGCCCCTTTGCTCGTCCGGGCGACCGGCCACAGGGTTTCGGTGCGCTGGCCGGGCTCTCCAGGACCGGTCGAATCGCCGAAAAGGCCCGCCGCACCCGGTAGGGCGTCAGCTTGTCTGCATGCAGGCGACGCTCCCACGGGAGACGCCGGTCGCGGATCCAGGGGCGGACCAGGCGCAATTGGGTGGAGGCAGCCACCACCAGCCAGGTCCAGCGGTCCGCCTGCGCGGGCAGCCGCACGCGAGGCGCAATCCAGTTGAGCGTTTGCGTGGCAAATCGGAGGGGGTGTTCGACATCGAAACGCCGGACGTAGGCACGCCAGATGACGCTCAGATCCGGTTCGCCCGGGCCAGACCAGAAGAGCTAGAGCGCCCGCGGCTTGCGGGTCTGCCCGGGGAGTTTGGTGACCTCGACGAGGATGACGGTGCCGCGCACGATGGGACGGGGTTGGCGGGAGCCGACAGTGTCGTGTGTCTTGACGATCGAGTGGAGGCCCGACCAGGCGCGCACCCGAACCATCCCGTACTGGAGATCGTCGCAAGAGTGCTCGGCGGTCGGCTCAGGCCAGGTTACGGGGTCCTGACAGGCGAACTTGGCGCCATGGCGTCGGGGCCGCCCGGTGCCGACGTAGACGGCGGGGTCGGGATCGGCGTAGAAGCAGCGATCGCTGCGCACGCGCACCAGAATCGCCGCTTGGGTGTCCCCGAGGCCAAGTGCCAACTTGACTGGATCGTCGCCGGCGTCGAAGACGAAGAGCGGAACGGTCGAATCAGCCGCAGGAAGCCGACCAATGCAGGTCTTGATCTGCTCGACGGCCACGGCATGCGCGTCAATGGACGGATGCACGCGCTGGACGTCGAGGGGGGCGGTCCAGCTAACGCGGGCAAAGCTGAGCTGGGCGATCCACTGGTCGGCCCAGCCGGCGACGATCGGTTTGCCGTTGGAGTGGCGGGACGGATGATAATAGAATCCGCGGTCGGGGCTGGTCTCGGCGTCACACCGGGGCCAGACGCTGACGTCGACGGCGTAGATCGCTTCGCCTTTGTCCAGCGGGTGGCGCACCAATTCCGTACGCAGCGCCTCGATGTCGATCTCGCCGTGGCGCAGGGCCGCGTACAGGCTGCCCCAGCCCCGACGATAGGTCGCCTCCAGGCTCAAGTGGACAAAAGACGGGATCGGCCTCGCGGTGAGCACAGTATCAACCAACTCGAACAACGCGTCGCGACGCTGGCCAAAGCAGGCGTACAGGTCGTCACGAAAGGTACGCAGAGTGGTGAGGGAGTCGCTGTTTGTCATGATATCGGATCTTGCCATAACGACGACACTACCGCCAACGCCAAACAGCCTTCCGCTTGCTCTAGTTAAAACTCAAGTCTAGAGCGTGTTATGAACCTTAAGCAGGTAAGGGTTCGGCTTGATGCAACATCAGACAGGCGAAGGCAATGAAATGCATCCCGACCTGCGTCGTCTGAAGTCGCTCGTCGTCTTTGGCGAGGCGGCGGAAACGAGCTGTCCAGGCGAAACTCCGTTCGGCCACCCACCGGCGGGGCACAAGGACGAAGCCGCGTTTTGTCTCGGGCAGTTTGACCACCTCCAAGCGGATGCCGTGCTCCTGCGCCGCCTAGGCAAGCTCCCCAACTTGGGCACGCTCTTGAGCGTTGGCAGGCGTGACGTGCACGGCCAAGAGGTGGCCCAAGGTATCGACAGCCGCGTGCACCTTCGGTCCCTTCTTGCGTTTGTAGCCGTCATAGCCCGCACGGGCCCCGCTCTCCGGACTCGATTGCATCGTCCGCGAGTCGAAGATCGCCGCCGAGGGATCGGGCGCACGTCCCTGGGCCAGGCGCACCAAGGCCCGCAGG
>JAJPKB010000539.1 GCA_021323915.1 Chloroflexota bacterium | reverse complement strand
GACCTCGTGGTCGGGCTGCACTTCGGCGGAGTCGGATGGATGCCGCCAACCTCGGCTGGCTGGCCGAGCCACTACGTCGAGGAGTACGTCGACATGGCGGCGAGCTTCGCCAGCAATCTGATGAGCATCATCGTCGAAGGGGTGTTCGATCAGTTTCCCTCCCTGCGCCTGACGCTCGTCGAGAGCGGGTTCTCCTGGCTCCCCCCGTACACCTGGCGGTTTGACAAGGAATGGAAAGGGCTGCGGCGCGAGGTTCCCTGGACCAAGCGCCCGCCGTCCGAGTACATCCGCGAGCACGTTCGTGTCACCTTACAGCCGAACGACGCGCCGCCGGAGCCAGGTCGACTGGCCAGGCTGGTCGATCAGCTTGGCTCGGATGAGCTGCTGATGTTCTCAACCGATTACCCGCACCGGCATTTCGACGCTCCAGAGGAGGCGGTGCCGACCGAGCTTCCGCCGGCGTTGCTGGGCAAGATAATGTCCGAGAACGCGCGGGCATGGTATCGTCTTGGATCGAGGGGATGAAGCGGCGATGGCAAGAACGTACGTGGTTGCGGCGGTCGGCGAGATTCCGCCGGGTGGCCGGAAGATCGTCGAGGTCGACGGCATCTCGGTTGGTATTTTCAACGTCGCGGGTGAGTACGTCGCCTTCCGCAACCGCTGCCCGCACCAGGGCGGTCCGTTGTGCGAGGGCAAGCTCTGGGGCTTCGTCGAATCCGCGCTGCCCGGTCAGACCCGGCTGATTCGGCCGGGCGAAGTGCTCAAGTGTCCCTGGCACGCCTGGGAGTACGACCTGCGGACCGGTCAGTCCTGGTATCAGACCGCCAGGCCACGCGCCCGCCGGTATCCGGTGCGGGTCGAGCCCGGGGAGGCCCTGCTCGCGCGCGAGCAGGAGCTGGCCGACGCCGGCTACGCCAGGGGACCCTACGCCGCCGAGAAGTTTCCCGTCTCGGTCGACGAGCAGTACCTGGTCGTGGAGATCCCGTGAGCGATCGAGAAGTAAGGATCGAACGCCAACTGGAGGACTAATCGGTGCCACTGCAGGTTCTGATTGGCGAGGACGTGGGGAGCGAGAACGTCGATCGGTTGCGGGCGTGTTTCCCGAACGTCGAGTTCCTGCTCGCGACGACCGTGGAGGAGGTGATCGGCCACGCCTCCGACGTGCCGATCGTGTTCACCAAAAATCTACCGCGGCCAGCCGTCGAGCGCGCGAAGCGGCTGGTCTGGGTTCAGGCCGGCGTCGCCGGGGTCGATGGCCTGCTGGCGAATGGCCTGCGCGAGCATCCGGCGATTCTGACGAACGCGCGGGGCGCTCACGGCGTTCCGATGGCCGAGCACATCCTTGCCATGATGTTCGCGCTCGCGAACCGAGTCCCGTTGCTGGTCCGGGCGCAAACGCCGCGGTCGCGGGTCGGCCAGCAAGCCCGACAGGAAAAGTGGGAGCTCGAGGGGCAGACGATCGTCGTGATCGGCCTGGGCGACGTGGGCGGAACGCTCGCGCGGAAGTGTCTGGCGCTGGGGCTGCGCGTGCTGGGCGTGCGCCGGAGCGGCGAGCCTTTCCCCGGCCTCGACCGCGTCTACCGGCCGGCCGAGCTAGCTGCGATTCTGCCGTCGGCCGATCACGTCGCGCTCTGCCTGCCGGGCACCGCCGAGACGCGCCGGCTGCTCGGCCGTGCCGAGATCGCCCTGCTCAAGCCGAGCGCCTGCGTCTACAACGTCGGGCGGGGAAGCGCGATCGATCAGGAGGCGCTGCTGGACGCGCTGCGGGAAGGTCGCCTCGCCGGGGCCGGCCTCGACGTCACCAGCCCGGAGCCGCTTCCCGACGACTCGCCGATCTGGGACCTGCCGAACGTCATCCTTGGCCAGCATTCGAGTGGGCATTCGCCGTTCAATCACGATCGCATCACCAACATCTTCGCCGACAATCTCGCGCGTCACCTGAAGGGCGAGCCCCTGCTGAACGTCGTCGACAAGGAGCGTGGGTATTGAAATGCGCTACCCCGCGGGCTTCGTCGAAGGCTAGAAAATAAATCGGTACGATGGCGAGCGAGCGAACAAGCTCTGTCTTGAAAGGAAGGAGCAGGGACGCGGGCCTCAAGGCCCCGGGCCCTTCAGGGCCTTCGGCCCCGCTCCTGGCTCTGAAGCCAGAGCCTCCTTGTCCGGTAGCGGTGCCGTTTGCAGCCAAATCGGCTATCGCAGGAAGCGCGGGACGAGCGGCACGTCCACCGTGGCGCCCTCCCGTGGCTCGACTCGGTAGGCGCGACCGGTTTCGGTCGACGAGATGACCTGAACCAGATCGGTGCCGACGAAGTGGAGTCCGACTCCGTCGTCGGCAGCGTAGCCGGGCGGAAAACCCGCGGCGACCAGTCGGTGGTAGGTCGGCCGGCGGGAAGGCTCGCTGTCGTAGTGCGGGCAAAAGCTGCCAGGGAGGAATCCCAGTCCGCCGAGGAGCGGTGCCAGCTCCGGGCCAAACGAGTCGGTGACGCCGGCTTCGAACCAGCAGATGCCGCCGGCGCTGACCCCGGCCAGGATGATGCCCGCTTCCCAGGCTTCGCGGAGAATCGCATCGACGTCGTGGACCCGCCAGATCGCGAGCATGTTCGCGGTGTTGCCGCCGCCGACGTAGATGACGTCCTGATCGAGGAGAAAGCCGCGCAGATCGTTCACCGTCCGGGAAAAGAGGGCGAGATCGGTCGCGCGGGCGCGGTCGCGCAGGCAGTGGAAGAACTCCAATCGAGCCACCTCGGAGTCGCGGCCGGCGGTGGGAACGAAGCAGATCTTTGGTCGCGGCGTGCCGGCGAGGCCGAGGATGTAGTCGCCCAGGGCGGGCGAGGGATCGCGATAGGAAAAGCCACCGCCGCCTAGGGCGATGATCTGCCTGGGACGTTGCGATTCCACGAGCGTATCCTCTTCGAATGCTTTACTGATTCTACACCCGTACCTATACTCGATCGACGACGCCGGACGAGAATCGGGCGACCGGCGGGACGTATTTTAGAGCGGTGAGCCGATTCGTTGGTGGTTCTGCCGGCCAAGCGTAGGTAGGGGCGGTTCGCGAACCGCCCCTACCTACGGTCGGATGCCAGTATGGTCGGAGATTTTGCTCACCGCTGAAGGGGAGGAATCATGTCGGTCTATCGCGCGGCGGTCGTGGGTCTAACCGGGATCGGAATGACGCCGCCGCAGACGGCGCCCGATCCCGTTCTCGGTCAGACCATGCCTCACTCCCACGTCAGCGCCTACGCGTTGGTGCCACGGACGACCGTCGTGGCGGTCTGCGACCTGGCGCCGAGCCTGCTGGAGAGGTTTCGCGCCGATTGGGGAGCCGAGTTTCCCGAGGCGCGCGTCTACACCGATTACCGCGAGATGCTGGCGAAGGAGCAGGTCGACCTGCTCAGCATCGTCACCTCGGACCATCGTCACGCCCAGATCGCGGTCGACGCGGTCGCGGCCGGCGTCAAAGGCATCTTCTGTGAGAAGCCGATCGCGACGACCCTGGCCGACGCCGATCGGATGATCGCGGCCTGCGCCCAGCGCGGCGTCCCGCTGCTGATCGACCACACCCGGCGCTGGTATCCGGAGTTCGTCGAGGCGCGCCGGCTCGTCCGGGCCGGCGCCATTGGCCCGCCGCGGAGAATCGTGGCCCACCTGGGCGGGCCGCGCGCCATGCTCTTTCGCAATGGCACGCACCTGGTCGACGCGATCTGCTTCTTCGCCGAGTCCGATCCGGAGTGGCTCGTCGGCGAGCTGGACGACGAGCACCGCGACCACCCGCCGCGCTACGCGGGCGACGGCGGGCGCGACCCGGCGACCGACCCAGGCGGCAGCGCCCTGATCCACTTCCGGAACGGCGTGCGCGCCCTGGTCAACGCCTCGAAGGGAACCATGGGTAACTTCGAGCTGGACCTGATCGGCGAGACCGGCCGCCTCCGGATTGGCACCCACGTCGCCGAGGTCTGGCATCCGCTGGAGTCGGGCGGTCCGCCCGCGGTCAGTCAGATCCGGGCGCCCCAGACGACGCGCGGCGACATGGTCGCGGCGATCGAGGAACTGATCGGCCTGATCGAG
>JAJPKB010000361.1 GCA_021323915.1 Chloroflexota bacterium | reverse complement strand
TGACCGGTCAGGATACCGCCCGCGGCACGTTCAGTCAGCGGCACCTCGTCCTGCACGACTCCGCGAACGGCGCGACGTACACGCCACTGCAGATGCTGCCCGACGCGCACGCCTCGTTCGAGATTCACGATAGCCCGCTTGAAGAAGCCGCTCCACTCGGCTTCGAGTATGGCTACAGCACCCAGGCCCGCGATGCGCTCGTCATCTGGGAGGCGCAGTTCGGCGACTTCGCCAACGTATCCCAGGTTATCATCGATCAGTTCGTCGCGGCCGGTCAGGCGAAGTGGGGGCAGACCTCCTCGCTGGTGCTACTGCTGCCGCATGCCCACGAAGGGCAGGGACCGGAGCACTCGAGCGCTCGAATGGAGCGCTTCCTGCAGCTTGCTGCCGAGAACAACCTGAGAATCGCCAACTGCACGACGGCCGGGCAGTACTTTCACCTGCTGCGGCGTCAGGCCGCCCTGCTCTGGCGAGATCCGCGTCCCCTGGTGGTCTTCACTCCGAAGAGCCTGCTCCGTCATCCGCTGGCGGCCTCGCCGTTGAGCGATCTGGCGACTGGTCAGTTCCAGACAGTGATCGACGACCCGGCTTCGCGTTCCCGGGCGAACGAGATCACCCGTCTGATCCTTTGCAGCGGGCACATTTACGTAAACTTGGCAACCAGCCCGCTTCGGGCCCAGCACCCGGAGGTAGCTATCGCGCGGGTCGAGCAGATCTACCCCTTCCCGTCAGACGAGATCCAGGAGCTGGTCGACGGCTACCCGCGGCTGCGGGAGGTGCTCTGGGTCCAAGAAGAGCCAATGAACATGGGGGCGTGGACATTCGTCGAGCCGCGAATCGCCCGGCTCCTCCCCGCCGATATTCCGCTCAACTACGTCGGACGCCCTCGGCGCGCCAGTCCCGCGGTGGGCGCGCACGACCTCTACGGGGCCGAGCAGGGGCAAATTATCGCCGCGGCGTTCGGATCGCTGGGCGCGACCTCGGCGCCGCTGGTGGTCGAGGTAAGCCATGGAAAGTGAGATCCGCGTTCCGCCGCTCAGCGAATCGCTCACCGAGGCGACGGTCGGGCGCTGGCTCAAGCGCGTGGGCGACGCCGTGGTAACCGGCCAGCCAGTTGTCGAGCTCGAAACCGAGAAAGTCAACCTCGAAGTCACCGCAGATACGACCGGCGTCCTGGAGAAAATCCTTCACCAGGAAGGCGAGACGGTGAAAGTCGGCGAGGTGCTCGGCACCGTCGGCAGCGCGGCGCCCCAACCGATCGAGACGGCCGCCCCACCGCCTCCGACGAAGCTAGCCACCCCTCCTCCGCCGCGCGTCGAAGCACCGCCTCCGGCCGCCCCGACCGGCCCGGCTGCGGAGGAACCGATGGCATCGCCGGTCGCCCGGCGCATCGCGTCCGAGTACGGCATCGATCTGAGCAAGATTCACGGCACCGGTCCTTCCGGGCGGGTCACTCGGGAAGACGTCGCCGCCTATATGGAGGAGCACCCGGTCGTGAGCGCCGAAGCGGTGCCCCCGCCTCCCACGGTCGCCCCTCCTCCGGCCCAGCCCCTTGCGAAGCTGGAGACGGCTCCGCTGCCTACCGAGGTTCCGACCGCCCCGGCCGAGCGGCCCGAAAAACGGATTCGGCTTTCGCGCCGTCGGCTTACCATCGCGCGTCGCCTGCTGGAAGCTCAGCGCAATCAAGCGCTGCTGACGACCTTCAACGAGATCGACATGTCGGCGGTGATGGATCTTCGACGTCGACGCCGCGAGGCTTTCCAGGCGCGCACCGGCGTCGGCCTCGGGTTCATGTCGTTTTTCGCCAAGGCGTCGGTCGGCGCCTTGAAGGCATTTCCCGACGTCAACTCGGAGATGCAGGGCGACGATCTCATCGAGAAGCTGTACTACGACATCGGAATCGCCGTCGACACCGAAGGCGGGCTGGTGGTTCCGGTCATCCGTGATGCCGATCGGAAAAGCTTCGTCGAGATCGAGCGCGCGGTGGCCGACCTCGCGAAGCGCGCTCGCGAGAACCAGTTGACCCTCGAGGAGCTTCGCGGTGGAACTTTCACTATCACCAACGGCGGCGTCTTCGGCTCGCTCCTCTCGACGCCGATCGTGAACCCGCCCCAGGCGGCGATCCTCGGCATGCACCGGATTCAGGAGCGTCCGATCGCCATGCAGGGTCAGGTCGTGATTCGCCCGATGATGTACGTGGCGCTCACCTACGATCACCGCATTATCGACGGTCGAACCGCGGTTCAGTTTCTGGTCCGCGTCAAAGAATTGATCGAGGACCCCGAGACGCTGCTTCTAGAGGCATAAATCAACTCTATGAGAACGCACAATTGATGAGAAAATCCACCGTGGCGCTCGCCCGCGATCTCGCCATTTTCACGCTGGGCGGCGCGTTCGTCACCGCCGTGACCTGGCTCCTTCAAGAGCGACGGCGCGACCGCCACGTACCGATCCTGAGCGGTTGGCCGCGCGTCGTCGTGGTCGGAGCCGGCTTCGGCGGCCTTCAGGTCGCCCGAGGTCTGGCCGGCGTCGAGGCAGACGTCCTAGTGCTCGATCGTCACAACTACCATTGCTTTCAGCCCCTTCTTTATCAGGTTGCCACCGCTGGTCTCGAGCCGGAAGACATCGCCCAGCCGGTTCGCCAGATCTTGCGCGGAATTCCGAACGTGCGCTTTCGGATGGCTTCGGTCAAGGGCCTGGACCTGGAGAAGCGCGAGCTCGAGACCGACGACGGCCCGATCGGGTACGATTTCCTCGTCCTCGCGTCGGGGAGCACGACCCACTTTTTTGGGATCCAGAGCGTCGCCGAGAAGGCGATCGGGCTGAAGTATCTAAACCAGGCAGTTGAAATCCGCAATCACCTGCTCGAGTGCTTCGAGAAAGCCAGCTCCGAAAAAGACCGCGACGTTCGGTCGGCTCAGCTGACCTTCGTCGTCGCCGGAGGCGGGCCGACCGGCGTGGAGTTCGCCGGTGCGCTCGCCGAGCTCATCCGTCTCGTCCTCGTTCACGATTACACCGGCCTCGACCTCAAGGACGCTCGGGTAGTGCTGGTCGAAGCGTCGCCGACGATTCTGTCAATGCTCGCTCCTTCGCTCCAGAAAGCTGCGATCCGGTCGCTCCGGCAGAAGGGTGTGGACGTGCGAACCGACGCGGCGGTCAAGAACTTCGACGGCGAGACGGTCCAGCTGGCCGATGGAACGACGATTCCGGCCCATACCCTCGTCTGGGCAGCGGGCGTGCGGGCGACGAGCGTCGACGCCACCCCGGGTTTGCCAACCGCGCGCGGGGGGCGGATCAAGGTCGAGCCGACTTTGCAGGTCCCGAATCACCCCGAGGTCTACGCGATCGGCGACCTGGCGCACGTCGAGCAGGGCGGCGTCCCGCTTCCCATGGTCGCTCAGGTCGCGATCCAGCAGGGCCAGCTGGCCGCCAGGAACATCCGTCGGCAGATCGCCGGTCTGCCCCTCGACCAGTTCGTCTTCCGCGACAAGGGAACGATGGCGACCATCGGACGGAACGCGGCGGTCTGCCAGATCGGACGGTTGAAGCTAACCGGCTTCCCCGCCTGGGTGATGTGGCTGGTCGTTCACCTGTACGAGTTGATCAGCCTGCGCAACCGCCTCCTGGTGATGATCAACTGGACCTGGGATTATCTCTTCTACGACCGGGCCGTGCGACTGATCACGCGAGACTGAATCCAGGGAGACACGATATGGCCAGACACGCCATCGCCGGGATCGAGGACATCCCGCCGGGCGGTCGGAAGATCGTCAAGATCGAGGGGCGCGAGGTTGGCGTCTTTAACCTCGGTGGCACGTTTTACGCGCTCAAGAACGTCTGTCCACACCAGGGCGCTCGGGTCTGCCTGGGTAAGGTGAGCGGCACGACCCTGCCCTCGCGGGTTCACGAGTACGACTACGGCCTCGTCGGGCAGATCCTCCGCTGTCCGTGGCACGGCTGGGAATACGATGTGACAACCGGGCGTTCCGTCTTCGATCCGAACGTCAAGGTCGTCACCTACCCGGTCGCCGTAGAAGACGGTCAAATCTTCGTCAGCATCTAAACGTTGACGGTCCGAGCGGGTTCATCTACACTAGGTTAGGTAATCCTAACCTAACCTAGTCGAATCGCCCAGCGTGCGCGGATGAAAGGAAAATCCTGGACGGATGAGCCTGATCACGACGATCTTTTTCGGCGCCATCGCCGGATTCACTATCTTTCTTGGTCTGCCGGTTGCCCGCCTCAAGAACCCATCGCGCTCCTGGCAAGCGTTCCTCAACGCGCTGGCGACCGGCATCCTCGTCTTCCTCTTCTGGGATGTCTTGAGCCAGGCGAGCGAGCCAATCAGCGCGTCGATGGATGCCGCCAAGAAGGGAGATCCGTCGACCTTTCTCAACCTGCTCGCCCTTTTGGTCGTCGGCATCGGAATCGGCCTCCTTGGCCTCGTCTACTTCGATCGATGGTTCATTCGCCCGATCAAGATCAACGACCAGGCAGCCCACCTGCACCTGGCGCTGACCATCGCGCTGGGAATCGGCCTCCACAACTTCTCCGAGGGATTGGCGATCGGCCAGGCGTCGCGAACCGGAGCGATCGAGCTCGCGACGCTGCTGATCGTCGGGTTCGGCCTCCACAACATGACTGAAGGGTTCGGAATCGCCGCGCCCCTCACCTCCGGCGCGCGTCCTTCCTGGTCTTTCCTGGGCCGGGCGGGCCTGATCGCCGGCGGCCCGACGTTTTTGGGTACCCTGGTCGGATTTAGCCTGCAGTCGGCTCCGATTTTCGTTCTCTGTCTGGCGCTGGCGGCGGGGTCGATCCTCTACGTCGTCGGCGAGCTCCTCCACGTTGGCCGGCGCTTCCAGATGCCCGAGCTCGCGACCTGGGGCGTGTTCCTCGGCCTGCTGGCTGGTTACTTCACCGACCTCATCCTTACCTGGGGAGGGATCTGAGAGAAGCTGCTCTACTGCCGCCTCAGACGACCAACCCGCCGGATCAGGGCGTTTCGGACGAATCGCCAGAGGCGAAGGAGATTCTCGGCGCGCTGATCTGTCCGACGCCCGAATCGGTACTGCGCATACTCCGCGCTAATCCGCAGAATGCTCGTCCTCACCTCCGGCACCGAGCTGCTGAGCGCGCGTCCGTACTCCTCGGGTGTTTCGGTCAGCTTCGGGCCGAAACCCAGCCACCCGGCCAGGCGCGTCATCTTCGCGTAGGCGACCACCGCCGGCGGCATGCCACGCAGGCCACGGTTCCAGAGATACCAGAGAGCGAGCGCGATCAACGCGAGCAGTCCGAGCGCGTAGAGCAACGGTAGAACGGGATGCAGGTCGAGCGGCGGCTTCTTGGTAAACGGCTGCGCGGCTTCGGCCGCGCCGGGGGACGGCGTCGGCGTGGGAGTCGGGGTTGGCGTCGCCTGGGACTGACTCTGGGCGACGTTCGGAATCGGGCGAGGCGTGGGAATCGGCGTGGGCGTCGTGGCGCTCGCTTCGCCCGGTCCTCGCTGGAATCGAGGCCAGCTTCCGCTCGGCTCGAACGGAATCCAGCCATAGGGAGGAAGATAGATCTCGGTCCAGGAGTGGGAATTGGAATCCTTCACCAGATACGATCCGTCGTCCTGGGGATCACCAGTGGCGTAGCCGGACACGACGCGCGCCGGAATGCCAACGCTGCGGGCCATCACCGCCATAGCCGACGCGAAATAGTCGCAGTATCCGGTCTTCGTATCGAAAAGAAAATAGTCGACGGCATCACGATCGGAAGGCGGGGGCGGAACGTCGAGCGTGTACGGCATGGCGCGGAGATACGACTCGATCGCCTCAGCCTTGTCGTACGGGTCTTGCTGCGGCGCGGTAATCTGCTCGGCAAGTTGGTGGACTCGCTCGGGGATCGGCGGCAGATCCAGGTATCGCTGGCGGATCTCGGCCGAGTAGGCCTGGTTCGCGGTTCGGAGATCGGCCGCCGACGCGATTGAGATTTCCGACGCGACGGTGTAGCGTGTTCCAGGCTCGAGGGGCGTGAGCGAAAGCGCCGCCACGAGATCCACCCCATTGTTCGGCGCATCGGGATAGGCTTGCGCGCCCACCGTCCGATCGAATCGAAACGGCTGCGAAGCCCCGACGAGATAGCTTCCGCGCGGCTGGAGAACCGTTACCTGCTGGTCGATCTCGGAGCGCGCTCGATCGGTCGAGCGAAGGGCGTCGCTACCCGCGGTCAGGGTGGCCTGGTCGATCGGATCGCTGCTCAGCCACCCGTGTCCGGTGTACCGATCGTAGACGATCGCGCGCCAGTACTCCGGCTTTGGCGACCGCACCTGGAGAACCGAAGTGTCCGCCAGGTGGAAGGAGCCGTGCAGGGTCATCGAGCGACTGAAGCCGCTGAGCGACGCTTCGTTCTGTGCCTGCAAGCCTCCGAAGAGCCGGTTGAACTCGACCTGCGCCTGCTGCCAGGGGCGGGTCGGCTCGCCTAAGCCCTGGGAGATCGCGCGCGACGCGAGCACGGTCGGCGCCACCCAGGCGAGAGCGACCAGCGCGAGGGCGAGCGACAGACTCGCTCGAAACGCGCGCCCCGCCAGGCCCTGACTCTGCGGCAATCCTACCGACTGCCAGACCATTCGCCGCGCTTCGAGGTTGACCCGAGCGACCAGGAGCATCGCCGCGATCAGCTCGACCAGCATGTAGACGAAGAGATTCGGGAAGTTGGCCAGCACGAGTGTCAGCGCGGTCGCGCTGACGGTAACCGGCCACCACGCGCTCCGCGCCCGAAACACCGCCCAGGCGCCGAAGTACCCGATCATCCAGGCGATGAGCGCGAGCAGGAACAAGAATAGGAGATTGTTCGTCGCCTGACCGCCGGAAAGGACGATTCGGAGCCAGGCGGTGACCTGCGCCACGATCTCGCCCAGCCGCTCGTCGATCGTGGCGTCCGAGGGAACGTCCGGAATCACCTCGCCGATCACCACCGAGATGCCGATCAGCCCCGTCGCAAGCGCCACCGGGTGAAGGATTTCGCCTGCCAGACCGGACGAAGCGAAGACGATCCCGATCAGCATGGCTATCAAGACGACCCCGGTTAGCATGCCGAAGGGAAGAGTCGGATCCAGTCGCACCGAGGCAACGGCGGCCGCCGGGGGAAGCACCACCAGCCCCAGCAGCAGGGCATCGAACGCGACCGAGGGCAGACTTCGGCTCATGAGGACTTCGCTCCGCCCGCCGCGCCGCGTCCTCCAACCGGCAAACGGCGGATTGGCGCCCTAGCCCCGCCAGCCATCGGATAACGTCCGCGACAGATCGTCACCACGTTTGATCAGAATGCTTGGAACGCTGCAGGCGGCGAGCGCTCCCACCAGCAGCAGAGAGCCGGGCGCGTCGCCAAACGTAGATGGCTCCAGAACGATCGCGCCGGACGCTATCCCACGGTCGCGCAAGGCACGCAGCGACGCCGGCCAGCGCTCGTCGAGCGAGGGCGTCACCACGATGACCGCGGCGTTACGCGTGCAGCGGTCCCCTTCCGAGGCGAGCGTCTCGGCGATTGGCTCATCGCCACTGGCCCGAATCATCGCCAGCTCTTCGAGGATCTTGATCAGCTGCCGCTGGCCGCGATCGGTGGGCACCACGACCCGTTGACGCCCGACCGCGACCATGCCCACGGCCCGGCCCTCGCCGAGAAAGTGGCGCGCGAGCGAAGCGGCGACGGTCACCCCGTACTCCTCGGTCGAGTCGTCGCCCTCGCCTCGCTGAACCGATTGTTCGGCGTCGAGGAACAACCAGAGGTCGGCAACCGGCTCCACGTCGAACTCTTTGACCATCATCCGGCCCGCGTGCGCGGTCGAGCGCCAGTGGATGTGGTGAACCGGATCGCCCGGGTGGTAGTCGCGAACGCCGGACACGTGCGACGTCGTCTGGTGCCAGCCGCCCCGCCGGCGGTCACCGCCGACGAGGTGCCCGGCCGGCAACGCCAGTCCGCTGAGCTCGACCGTCGCCGGATAAACCAGCACCGAGCGAACGGAGCTGTCACGATGGGTGCTGTGAAAGAGCCCGAAAGGATCGGTGCCGTGGATTCGGGCCGGACCCAGCTGGTACAGGCCACGCCGACGACACGTCGCCCGGAGAAGCCAGGTTCGACTGCCCCCGAGTCCGATCCCGAGAACCCTCCCCGCCCGGTAGCCCGGTAAGGTCCCCGAATCCACGAATTCGATCCAGACGCGGGGGACTGGCAGGCGCGCTCGTAGCTGGAGCCGTTGTTCGATCTCGTCGCCCACCTGCGCGCGATCCTGGCGCAGCGTCCGCTCGACCCTCAGGCCGCGCGGGGTGAGCCAGCACCAAACAGCGCTTAGCGCCAGCGTCGCGACGAGCACATCGGTGAGGTGGAACAGCACCGATTGGCCGCTGATAACCGCGAGCGACGCGACGACGATCGTCAGAATCAAAACCTTCAGCGCGCTCATCGGCTAGCGCTTCGGTCGCAGCGCACGGGTTCCCGGAACCGGAACGCTTTCGAGGATTTCCTGGACAATCGTCGCGGTTTCGGTGTGCTTGATCCGCGCTCCGGGATTGACGATCAGGCGATGGCTCAGCGTCGGAACCGCGAGCGCCTTGACGTCGTCGGGAAGGACGTAATCGCGGCCGTAAAGCGCGGCTCGCGCTTGACTCGCCCGAACGAGGGCGAGCGACCCGCGCGGGCTGGCGCCGAGATAGACGTCGGGATGCGAGCGCGTCGATTCAACGACCGAGACGATGTAGTCGCGGATCAGTTCGTCGACGTAGACCGCTCGTCGAATGGTCTGCTGAAGCTCCGCCAGCTCGCTCGCGCTGATCACTTCGCCAAGAGTCTCGATCGGGTGCTGGGCCTGCTGACGCTCGAGCATCGTGATCTCGTCGCGCTTGCTCGGGTAGCCCAGGTTGATCCGGAGCAAGAAGCGGTCGAGTTGGGCTTCGGGCAGGGGAAACGTTCCCTCGTACTCGATCGGGTTCTGGGTCGCGAGCACGATGAACGGGCGGGGCAGCGCGTAGGTGGTGCCGTCGACGGTGATCTGGCGCTCTTCCATGCATTCGAGCAGCGCCGACTGGGTTTTCGGCGTTGCCCGATTGATCTCGTCGGCCAGAACCACCTGGGCGACGATTGGGCCGGGTCGGAATTCGAACTCGCCGGTCTTCTGGTTGTAGATCGAAACGCCGGTCACATCACTGGGAAGGAGGTCAGGGGTAAATTGAATCCGCCGGAAAGAGCACCCGACCGACCTGGCAAACGCTCGCGCCATGACCGTCTTTCCAACGCCGGGAACATCCTCGATCAGGACGTGTCCCTGGCAGATCAGCGCGATAAAGGCGAGCTCGACCTCCTGGTGCTTGCCGACAATGACCGCTTCGACGTTACCGATAACCCTTTCGGCGGCGTCCCGAGCTAGCTGCATTCTCCGTAGACCTCCCGTGAGGTGAGTGACGAGCCTGGTGCGACGCGTGACGCCGCCGACAAATGAATCTCGCTCAGGTCCGATCGGCAGACGCCCGGAAGGTCCATCGACGCAAGAAGAGGGCCGAAGCGCTGACGAAAAGCCAGGCGATCACAGCGCGGACTCGGCCTCTCGCTTCTCCTTCAGTCCCTCGTCATCGGCCGTGGCATTTCTTGTACTTCTTGCCGCTGCCACACGGACATGGATCGTTGCGTCCGATCTTTCGGCCGGCCCGCGCCGGCTCGCGCGAGTCCTCGAACTCCTGCCGGTTGGTCTGAAGCTGGCGCGGTGGTGGCTTCGGCTCTTCGCGCTGCAGGGTGACGTGAAAGATGGAGTGGGCGACGTCGTGCCGAATCGACGTCAGAAGTCCTTGAAACTGAGTGTAGGCTTCCGACTTGTACTCGACGAGCGGATCTCGCTGGCCGTAGGCCCGCAAACCGATCCCCTGACGCAGGTCGTCGACCGCGGTCAGGTGATCGATCCAGAGACGGTCGATCACCTGAAGCATCAACAGCCGCTCGATCTGTCGCATGATCTCAGGTGAGATCTCGGCCTCTTTCTGTTCGTAAGCGCTATCGGCGAAATCGAGGACGAGGTCGCGGATCTCATCGCGGCTCAGCCCCTGCAACGCGGGCGGCGCGTACGATGCCGACGGCGGCAGGATTGCCCGCAGAGCCATCGCCAGGCCCTCGAAATCCCAGTCCTCGGAATGGGGCGCGCTGGTGAAATTGTCGACCAGACTCTCGATCTCCTGGTGAACCATGTCCAGCACGTTGTCCTTGAGGTCGGCGCGCTCGAGAATCTTGTGGCGCTCGCCGTAGATGATCTCACGGTGCTTGTTGAGCACGTCGTCGTACTCGACGACATGCTTGCGAAGGTCGAAGTTATACCCCTCGACCTTGGTCTGCGCGTTCTCGATCGCCTTGCTCACCAGACCGTGCTCGATCGGCACGTCGTCCTCGAGACCGAATCGATCCATCAGACTCGCGATATTCGAGCCTCCGAATCGACGCATCAGCTCGTCTTCCAGCGAAACGAAGAAGCGGGACGATCCTGGATCGCCCTGTCGACCGGCGCGGCCACGAAGCTGATTGTCGATCCGACGGGCTTCGTGCCGCTCGGTTCCGAGGATGTGCAGCCCTCCCAGCTCGTGAACCCGCTCGCGATCGCGCGCGCAGATTCGCTCGGCCTCGGCCCTGGCACGCGCGATTTGGTCCGGCTCCGCGGTCTCGACGGTGAGGTTGTCTCGGCGAAGGATCTCGTCGACGAGCCCGCTTGGATTACCGCCCAGGAGGATGTCGACTCCTCGCCCGGCCATGTTCGTCGCGATCGTCACCGCGGCCGGACGCCCGGCCTGGGCGATGATCGCCGCCTCGCGCTCGTGATACTTCGCGTTCAGCACCTCGTGCTGGATGCCGATTCGCTTGAGCCGCTCACTCAGGTACTCGGACTTCTCGATCGAGACCGTGCCGACCAGGACCGGACGACCTGCCCGGTGCAAATCTTCGATCTCCTGGACGACTGCCCGGAACTTGGCTTCCTCGGTCTTGTACACCATGTCCGGGGAATCGACCCGGACCATCGGGCGGTGAGTCGGCACGACCACGACGTCGAGGCCGTAGATCGTGTGAAACTCTTCGCGTTCGGTCCACGCGGTACCGGTCATCCCGGCTAGCTTGGGATACATGCGGAAGTAGTTCTGCAAAGTGATCGTCGCCAGAGTCTGGCTCTCGTGCTGGATCTTGACGTTTTCCTTGGCCTCGATCGCCTGGTGAAGCCCCTCGCTGAAGCGCCGGCCGAACATGAGGCGGCCGGTGAACTCGTCGACGATGACGACCTCGGCCTCGCGGTCGGTCTGGTGGCCTTCCAACACCCGACCGTCGCGGACCAGCACGTAATCGCGATCGCGCTTGAAGATAAAGTGAGCCTTGAGCGCCTGCTCCAGGTAATGGGTCAGCTCGTAGTTTTCGGGGTCGTACAGGTTGTCCAGATTGAGCCATTTCTCGAGCTTCTGAATGCCCTCCTCCGAGAGCATGACCGCGCGAATCTTCTCGTCGATCTTGAAGTCGATCTCTTGAGTCAGGCGCGGAACGATCCGCGCGAAAAGGTAATAACGATCCGCTGCCTGCTCGGCCTGGGCCGAGATGATCAGCGGCGTGCGGGCCTCGTCGATCAAGATGTTGTCGATCTCGTCGACGACCGCGAAGTGGAGCGGACGCTGAACGCACTGGCGGGCGTCGACGACCATGTTGTCGCGAAGGTAGTCAAATCCGAACTCGTTGTTGGTGCCGTACGTGATATCGGCCAGATACGCCTCTCGGCGAGGCACCGGGCGCAGGTGGCGCAAGCGCGGGTCGTCGCCTTCATAGGAGGGGTCGAACAGGAAGGCCGACTCGTGCTGAATGATCCCAACGGTGAGTCCCAGTGCGTGGTAGACCGGTCCCATCCACTGTGCGTCGCGCTTCGCGAGGTAGTCGTTGACCGTGACGAGATGAGCGCCCTGTCCGCCAAGGGCGTTGAGGTAGAGGGGCAGCGTCGCCATGAGCGTTTTGCCCTCGCCGGTCTTCAGCTCGCCGATCTTTCGCTGATTGAGAATGATGCCGCCGATCAGCTGGACGTCGTAGTGCCGCAGTCCAATCGCTCGGCGGGCTGCCTCGCGCACCGCGGCGTACGCCTCGGGAAGGATGTCGTCGGTCGACTCGCCATCCGACAGACGCTCGCGAAAAGTCGTCGTCAGATCACGGAGCGCGTCGTCCGAAAGGGCTTCCATCGACCCGGACAGTTCGTTGATTCGGCGGACCAGCGGTTGACTCTTCTTGACCTCGCGCTCGCTGGAATCGCCGACGACTTTCGTCAACCAATTGAGCATCACTGCCACCCGACTTTCCAGTGCGGTGTCCCC
This sequence comes from Chloroflexota bacterium, assembly GCA_021323915.1. GTDB lineage: Bacteria > Chloroflexota > UBA6077 > FW602-bin22 > CADDYW01 > JAJPKB01. Next base: position 10,159 of record JAJPKB010000361.1, on the reverse strand, counting down.
AGCGGCGGCGCCTCGGTCCAATCGTAATCTCGCGTCCTCGGGGACGGATAAACAAAGGCGGCGCCCGCCGCGCCGCTCGATCCGTAGAAGCTAACAGCTAACCGTGGGAATTCTAGCACAGTGACGCGATGGTTGTCCAAGAATGACGCCGTCACACGCGATCGCTCGCCGTGGTTTACAAACATTTAGCAATCGCTTAACCGAACCCGCCGGCCGTCAGGCTACACTTGATCGTGGACACCGGGTCTATCGCACGAGGGTGTGTGAGCACGGGGCGGTGACGCCTCAGCAAAAGCGGTCGGAGGCAAGGCGACCAGGGGCTTCCGTGGCCGCCCTGATTCTGACCGCTCTTGGTTTGTCCGTTTCGCACGCGGGGTAGGCCGACTGGAGGCGCGACCGGCGGCCGCTCGCCGAAACGGCCGCGCGGCGCCGACCGATCCGCGATTGGCCTTCCCGGTGAATCTTTTCAGCAGGAGACCGTCTATCGTGCTTCGACGTATCGTGTTTCACCCGGCCGCGACTTTGGCCCTCGCCACGCTGAGCGTTCTGCTCGTCGCCTGCTCCGGCGCCGCGGCCCCGCCCGCGCCAACCGCCGCGCCATCAAGTCCCACCGACACCGCGTCGACCGCCGTCGCGGCCGCGCCGACCACGGCTCCCGCGACCCCCGCGACGATCACGTCGCCGACGCCCGTTGCGAGCCCGACCGGAGCCGCGACCGGCGCGCCAATCCCGTCGACCCCGGCGCCCTCCGCCAACGCTTCGCCGACTCCGTCGACCGCGAGTGGCGACACGATTCGCTTCAACGTCGTACCGAATGGAACCCAGGCGCAATTCCGTGTACGCGAGCAACTGGCCAGTCGCTCGTTCCCGAGCGACGCCGTCGGCACCACTCGAGCCGTCACCGGCGGAATCACGCTCGGCGCCGATGGCAAGATCGTCCAGGATCAGTCGAAGTTCGTCGTCGACATGACGAGCCTCAAGACCGATAGCGCCAAGCGGGACGGCTTCATCCAACGAAACACGCTCGACACCGCCGAGTATCCGACCGCCGAGTTCGTTCCGACCGCGATCACCGGTCTTCCATCACCGCTGCTCACGTCGGGCAATGTTTCGTTCAAGATGATGGGCAATCTGACGGTGCACGGCGCCACTCACCCGGTGACCTGGGACGTCGTCGGGCAGGTCGACGCCAATCAAGTCACCGGGAAGGCCACGACCAGCGTCAAGTTCGAAGACTTCGGAATGTCGCCGCCCCAGGTGGCCGTCGTCCTGAGCGTTCAGGACAACGTCAACCTGCAGATGGACTTCCACCTCGCGCGTGGCGCCTGAGAGGCGCCTGCTCCGGTAGCGCGGCATCCTGCCCGCCCGGTTGTTCCGGGCGGGCAGGATGCCCTTGTCGATTTGCTCGCGCACCTCATTCGCTTGCGTCTCTTCTGACGACGTGCTATCACTTTAACGGCGACGTGTTCGCCACGTCGCATCTGACGGCAAGAGAGGGCTCTTGAATCAGCACCCAACCGCCGCGCAGCGCTACATCGACGGCTTGATCGCAGCGCTGCGTACCCGGGACCCACTCGTGTTCGGCGAGTTTCTTATGAAAAGCGGGCGCGGAAGTCCAGACTTCGCCAGGGATCCCGCGAAGCTCGAACAGGCGATGCACCGCTTCATCCTGACGTTCCCCGAGCTCAGCGACCTCCACGACGAATCACGGCAATGGCTCGCCGATCATCCGGGCTCGCTCGTCTAGCGCGGCCTCGTCGGCCAAACCGACAATCGTTCGGGCGAACTTATCCGGAGGGGCGAGGCATGCCTCGCCCCTCCGGTCTCCGTGTGACCGACCAACCCGATCACCACGCCGCACCGCCGAGCGGCGCGATCCGCTACCCGAGATACCGCTTGAGCCACCCGAGCAGCTCCGACCAGGCCTGGCTGGCGGCAGACGCGTCGTATGTCGGGTGGGTATCGTTCATGAAAGCGTGTCCCGCGTCGTAGAGAAGAGCGCGGTAGGTCTTCCCTTCATCCCGCAGGAGCTTCTCGATGTGGTCGCGCTGCGACGCCGGGATACTCTGGTCTCGAGTTCCCCAGACGACGAGCGCTGGCGCGGTGACCTTCTGGATGTCGGACGGGGTAGGCTGATAGTAGCCGGCGTAAAACGGCGCGATCGCCGCGAGCTCGCCGTTCTCCCGCTCCGCCACCCGCCAGGTAAGCCGGCCTCCCATGCAGAACCCGACGACGCCAACCTTCTTGGGTTGCACGTCGTCGCGGCTTTGAAGATAGTCGATCGCCTGCTGAATCTCGTCGACGGCGAGGTCGAGGTTGAGCGCCATCATCTGCTTACTGGCCTCGTCGGGCTCGGTCGCCACTTTCCCATGGTAGAGATCCGGCGCGAGCGCCACGTAGCCCGCGGCGGCAAGCCGTTCGGCAATACTTTTGATGTGGGGCTCCAGCCCCCACCATTCCTGGATCACGATGACTCCGGGATGCGGCTTCCCGTCATCCGGCCGGGCGAGAAAGCCGTCGAGCTCGGTCAGCCCGCCTACCCCGCGGGCGGGATAGCGGACGAGACCGGCCGTGACGTCCTTGCGCTCGGTTGAAGATTCTGATGACATTCGATAACCCTCCTTCGCGCTTCATACAGCGTCGCCCCCTCAGGGGCGTGCTCGACCCGCGCGCGCCGCGATGCCTTCGTAGACATCCAGGCGCTCGATCTCGGCCTCGGCGGGAACCACCTGCTTGACCAGGATGCCGGCGTCCTCGCGCCCCACCCGCGCCGCGACATCGGCCCGACGGGGAAGCGCATCCACCGTGTCGATTACGTCGAGGAGCTTTCCATCGGCCAGGACCGCGAACTTCCCCTCGGCCTGCTGAAGCAGGTCCTCGCGCTCCCGCAGGTAGCTGCTCATCTGCACCGCGACGTCGGTGCGCGCGTTGTCCAGCTCGGTCGACCAGGTCCGATCGACCGAGAAGTGGTGGCTCAGGTCAGATACGTCGTCGCCTCGCAGGTCGAACCGGCTGGGATCGATCGGCCCGAGGCCGTGGGCCTGGGCCAGGGGCAACGGGTTTCGGTCGAACAGGTACGGCGCGGTGCCGTAATCGGCCGAGGGATCATTGCCCATCAGGCGAACCGCCGTCGCGTCGGTGGCCACGACGTTGTTTCCGACGAGCAACACGTTGGTCTGGACCGGCCGACCGCCCCATTCCTTGCCGTCCTGGGCGACCAGCCCGTCGACGACGTTGAGGACCGGGGGAAAGATCACCCCGATGTCGACCAGCGCTCGCGGCAGGCGAATCGGCGCGTGCAGGTACCGGCGGGGCGTCCCGTAGACCGGGCACGGGGTCATGCCGAACAGGTTCTTCAGGCAGACCGTGGCGCCAGTCGACAGGTGCGACTTGAGCTTCGCGATCGAGACGACCGCGTCGACCCCCTGGAGCTCGGCGCTGAAGGCATACCGCGCCAGAAGGGCCGGACGTCCCGGCACGTCGAAGTCGACGAACTCGCCGTCGTTGAGCTCGACCAGCCGCACGTCGAAGCCGGCAAGCTGGCGGTCCAGTCCGACCGCGTCGAACACTCGCTTGCAGGGCATGCCGGTCGAGGCATCGCCGAGGATCAGCTCACCCTGGTAATAACGGCGAATCAACGCGACGGTCGCGCGAACCACGCTCGCGTCGGCCAGAGCCACCTGGCGACCGACGTGGTACCGCACGTCGTCGATTCCCAGGTTCGGCTTGATGTAGACCTTCTTCTTCCCCCGGAACATCTCGGCGACGCCCCCCATCTGCTCCGCCGCCGCGATCAGACGCTGCTCGATGACGGAGTCGCTGGCCTGGGCATCGCACCGTACCACGGATACCACTGGACGGTCGGCCATGCTCGCACACCCTTCCCACGGCGCGTTTCCCGCGCTCCTGCCCAGGATTGTAGTCTCGGCGCTGCCGCTCGTCTACTTCCTCGTAGCGCGCGCTACGCCTCGATCCGCTGGCAGGACGGGCAGACGTACGTCCCGCGGCCGACGACTCGAAACTTCTCGATCGGCTGGCCGCAAAGCGGGCACGGCTTGCCCTCGCGCCCGTGGATTCGCGGCAGCGTGGCGCCCGGAACCGCCTTTCCGTTGACGATCTGCGCGACGCCCTTGGCCAGAGCCAGGTCGACCACCTCGCGAATCGCGGCGTGAAGGCGCCCGATCTCCTCGTCGCTCAGGCTGCCAGCCGTCCGCAGGGGATGGAGCCGCGCGCCCCACAGCGATTCATCGACGTAGATGTTGCCCAAACCGGCCAGCAATGCCTGATCCAGAAGCAACGGCTTCAGCTTTCCGCGCGGCCGTCGTCGAAGGCGACGGGCGAGCTCCGCCGCGGTGAACGCCGGGCCGACGAGCTCGACCCCCAGACGCGCCTCCGGAATCACCTCGGACAGCTGATCGGTCGGTGCGATCCAGAGATGGGCGAACTGTCGAATATCAGTCAGATAGAGCACGCTGTCGTCGTCGAGATCGAGAATGACCGACGTCTGCCGGTGCGGCAGCGGCGATCCGTAAGCGGGAACCGGATGTCCGCCGGCCAGGTGCTCGCCCGCTGAATTCTCGAGGACGATCTGTCCGGCCAGGCTCAGATGGATCACCAGGCTCAGGCCATTCGAAAGATCGACGATGAGGTACTTGGCCCGGCGGCGGACGCCCACCACCGCCGCGCCAACCACCTCCAGGAGAGTCCGGCCCGGTAGACCGGACAGGATCTTCGGCTTGAGCAGCTCGGCCTTCACGATCTGTCGTCCGGTCAGGGCGTGAGCCAAACCCCGTCGCAATGTCTCGACCTCCGGCAGCTCCGGCATCCACCACTCCCCTTTTGCGCTGTCGGGCCATCTTCGAGGAGTAAGCATCCGTCCAACCACGCCCCGAAAAACAGATTCGTGGGGACACACCCACACCCGGCCTCGACAGACTACTCTGTTATACTCCGGGCTATGATACCCGAGTATCCGAAAAGTCGCGCCGACGACGAGCCGCGCTCGGCTGGAGACGCGCCGGTCGAGCCCGACCACCAGTCGAATGCCGTGGACGGGCGCGAATTACGCTGGGATGCCCTGCCGGAGATCTCGATTCCCCTGGAGGACGAGCCGCTCGATCTCGGGCAAACCCTGGACTGCGGTCAGGCGTTCCGGTGGCGAGAGGATCGACCGGGTATCTGGACGGGTGTCGTCGGTCGGAGCGCCTGGCAGGTGCGCGTCGACCGGGACGAGCTACGCGCGCGAGTCGCGCCCGGCTTGCCTGAAACCGCGGCGCGCGTTCTCCTGACTCGTTACTTCGCCCTGGACCTCTCGGCGCGCCAGATCCAGGAGCGAGTCGCCCGTTCCCATCCGTTGGCCGCCGGCGCCGTCGCCGAATTCAAGGGGATGAGAATTCTTCGCCAGGATCCGCTCGAGACGATTCTCACCTTCACGATCGCCACGGCGACCAACGTCCCACGGGTCACCCGGAGCATCGCCGCGATCTGTCGGCGCTTCGGCGAGCCGATCACGGTCGTCGACGGCGTCGCGTACCACGCCTTCCCAACGCTGGACGGCGTCCTCGGCGCTCCCCTGGACGAGCTCTTCGGCGCCTGCAATCTCGCCTATCGAGCGCGCTCGCTGAAGGCCGTCGCGGCGTCGCTGCGGGACCGGTCGGGAAGCTGGCCGGCGGACCTGGCGAGGCTGCCGTACTCGGATGCCCACCGCGCGCTGGAGGAGCTTCCGTTTCTCGGCCCCAAGGTGAGCGACTGCATCTGTCTCTTCGGCCTCGGCCACGCGGAAGCCGTGCCGGTCGACGTTCACGTCTGGGCGATCGCCCACGAATTGTTCGGCGAAGCAATCCCGACCCGAACCTTGACTCGGAAGACCTACCAGCGGATCGGCGATCGATTCCGCGCCACTTTCGGCCCGTGGGCTGGTTGGGCGCAGCAGTACCTTTTCTGCGCCCGCCGGGCGATCCCGATCAACCGGCGCTTTCGTCCCAGGGGTTGATCCTTACTCTAGGTCCTGCCAGTTCTTGCCGGTCTTGGCTTCGACCCGAAGCGGAACGATCATCGGGAAGGCGTTCTCCATGAGGTCGACGACCAGCGATCGAACTTCGTCCACCTCGCGCTCGGGCACCTCGAACACCAGCTCGTCGTGCACCTGCAGCAGCATCTTCGCCCGCAGGTCCCGTTCTTGAAGCGCCCGATCGATCCGAATCATCGCCACCTTGATGATGTCCGCCGCGGTGCCCTGGATCGGCATGTTGATCGCCGTCCGCTCGGCCTGCGAACGAATCTGCCAGTTCGGCGTGTTGATCTCCGGGATGTAGCGGCGTCGTCCGAGCAGCGTCGTGACAAATCCCTGTTCCGCGGCCTGTTTCTTCGTGGAATCCAGGTATTCGGCGACCGTCGGCAGCCGCGCGAAGTAGTTCTCGATGAAGGCCCGAGCCTCCGAGCGCGCCAGGCCGAGCTGGCTGGCCAGCCCGAACTCGCTCATGCCGTAGAGCACGCCGAAGTTCACCGTCTTGGCGATACGGCGTTGATCGGCGGTCACCTGATCGAGCGGCACGCCGAGGATCTGCGAGGCGGTCGCGGCGTGAATATCGCGCTGCTGGCGGAAGGATTCCATCAGATTCGCATCCCGGGTGATGTGCGCCAGGATCCGCAGCTCGACCTGGCTGTAGTCGGCGGTCAGCAGCACGTTTCCGGGCGACCCGACGGTGAAGGCGCGTCGTACTTGCTTGCCGAGATCGGTTCGGACCGGAATGTTCTGGAGATTCGGATCGGACGACGACAATCGGCCGGTGATCGCCCCGGTTTGATTGAACGAGGTGTGCACCCGACCGGTCCGCGGATTGACCATCAGCGGCAGCGCGTCGACGTAGGTCGACTTCAGCTTGATCAGCTGGCGGTAGTCGAGAATCATCCCGACGATCGGGTGGAACGGGCGCAGCTCGTCTAACGTGTCGGCGTCGGTACGGTAGCCGGTCTGGGTCTTCCGCCCGGTGGGTAGCCGAAGCTCCTCGTACAGAACGCGGCTCAGCTGCTGGGTGCTGTTCAGGTTAAACTGGTGGCCGACCTCTTCGTAGATGCGCGTCTCGAGGTCCTGAATCTTCTCCGCCAGGTCGGCGGACATGCTCTTGAGGTAGGGCACGTCGATCGTGATCCCCGCCTCTTCCATGCGCTCCAGCACCGAGAGCAGCGGCATCTCGACGCGGCTGAAAAGGTCCCACAGCCCCTCGGCTCTCAGCTGTCCTTCGAATTTCTGCGCGAGCCGGTAGCTGACGTCGGCATCCGCGCAGGCGTAGGGAGCGGCGCGATCGACCGGCACGTCGGCCATCGACAGCTGATTCTTGCCCTTGCCGATCAAATCGGTGATCGGCGTCATCTGGATGCCGAGCTCGAAATAGGCAAGATCCTTCAAGCCAAGCGCACGCTCGGCAGACTGAAGCAGCCACCGCGCGATCATCGTATCGAAGGCGATCCCGCGAACCGGAGCGCCGGCCCGCGCGAGGACCGTCGCGTCGTACTTGAGGTTGTGGCCGATTTTCTGAACGTTGGGGTCGGCGAGGACTGGCCGCAGGGCGTCGATCGCCGCGTCGAGCGGCACGACCGGCTGCCCCTCGCCGCGATGGCCCACCGGAATGTACCAGGCCTGGCCCGGACGCTCCGAGATCGAGATGCCGACGAGGTCGGCGCGCATCGCGTCCACGTCGGTTGTCTCCACGTCGATCGAGAAGCGCTGCGCCGCGGGGAGGCGCGCCGCCAGCGACGGCAGATCGGCGAGCGTCACCACCGAATACTCACCAACCGTCACATCGGGAGCCGCGGCCGGCAGGTCGGTCAACGGACGAGTAACCGCTTCGAGCTGGACGCCGCTCTCCTCGAACATCGCGAGCTGCGCCGGACGCTCGGATACCGTCCGTCGCATCGGCAACTCGTTTGGGGGAATCCGGAATTCGAGGGCCCGGAAAAACTGCTCGAGCCGCTCCGGATCGTACGCGCCAACCCGCGCGCGGGTTGGATCTAATCTGATCGGCGCGCTGGTCACGATCGTGATCAGGCGCCGAGTCTGCGTGAGCTGCTCCGCCGACTCGAGGAGGGAACGAGCGATCCGCGGCTCGACCTCGGGAAGGTGCTCGAGCAGCCCGTCGATGGTTCCGTATTTCGCCAGGAGGCGAGATGCCGTCTTCTCGCCAACGCCCGGCACGCCCGGAATGTTATCCGACGGGTCGCCCTTGAGCGCCTTGAAATCGATCAATTGAACCGGCGTCAAGCCGTAGCGGTCCTGGACCGCGGCGGGATCGTACAATACCGTATCCGACATGCCCTTGCGGGGCATCAGCACGCGCACGTGATCGGTGACGAGCTGGAGCGCGTCGGTATCGCCGGTCACGATCACCACGTCCAGGCCGGTCGCGGTTGCCTGGGCGGCCAGCGTCGCCAGCACGTCGTCCGCCTCGAACCCGTCGACCTCGCAGGTCTGAAGGCCAAGCACGTCGACCAACTCGTGAACTCGTCCGAATTGATCGAACAGACCCTCCGGCGCCGGTCCGCGATGCGCCTTGTAGGCTTCGAACTCGACGTGCCGGAAGGTCGGCGCCGCCCGATCGAAGGCCACGACCGCGTAGTCGGGCTTGAGCGTGTTGAACGCGCGAAAGAGCATCCGAGCGAAGGCGAACGTCGCGTTGGTGAGCTCACCGCGTGACGTCGTCATCGGGGGCGTCGCGTGGAAGGCGCGATGCACCAGCGAGTTGCCGTCGACCAGAAGAACTGTTTTCGGCACCGGACCTCGAATTTCTAGTTATACCCGAACTTGAATCAAATCTCCAAGGCGCTCGTCGAGCTGAGCGCGCCGCTCGTGATACCGGGTCTGGAACTCCGGCGACCCCAGCCAGTCGCTCCACATGATCAGCGCGTCTTCGTTGTTGTCGCTGTAGTAGCGACGACGGGTCCCTTCCTCGCGGAACCCGTACTTGCGATAGAGCGCCTGCGCCGAGTGGTTGCTCACCCGCACTTCGAGGGTCGCCCGGCGCGCCCCGATGCTCATCGCGATCTCCAGCAGCGTGGCGAACAGTAGCTCGCCCAGACCCAGCCCGCGCAGGTCCCGCTTCACGCCGATCGTCGTCACGTGGGCCTCGTCGAGCATCAGCCACATCCCGGCGAATCCCACCACCCGCTCCCTTTCTATCGTCGCGGGGCCGGTCAGGGGACGGCCGAACGGACGGAGAAACTGGCCCACCGCGCGGCGGACGCCGCTCACCGGCTCGCTCGGCGGCTGACGGTGTCGAATCGGCTGCGGGCCATTGTCTTCCTCGATGATCTCAGCAAGAACGATGTAGCGCCCCATCCGGTTGTCGCGCAGCTCGCGCCGGTACGCGCTGGCCGGCCACGGCGTCGTGAAACACTCACGCTCGACCTCGCCCACCGCGTCGATGTCTTCGTACTGCATCGGACGGACAACGTACTGTGTCACCGTGCGCTCCCGATCGAGCCCGCGCGTCCGGTAATCGCCGGACGGCGGAGATAGAGTGGCTGGAGCGTGGCGGCATCGCTCACGATGCCCGCCTGGAGCTGATCCCAGGCCAGCTCGGCCAGATAACCTGACCTTCGGAGACCCTCGGACGGCCGCGGAAGCACACCGTCCTCGCCGAAACGCGCCACGATCGCCTCGCGCCACTCTGGACGCAGCTCACCACAGAACAGCGTATCCGATGGCGACGCGTTCAGCGCGGCTTCGAGCGAGGAGATGCGCGGCTCCTCGATCGTCGCGAAGATCTGATCGCTCGCCTGGTAGAGACCGGTTGCGACTTCGCCGAGTCCGGCGTTGGACAGGGGGCGAATCGGACGGAACGTGAGCCGAAACTGGTACGCCAGCGCCCGGGGCGACTCGATGCCGACGATGGGAACACCCAGGGCGACGCTCATCGACTTCGCGGTGGCGATGCCCACCCGCAGACCGTTGAAGCTGCCGGGTCCCAGTCCGACGCCGATCGCCGATAGATCCGTCGTCGCGCGGCCGACCAGCGACAGCAACCGCTCGATCTGGGGAAGCAGCTCGCGCGTGTGATCCTGTCCGGCGACCCAGGTTGTTTCCGCCAGCACCCCGTCCTGGTACAGGCTCACGCTGGCGATCGCGGTCGCCGTATCAATCGCGAGCAGCAATCGCCCCTCC
>JAJPKB010000407.1 GCA_021323915.1 Chloroflexota bacterium | reverse complement strand
GGGGGCGCCGAGGCCGGCCGCGCTCGACCACGGACGGGGCCAGACACCGCCGGTCGTCCGACGGGGAACGACGGTTGCCGCGGCTCGTCCGATGGGGCAGTTCGAACCGGGCTGGCACGCGGCGCGGAATCCGCCGTGACCGTTCCGAGCACAGCCTCGGTGGTGACCCCGCCGGCGTCCTCGGCTTCCTTCCAGGCGAAGGCAGCCCGAGTCGAACCGGTTGTCGGAGCGGGCCCGGTCGCCTGGCGCGCGGAGGTGACCGAGCGGTCGACGCTGGCGAGGGTTGAAGCGACGGCCGGTCGGGAGTCGGCCGGAGTCGCCGCCCCGGCCGCGGCGCGGCGCAGCGCCCGGACCGCCGGAACGGGGGCGGTCAGTCCGAGCTGACCCGGGCCGGGCGCGACGGCGACCGCGGCGTCGGGGTAAGCGCTGGCCGCCATCGCGCTCAGGACCCGATCGAGCGGGGCGCGCCTCGCGTTGCCTTCCCCGTGATGGAAGGCGGGGTCGTTGTACACGACATCGCCTCCGTCCAGGCCGATGAGCACGACGTAGTGGTCGCCGTCGAAGGCGGCGTCGGCGTGGCCGGGCATGCGCCGGTAGCGAACTTCCGGAATCACCGGATGGCCGGCCCGGAGCTGAGCGATGACTTCACCGCCGGTCCAGCGCGCGTGCTGAGCACCGGCCATCAGGCCAACCGGCGTCAGGCCGCGTTCCCGGAGGATGGCGGCGATCGTCTCGAGGCTCGTGCCGCTGTCGTAGGCGTCGGTTCCCTGCAAGCGATCGACCCGCTCGCGGATGCCGGCGATCGACGCCGGTATCCCGTAGGCGCCGAGAACCATGGCGATGCTGGCCGGCCCGCAGTTCGACCCGGCCCACGGACTTCCGTCGAACTGGGACCGGTAGGGGACGGGCAGGACGAACGGCGCGCTCGCCTCCGCCCGCGGCGTGGCGAGACCCGCCAGCAAGGCGACGATCCACGTCATCGCGACGGTGGCGCGGGCCCAGAGTCCGATCCGATCCCTCACTCGCCTACGCCTCTCGGACCCGCCGTCCAGCCTGCTGGAACACCGAGATCGCCTCGTACACCACCTCGCAGTCGTTGCGGTCGTTCACGAAGTCCGCCTCGTTGTCGCGAAAGTGGTGGTTCACGACGTGGCCGTCCTGGCCGATCAGCAGGAGCTTCACCGTCGTTCGCCCGTTGACTGACGGGCCAGCTTGCGCGGTGAGCGAGGTCAGCCCGATCGCCGGCAGGTAACGGGCGCATTCCTCCGCGCCCAGGCGGACCTGGTGGGGCCAGCCGACGAGATCCAGCGTGCCGCGCTCGTCGCGGTCGGCGACCCCGACGAAGACCAGACGTCCGCGCGGGCCCTGCCGGTTGTACAGGATGTAGGCAAGGATTCCGATCGCGGCGGCGACCAGCGCTCCCAGCATGCCGATTAGAAAGATCGGAGGGCTCGGCCGGGGCGGGGTCGGCGTGGGAGTTCGGGTCGGCGGCACCGTCGGCGGGGGAACCGGCGTCCCGGTCGCCGTCGCCGGCGGCGTGGCAGTTGGCCCCACCGGGGTGACCGCGGGCGACGGCGTCGGCGTCAGGGTGGCGACGACGGACGTCGTGGATGGGGTCACAATCGGGGTCGCCGTCGGCTCGGCCGGCGCGACCGTCGGCGTCGACCGGTCGGCGAAGCTGGCCAGGTCGGCGCAGCCGGACCACCGCCACTGGCCGGGCGGCGGCGACGACACGACCAGCTCCTCGTCGGTCGCCGTCTCGAGGTGAAGCGCGACCCGCGGATCGTCGGTCCGCAGCGTCGTGCCGTCGGGGAGCTCGATCGCGGTCGGGGCGCCGTTGGCCAGCTTGACCAGCCATAGGGAGAGCTGGGCGAGCGACGGTTCGACCGCGCCCGGCGTGGAACACAACGACCAGCGCGAGCGCAGGCCAAGCTGCTCGAGGATCTGGTTGACCCGGGTCGCGGTGGCGACGGTCGTACCGGCGAGCGAGACGACGCTCCCGTCGTACCAGCGCGCCAGCTCCTGCCACTCGGGCAGCGTGCGCGCGAGACCGGCCGAACCGGGAGGGGACAGGGCCAACACCCAGAGGCGGTACGACCGACGATCGAACGTCTTCTCGACCTCGTCGATCAGCTGCCGCAGGTAGGTCTGGTCCGACGGCCAGAACGACGCCGCCGGATCGCACCCGGACGCCACCACGCAGGGAACGCCGTCGGTCACCAGGACGATCGCCTTCTGGCCGACGTCAGCCCCACACGCGCGCTCCTGCTGGGCGAACTGTTCGGCCGCCGCGGCGAACGCCTGGCGGAAATCGGTATCCCCCCGGGATTTCGCGGCGAAACCGGCGGCGAGGTCGGCCCGCTGAGCATCCCAGCCGGCCAGGTCCCGCCAATCCGGCGCGATCGCGGTCAGCGGAAGCGCGACCGACGGCTGGTGGCCGAACTCGACGACGCCCAGCGCGTCGGCCGGATGCCACGGGACGAGGAAGCGCTCTTCGCCGAGACGGTACAGCGCGAACGTCGGCGCGTAGCGACGCTGGGCCCGGGGATCGCTCGCCGGAACCGGCGTCCTGGCGATGGTGGTTCCACCCATGCTGTCCGATTGGTCGACCAGGAAGAGGACGCTGAACGTGTCGGGGCCGGTCGGGCACGCGGAGTCCAGCGACCGGGCAGCCGCGGGCGCGGGGCGGGCGAACAGCACAACGATCAGCGCGAGGAGCAGCAACCGTCCGTGACGCCGCATCCGAGCCATCAGGTCCGCGCGTGGGAAGGCTCTTCGACCGCCATTGGCCGAGGGGAACGTTGATCCGCGCGCCGGTGGATGTAGAAGCACGACGCGATCGTCTCGATCATGCCGACTCGCTCGTCGGAAGCGTCTTTTCCGATCGCGTGAAGCTCGCCGCGGGTCGCCACCATCCCATCGAGGTGTCGCGGCGTGGCGACCGCTGCCCGGTTGATCCAGTAGTCGATCGCCGGATCGTATTCCTCGACGATCGCGAACGGTCGGGCGTGATCGGGCCGGTGACCGCGATCCGCTTCGCCCAGCGCGTACACTTTGCCGTCGAGCGCGGTGAGGGCGAGGAAGCCTCGGGAGGTCGACGCCGCCTGCCGCGGATGCCAGGCGTTGCTCTTGGGGTCGTACTGTTCGTTGACCGTCAGCCGGCGCGGTCTCACGCCCGGCAGCAGCGATCTCGTTTCACCGCCGATCGCGTACACTCTCCCCTCGACGGCGACGGCGCAGAGCGCCGCGCGCGCCGTGGGCATCGGTTCCCGCTCCGACCATCGGTCGCGGACCGGATCGTATTCTTCGTTGAGCCGGCTCGCCAGGGCGCCGAGACGGGTTGTCGTCTCGCCGCCGATCGCGTAAACCTTCCCGTCCACCGCCACTCCCGCCGCGCCGGTTCGCGGCGAGCGCATCGGCATGCGGTTGGTCCAGCGATCGTCCTCCGGATCGTACTCCGAGGTTCGGTCGGTCATTCCGCCGGCCAGGTCGACCCCGCCGAAGAGGTAGATCCGGGAGTGAGCGACCGCGATCCCGAATCCGTACCGCGCCGGGCGCATGGAAGCGCGAGGCTCGACCTGATCGGTGGTCGGATCGTAGACCCAGACCTCGCCCGATTCGGCGAAGATGTAGATTCTGCCGCCGACGACCACCGGGCTCAGCCGGCCGAGGTTTCTCATCGGCACGACCTTGCGCCGCGATCGGCCGAAAGTCATGAAAGAGGAGCCGGTGAACGCGTAGCCCGGCGGAGATTCGGACGTTTGACCGAGAACCGCGAAGCCTTGAGGAATCCGCGCGACGTTCTCTTCCACGACGACGTCGACGATGGACTCTTCCCGCGAGCCGTTGGCCGGCGGCCGGGAGCCAGTCTCCTCGACCACCTCGCGGACGACGATCTCGGTCGAGGGCGTCGGGGCCGGCGAAGCAATCACCTCGACGGTCTCTTCGACGACGGTATCGGTCGATTCGGCCGGGCGCGGAGCACGCGCCCTCAGCGCCGTGAGTGGCGGAAAGGTGCGCCGGTGGTCGCGAACGTGGACGTGGCCGCGGCTGACCCGGACCTCGGCCAGCAGGCAGAGGTGATGGACGACCCCGAACGGCGGCTGGGGAATCGGTCCGGCGTCGTCGCGGGGCCATTCCACGTCTTCGGTCGCGGTCCGCGCCGGAATCAGCCAGTAGTCGCCGGCGCGGAGCCGCCCGGATTCCTCGAACCACACCTGGATTCCGTCTTCCAGGGGAAGCCAGCAGCTACGAGTGATCGTCAGCGCGCCGCCGGCCATCGGGCCGTTCGCCTCGGTCTGATCCCAGCGCCGCAGCAGGGGATGCCTGGAAGGATCGCGGGCGACGTCGTCGGCCGGGGCCGGGGAGAGCACGACTTCCTGGCGCGCGTAGTCGACCGATACGATCCGCGAGAGCGGCGCCGGTCGCCC
>JAJPKB010000605.1 GCA_021323915.1 Chloroflexota bacterium | reverse complement strand
GGTCTGGCAGAGCCGAGGCTGGCTGACCCTCGACGACGCGTCCTGGGATGCGATGCTCCGGGGCGCCATTCGTCCGCTCTTGCGCGAGGAGGAGACGACGTGAGCCGTCCAGACGATCCGGTCATCGACATCCGTGGCCTGACCAAGCGGTTCGGCGCGTTCACCGCGGTCGATAACCTCAGCTTCAGCGTGGAGCGCGGCGAGATCTTCGGACTGCTCGGTCCGAACGGCTCGGGAAAGACGACGACGATCAACGTCATCAGCGGCCTGTCGCGTCCCACCTGCGGCCGCGTCTTCGTCCTGGGCTACGACATCGCCGAGAATCCGCGGGCGGTCCGCGCCGCGCTGGGCGCGGTGCCCCAGGAGACGGCGCTCTACGAGGAGCTGACCGCCTGGCACAACCTCGCCTTTCACGCCGAGATCTACGGCGTGCCCTCGAAGGAGCGGGATCGCCGGATCGAGGACCTCTTGAGCCTCGTCCAGCTCTCTGATCGACGGAACAGCCGGGTCGGCACGTTCTCCGGCGGCATGAAGCGTCGGCTCGCCCTCGCCCGGTCCCTGCTCCACGATCCACGGCTCCTCTACTTCGACGAGCCGACCCTCGGCGTGGACGTCCAGAGTCGGCGCGCCCTCTGGGATTACATCCTGGCGCTGAAGGACCGGGGCAAGACCACCCTGATCACCACCAACTACCTGGAGGAGGCGAGCGTCCTCTGCGACCGCCTCGCGATCATCGATCACGGGCGCCTGCTGGCTCTCGACACGCCCGACACCCTCAAGCGGCGCTTTGGCGCGACGATCCTCGAGATCACGACCGAGCCGCCGCCGGCCGACGCTGTGCTGGAGCGTCTGAGGCGCATCGACGGCGTCGCCGAGGTATCCGTCGACGATGGGGCGCTGAAGGTTTCGATCGACGGACAGCATCTGGCGACCGGCGCGGTCGTCACCGCCCTGTCGCAATCGGTCGAGATCCGGTCGATCACCCAGCGCGAGCCCAACCTGGAGGACGTATTCTTGAAGCTCACCGGCAGCGCGCTGCGCGATTGAGCGATGCGGAGATACCGTGAGGGCGGCTGATGGCTGAATCCAGGATCCGTGAGTCTGGCGCGGCCTCGCTCGGCGCCTCGCCATCGCTCGCCTTCGACCTGAGAGTCGTTCGGGCGGTGGCGCTCAAAGACATTCGAAGCTCGCTGGTCGAGCGCGCGTTCACGACGGTGAGCTTCGTGATCCCGATCAATTTCCTGCTGTTCTTTCTCCTGTTCGCGATCAGCGGCGGGCAGGCGCCCACCGCGGTCGTCCTCGAGGACCGTGGACCCTACGCCCAGCAGTTCGTCGAGACGATGCGACGGGCGCATTCGTTCATCGTGGAGGAGACGTCGGCCGACGAGGCGCGGCAGCTGCTGGCGGAAGGACAGGTCGTGGCCGTCGTCACCGTTCCGGCCAGCTTCGACGCGGACCTGAGCGCCAGTCGGCCGGTGGCGCTGCCGGTGGCGGTGAACAACCTGGACACCGACCTGACGAACGACATTCGGCGGGCCGTGCCGATGACGATCGCGACCTTCTACGCGAACGCTTTCCCCCGGCGGGTAGTCGTCCAGGCCCACGAGATCGATCTCCAGGCCCACGATACCGACTACATTCCCTACCTGGCAGTGAGCGTGGTCGTCGTCGGATTGATGCTCGGCGGCCTGCTTCAAGCGGGGGCGAACGCGGCCCGCGAGTTCGAGACCGGCACGATCAAGGAGCTGATGCTCTCGCCGGCGAGCCGCTGGGCGATCGAGCTCGGGAAGATTCTTGGCGCGCTCGCGATCAACGCGGTCGCCGCGGTGGTTGTCCTGGCGGTGATCGTGGTCGGACTCGGGGTCTGGCCGACGCACTGGCTCGAGCTCGTCGGCTTCGCCGCGCTGCTCCTGGTGACGTTCGTCTCGCTCGGCACCCTGGTGGGCACCCTGCTCAAGAAGCAAACGCCGGTGATTCCGCTGAGCATCGGCGTCTCGCTCCCGATCTTCTTCCTGAGCGGACCGTTCGGACCGGCGAACTGGGGAACGCCGGCCGCCGCGTTCCTGGCGCGGCTGTCGCCGATCTACTACGCGATCGCGGTGTTCCAGCACGCGTTCCACGGCTTCGACACCGTGCCGACCCCGCTGGCGACGAACGCGGCGATCCTGGTTGGCTGCGCGGTCGGCTCGGTCGCCGTCAGCGTCCTGGTGCTTCGTCGCTCGTCGGTGGCCCATTGAACGGCTTTCTGGCATCGGCAGGTCGATCGGGACTCGGTCGAGCGGGAGGTGATCGATGAACGAGTGGTCGGCAATCTGGTCGTTGGTCCGCAAGGACGTGGCGGTCTGGCTTCGCCAGCCCTCGGCGATCGCCGCGACCTTGTTGCCGCCCCTGCTGTTCCTGCCGGTCCTCTACATCGCGGCCGCCGCGGTCGGGCGAAATCCGGTCGCGGTCGTCGTCGACGACAACGGTCCCCGGGCCCACCAGCTCGTCGAGATTCTCGAGTCGTCCGACGCGTTCCTGCCGCGGATCGTGTCGGCCGCCGAGGCCCAGCGCGAGCTGGCCGGGCTGGACGTGGCCGCGGTGATCACGATTCCCGCGGACTTCGATCAGCACTTCGCCACGGGTCAGCCGGACCCGGTGACGATTCAGGTGAACAACCTGAATCTGGACTTCACCAACGACCTGAGGCGCTCCCTGCCGATGGCGATCACCGAGTTCTACGCACGCCAGCCCGACGACCCGATCGGCGTTCAGGTCCACGAGAGCGACCTCCGGGCCCAGGACGTTGGGCTGGTCCAGTTCCAGATGGTTCCCACGCTGGTTCTGCTTTTGACCATCGCCGGCGTCGTGAACTCGGGCCTTGCGACGGCGCGGGAGTGGGAGGACAGCACGATCAAGCCGCTGCTGCTCGCGCCGTTTTCGCGGGCCAGCCTGATCCTTGGCAAGCTACTGGCCGGCTGGCTCACCACGCTGGCGATCGCCGGGGTGGTTCTCGCGGTCGGAGCCGCGACCGGCTATTTACGTCCGACTGGCATCTTCTGGCTGACAACGCTGCTGACGATCGGCCT
>JAJPKB010000542.1 GCA_021323915.1 Chloroflexota bacterium | reverse complement strand
CTGGCAGCTTGCCATTTGGATGGCGATCATGGGAGGTGGATCGGGCTTCTTCAGCTCGCCGAACACGAACGTCATCATGACGTCGGTTCGGGCCGATCAGCGAGGAATGGCCGCCGGCGTTCGGACGATGCTGGCGAATACCGGGCAGATGCTGAGCATCGCGATCGCGTTTCCACTCGTCCTCGCCCAGATTCCCGAGGACGTGATGATGAAGATCTTCATCTACGGCGGCGGCATGGAGGCCAGCCCCGGCGCGCTGGCGACCTTCCTGGGTGGCCTGCACCTGGCGTTCGTGATCTCCTGCGCGGTGAGCCTCGTCGCGGCCGCCGCCTCGGCGCTTCAGCCCTCGCACTCACCGCTCGCGGCCGCCCGGTCGGCCGCCGATACGCGGCGCGAATCGACGACGGTGTGACGCCTCGGTAAGCGCCTTCCCGTCCTCCCGAGAACGGGCGGTCGGCGAAACCGAGACGGTCGGTCGAATGTGGTCGGAAGCGTCCTAATGCCCCGACAGGGCGGGGGTTTGGGGGTGTCCCCCAAAGATCCCTTCTCCGGGCGGGGTGGCCGGGCACCAATGCCGAATAGGTGTCCTGTTCCTGCACTAACCGCTCAGCGCGGCGGCGAGCTCGTCGCGCAGGAGAATCGTCTCGGACAGCACGTCGACGTTGTTGGCGCCGCGCCATTCCTGCCAGGTGTACTCCAGGCACAGGTCTCCCGGGTAGCCGGCGGCCTTCAGTCGACGGACGATGTCCGGAAAATTCAGCGTCCCATCCCGACGGCTCGACTGGAGGAACCCAGCGCGCGCCTGACGGGCGTGGAAGTGGCCGGCGAGCGGCACCAGCGGGTGAACCTCGTCGGGAGAATAGCCCCCGGCGACGAAGTGCGAGTAGTCGAGGGTCAGGGCCAGACCGGGAACGGCTTCGATCAGCTCCCGCGCCTTTGTCGGGGACTCGGCCACCGATTCCAGGTGGCATTCGACGCTCAGCCGAAGGCCGGCGTCGTGGGCGATCGGAACCAGGCGGCGCAGGCCTTCGATCGAAAGCTCGAACGAGCGGTCAGGGCCGATTTCATCCCAGACGACGCCGGGGAGCAAGGTGATGCCCTTCGCGCCGATCGCCTTCGACACTTCCACGATCGAGCGGAACCGTCGGAGATTCGCCTCGCGCTCGCTCGGATTCAGGGAATTGACCGGTCGGCCGCGGAAACCTTCGCCAAAGGTCGGGAAGAAGTCGGAGACACCTACCCCGGCCTCGCCCACGGCCCGCCGGATCGACTCGATCGTCGCCCGGGGGTTCGCCTCGACCTGAGAGGGCTGAACGTGGCAGCCCCCCTCGTGAGCGCCCACGTCGAGGTTCGCGATGCCGAGCAGCCCGATGACCTTCGCCGCGTCGGCGAGCGACAGCAGCGGAAACGAGAACGAGGTGCAGGTAAACGCCATCTCAAACACCTCCGCGCTGGGTCGCGGCCGGGAACGACGTCGCCGGCCGTGAGAGGAAGGATAGCACACGCCACGGGGACCGCGCACGAAGGCCACCGCATGTTCATGGAATGCCCTGATTTGTTCACACACCGTTCAGATCGTTGTCTGAAAGATTGTGCTCATCATGGCGACGCTCGAGCAGATCCGAGCGACCTACGACTACCTCGACGACATCGTTCGCGTGGACATGGGACAATACGGTGAAGTGACCTGCGCGCTGTACGACGGCGACTTCTCGAAGACGCTGGAGCAGGCGCAGCAAGATAAGCACGCCTACATCCTTTCGGGAATCCGTTTCGTCGAGGGGTTTCGTGTCCTCGACGTCGGTTGAGGCTGGGGACCCTTCCTCAAGACGATTAGGGATCGTGGAGGACGGGGTGTGGGCGTCACCTTGTCCCCCAAGCAAGCGGTGGCCTGCCAGCGAAACGGCCTCGACGTGCATCTCCTGGACTGGAAGTCCATTGACTCCACGACGTTTGGCCCATTCGACGGCATTGTCAGCGTCGGGGCGTTCGAGCACTTCTGCTCGGTCGAAGAGTACCTGGCGGGCACGCAAGAACGCGTCTACGAAAGCTTCTTTAAGCGGTGTCGCCTTCTGCTTCCTGCCGGGGGCCGGCTGTATCTTCAAACCATGACCTGGGGGCGGAATGCCCCGGCATACGACGATATCTCGCTGAGTGCCAGGAAGGGATCCAACGAATACATTCTCGCGGTCATGCAACGTGCCTATCCTGGATCGTGGCTGCCGGCCGGTGAAGAACAGATTGAGCGTTGCGCCGCGCCTTACTTTCGCCTGGTCTCACGCAAGAACGGTCGCAGGGATTACATCGAAACGATGAACCGGTGGGACCGAGTCTGGAAGTGGAGCCCGCGGAAAATCGTTCCCGCCCTCAAGATGCTTCCATGCTTCCTCACCGACCACGACTTCCGCTACAAGCTCGAAAGCCTCCGAAACGGCTATAACAGGGTCTGTTTCATCCGCGAGGTCATGGACCATCAACGATTGATCTTCGAGGCGATTGAGCCGAGCTGACGGGGCTGGACGCTCAAGCGGGGTCTGTGCTATCGTCGCGGTGGCTTCGAACAGTTACACAACCCTGCTTGAGGATAGACAATGAAAGCGGCAGTATTATACGAGCGACGAAAGCCCCTGGTGATCGAGGATCTCGACCTGGTGGCGGCGGGGCCGGGTGAGGTCGAGGTCGAGCTTATCGCCAGCGGTGTGTGCCATTCCGATCTTCACCACGTTAACCGCGATACGCCGACTGTTCTTCCGGTCGTGCTTGGCCACGAGGGAGCCGGCATCGTCAAGTCGGTGGGCCCGAACGTCACCCGAGTCAGGCCGGGCGATCACGTCATCATCGCCTTTGGCTCGAAGTGCGGAGAGTGCTTTTATTGCGTGCGGGGGATGCCGTACCTCTGCACCCCGGCGAGCCCGGCCCGTCCTCGTCTTTCCCGAGGCGGCAAGACGATCAACCAGTTCCTGGAAGTCGCCACGTATGCCGAGCGAACCGTCGTCTCTGAAAAGAACATCGTCAAGATTCGGGATGACGCGCCGCTGGCCATCTGCTCGCTCGTCGCCTGCGGGGTCACGACCGGCATCGGGGCGGTCGTCAATACCGCGAAGGTCGAGCCCGGGAGCAACGTCGTGGTTATCGGCACCGGCGGCGTCGGGTTGAACGTCGTTCAGGGGGCGCGGCTGGCTGGAGCGGCCCGGATCATCGCCGTCGACGTCCTTGACAACAAGCTAGAGTTCGCGCGCGAGATGGGCGCGACCCACGTGCTCAACGCTGCCAAAGAGAACGTGATCGATCGAGTCAAGGCGCTGACCGGCGGCTACGGCGCCGACTACGCCTTTGAAGTCATCGGGAACCCGAAAACGATCAGCCAGGCGTACGAGAGCGTGCGGAAAGGGGGCGTCGCGGTCGTCGTCGGCGTGTCCGACGAGAACGCCGAGCTGACGTTCAAGCCGGTCTGGATGATGCGTCAGTCCAAGACGCTGATGGGCTGCGCCTACGGCTCGTCGCGGCCACAGGTCGACTTCCCGCGGATCGTCGACCTCTACATGGAGAAGCGGATCAAGCTGGACGAGCTGATCACCCGCCACTTCGCGCTGGACGAGATCAACGAGGCATTCCGAGCGATGGAGGCCGGCGAGGTCGCCCGTGGCATTCTGGATCTGGCGTAGCCCTCTTTTCTGCGAAGCGATTACCGAATTCCCGCGAACAGGTCGTCCTCCTTCGGGGGGTGCTTCACCAGCGAGCGGGCCAGGACGTACTCCTCGAAGCCGAACATCTCATCGCCGATTCCCTCGGGAAGCGGCTTGAAGAAGAAGCTATCCGCGGGAATCTGGGTTCGGTGGCACCGCAGCGCTTCGACGCGCGTGGCGAGATAGCGGCGGACGTCGATGCGCGCCGTGATCTGCTCGTCGGGCGTTCCCAGCTTCTCCGGATCGAACCCGTCGTCGTTGCGATTGGCCGCCTCCTCGGGGTTCTGTTGACGCATCACCTCGCGCCAGCGCCGCATCCCCTCGCGCGAGATCGCGGTCTCGTACAGCTTGAGCGGCTGCCAGGGGGTCAAATTCGGCGTCGGCACGAAGTCCGGGTCGGCCGCGCGATCGAACGCCGCGTGAGTGATCTGGTGCGCCTTGATGTGATCGGGATGACCGTAGAAGCCGAAGGAGTTGTAGGTCACCAGGACGCTTGGCCGATAGCGGCGGATCAAACGGACGAGTCGCGCCGTCGCTTCGTCGAGATCGGCCTGGTGAAAGCACGACGGATTCTGGTTGGCGGGCGTCCCGGCCATGCCGCTGTCGCGATAGCCCAGCATCTCAACCGTGCCGATCTTCAACGTCCGGCAGGCGCAGCGTAGCTCTCCGGCGCGGATCTCGGCGAGGCGCGGCTGGGCCTCGACCGGGTCGAGGTCCGGATCGTGGATCTCGCCCTCTTCGCCGCCGGTCGCGCACACCAGCACGGTGGATAGTCCTTCGTCCGCGTAGCGGAGATAGGTTCCGCCGGTCGAGATGACCTCGTCGTCCGGGTGCGCGTGAACCGCCATCAAGCACAAACGCGACTGGTTCGCCATGCTCACTCTCCTTTCGGTCAATTCTAACCAGAATTCCTCGAAGGCGCGAACCGCTGATCTCACCGTTACCGGCACCGGTCTTGCTGACGTTCGGGCGTCAGCCTGGGGTGGCTGACGGCATTCGCGGATCGTAGCGTCCGACAGAGGAGAGACTTGCATGGCGAACCATTGGCAGGAAGAAGAGATGCCTGGACAGGGACGGGGATCGCAGGCCCAGAGCTGGAATCAGGGCGGCTCGAGTGGCCAGGGCGTCTCCGGACGTGGCAGCCAGGGCGAATTGATCTGGCAGAACCGGATCCAGAAGCAGATGCGCGACGCCGAACAGAACGAGCCGGACGGGGCGCTCACCGCGGGCTACAAGGCGGATCCGCGCGAAATCGTGGCGTTGCTCACCCGCGCCCAGGCGAGCGAGTGGAGCTCATTCCTCCAGTACTGGCACCATTACTTCATGGCATCCGACATTCACAGCGCTGAGCTGCGCGATATCTTCAAAGAGCATGCCGAGGACGAGTACGAGCACGCGCGGCTCTTCGGCGAGCGAATTCAACAGCTCGGCGGGGTGCCCTGCGACAAGCCGGAGGACATCGCTCGCTTGAGCCCGATGCCCACCGAGTACAACCACGATCTCCGAAGCATGATGGAGGCCGACCTGGTCGGCGAGCGCGCGACGATCGACTTCTACGACGAGATCATTCGTACCTGCGGCTTCGACGACAACGTGACTCGTAAGATCTTCGAGGACGTCATCGAGGAAGAGGCTCACCACGCCGACGACTTCGCGACGTTGCTCTTCGCGTACGATGGCTCGACCGGCAAGCAGATCGAGTCGATCCACGAAGAGATCGAAAGCCTTGCCAAGGGCGCTGGCCAGCAGCCAAGAATGACCCGGCGCGCTTCCTAGAGCAAACAGCCAGGACGATCAGCCGGCGAGCGTCCAACTTGCTCCGGGCAGAGCCGGGATCTCCCTCATCCCCTACCCCTTCCCCCATTCGAGGGGGAAGGGTCTTTGCAGAGGCATCTGCCCTGCAGACCCCTCTCCCGCGCACTGAAGGCTCCCCCTGGCGAAGGGGGCGAGGAGGGTAGACAAGAGGGGGCAGGGTGTGAGGGAGATCCCCGCTCCGAATCTTTGGTCAGGCCTCGTTCACGCTCCCCGCGGGGTTTCGCTCCGGCTTCACCAGGACGCTTTGCTCGCCCGAGTAGGAGACCAGCCCCGGGGTTCCCTTGCCCAGGCGGCGAACCAGGCCACGGCGCGTCCAATCCACGGCGACTCGTCCGGCCGATCGATTCGTGCTGTAGTAGGCGGCGATCCGGGCCGCCTCGTCGAGCGCCCGTGGTTGGGGTGAGCTTCCACCGGTCCGCAGGACGACGTGGGCGCCCGGGCAGCCACGCGCGTGCAGCCAGATGTCGTCGGGGCGCGCAAGCTCGAAGGTGACCTGGTGGTTCTGACGGGCGCTTCGTCCGACCAGGATCTCGGTGCCGTCGGTCGCACGCAAACGCAGAACTCCCGGCTCGCTTCGCCGCGCCGGCTTACGTCCGGGCTTTCGAGCTGGCTGGCGTCGCTCGGGACGGATCTCCGCGCGCAGGGCTCGCAGGTCGTCCGCGGTCTCGGCGAGGTCGGCCAGCGCGGCTACCTCGTCGAGGTATCGGAGGCGTAGCTCGGCCTCTTCGAGGAGGGTTGGGACCTCGCGGAGCGCGGCCCGGGCCTTCTGATAACGACGGAAGAACACTCCCGCGTTTTCGACCGCGGTCAGTCGGGGATCGAGATCGATCTCGACGCCGTTCGCCCGGAACGAGGTCGCGCCGCGGCTCAGACCGGCTCCGTAGGTAAGCAAGAGGACGCCACGCTGGCGAAACTCGTCGGCCCGGGCGGAGCTATCGAGGGCACGAAGCAGAGACTCGCGCTTGCGGTCGGCCAGCGAGCGTTCCGCCGCGATGGCCGCCTGCACGGCTCGCCGGGCGACGTCGACCGCTCGGGTGCCGCCCTCCTGGCGGTAGTATTCCTCGGCGGCGACGCTCAAGCTCGCCCGCCCTTCCCAGCGGCCCAGGTGGGTGAGCGGATACGGTGCGAACGCGACGACGGTATCGCCGTCGAGGGCGACTGAGGCGTCGAACGAGCCGTCGAAAACCGGACCCACGATCTCCGCTATCGCCGATCCGAGGTGCTGAGCGGCAAGGTCGAGGGTCGATGGATCGGACGGCACGCGCGCCTTCGCGTCTCCGAACGCCCGAAAGACGACCTCGCGCGCCACGAGCGGGCCGATTCCGGCGAATCCGGCGACCAGCGCCTGCCAGACCGCGCCGTCCACTCCCGCCTGCCGAAGGACATCGCGGCAATGAGACGGATCAACCCGATCCAGCGGACGCTTGCTCTGAGCCGGTGGTGGCAGGTACGGGTGACGTGGCAGAGTGACCCGGTGACGGTTTTGCTCGGCGGTGATCCGTCGGGTCGCCTCCAGCACCGTATCGTCAGCGTCGATCAGGATCAGATTGCTATACTGACTGATGGCTTCTATAATCAAGCGAAAGGCGGCGACCTGCGCCGACTCCACCGCTTCTTCCGGATCGCCGGATGATCGTTCGGCGTCAGGTTGAACGCGGCGCTCGAATTCGAAAACGAGAATGCGCTCACCGGGCGGCTGGGCGATCCCGACGATACGACTGCCTTCGACGTGCTTCCGAAGCAGGAGCAGGAGCGGCGACGGAGCTTCGACGCCGCGCCCCGGCTTGTCGGCGGTCAGATAGACCCGGGGTCGACGTGGCTCGGCCGAAAGCAGCAGCCAGCGGCGCCGGTGGTTCCCGTAGGTTTCCAGGGCGAGGCTCAGAGCGTCGGGCTGAATGATCTTTTGCACCCGCGCGTCGATCAGTTGTTGGCGAAGCTCGGCCGCCATGGCGGTGAGAGTAAGACCGTCGAACGTCATCGTAAATTTCAGTATAGCACGGACGAATTGACCATGGCCGACTCGAGCGCCGCTTCCGGACCACCCTCGGTCATCCGAAATTGCACGACCGAGCTTCCCGACGCCTGGCCATACGACGAGCTTCTGCCTCCCCGCGGCGGCTTGCTCGTGGTGCTATCGGGCCCGAGCGCGGTCGGCAAGGATGCCGTTCTCGCGCGCCTGGAAGCCGATGGCTTCCCGCTGACGCGCGTCGTCACCGCGACCTGCCGCGCGAGGCGGCCAGGCGAAGTTCCGGGGAAGAGCTACCATTTCCTGACCGCGGACGAGTTCGGGCGGTGGCAAGCCGAGGGCAAGCTGCTGGAATGGGCCGAGGTCTACGGCGTTCTGTACGGGACGCCGGTCGAGGAAGTGCGTCGGGCGCTGGCCGCGGGACAGACCGTTCTCTTGAAGATCGACGTTCAGGGCGCGGCGCAGATCAAACAGAAGGTCCCGGACGCGGTGTTCATCTACCTGGGGCCGGGTAGCTTCGACGAGCTGGTCGAGCGCCTCGCCCGTCGGAAGACCGAGACCGACGCGGCGTTTCAGCGCCGCGTCCAACAGGCGCGCGAGGAGCTCCGCCAGATCCCCGCCTACGACTACCTGGTCATCAATCGGCAGGGTCAGCTCGACTGCGCGGTCGAACAGGTCAAGGCGATCATCACTGCCGAACGACTGAAGGTGCGCCCGCGGCAGATTCGGCTCGGCTGATCCACGAAAGGCTTTCCCTTGTCCTACGTCGAGGTCGCGGTCAACTCGCCGGGCGGTCGGGGCAGCACTTTCGTGTATACTTGCGATCCGGCGCAGCCGGTCGACGTCGGCTCGCTGGTCGTCGTCCCCTTCGGCAACGCCGAGGCCCAGGGCGTCGTCCTGGCCCGAATCGATCGCCCACCCGATATCCCGATTCGCCCGGTGTCGCGTGTCCTGGACAGCGCGCCCCTCCTTTCCGCGAACCAGATCTCCCTGGCGCGCTGGATGGCCGAGCACTACTGCTGCCCATTGATCGACGCCCTCGCCCTGATGCTTCCTCCCGGCGTGGCCCAGCGTCCGGTGACCTTTCTGTCGCTCGTACCCGGCGCCGATCTTCCCCGGGAGGTCTCGGAAGGCGAGTATCTGGTTCTGGAGGCGCTCCGCCAGAATCGACCGGTCGATCTTGGTCGGCTGCGTCAGGCACTCGCCAGGCGCCGCCTGGCCCGGCAGACCGAGAAAATTCTGAGACGACTGATCGGGCTGGGAGTCGTCCAGCGCGAGACGACGATTCGACCGGCGACGACCGGACCGCGCCTCGAGGCGTTCGCCTCGCTCGCCGCAGACGTCGACGAGGCTCGGGTGGCGCTTGCCGCGCTCGAGCGCGCGCCGCGGCAACAGGAGGTGCTGGCTCGGTTGATCCAGGCTGGCCCCGGGAACGCCGTCGCCATGGCGCTGCTGCGCGAGGAAGGCGTCGCGGACACCCGAACGGTGACCGCGCTGGTCAAGCGCGGTTTGGCGACGCTCGAGCGACGCGAGGTCCGACGGGATCCGCTTGCCCATCGCGTCTTCCCGAGCGTCGCGCCGCCGGCGCTCACGCCACGCCAGGAGGCCGTGATGGGCGAGATTCGCGCCGCGCTCGACGGATCCGAATGCCGTGCGTTCTTGCTGCACGGGATCACCGGGAGCGGTAAGACCGAGGTGTACCTGCGCACGATTGCCGAGGGCCTGGCACGCGGAAAACGGGCAATCGTCCTGGTCCCGGAGATCTCACTGACCCCGCAGACGATCCAGCGCTTCGCCGGACGGTTTCCCGGGCGAGTCGCGGTCCTCCACAGCCGGCTCACCGCCGGCGAGCGTTTTGACGAATGGCGGCGGATCCGCGCCGGCGAAGCCGACGTGGTCGTTGGATCGCGATCGGCCGTCTTCGCGCCGGTGCCGGGCCTCGGCGTGATCGTCGTCGACGAGGAGCACGAGTGGTCCTACAAGCAGGAGAAGACACCCCGCTATCATGCCCGCGACGTGGCGCGGAAGCTGGCCGAGATCGCCGGACTTACCCTGATCCTGGGCAGCGCTACGCCCGCGCTCGAATCGTACCACGACGCTCGGCGCGGGCACCTCCGGCTCCTGACGATGCCGGAGCGGATCGGCGCCTATTCCGCTCCCTCGGTCCTGCCAAACCGACCGGAACGGATGGGGCCGTCGTCGCCCGGCGATGCTCCATCCTCACCGTCCGGGGAGATGGCCAAGGGAGCCTCTCAATGGCGATCGGGACCAGGAGAACGAGGAGCGGGCGAAGCCTGGTCCCCTTCGCGCGCCGGTCTCCCGCCGGTCGACGTGGTCGACCTTCGGGCGGAGCTGCGGTCTGGCAACCGAACGATCTTCAGCGCGTCGCTGCGCAACGCGAT
>JAJPKB010000612.1 GCA_021323915.1 Chloroflexota bacterium | reverse complement strand
CTCGGCGGCGGTCCGGCGCCGCGTCCGCTGCTCGAGGAGTGCGCCCGGCGTCGGGTGCCGGTCGTCCAGACCTACGGGCTGACCGAGACCACCTCGCAGGTCGCCACCCTGGCGCCGGCCGACGCGCTCCGCAAGCTGGGATCGGCCGGCAAGCCGCTGCTGCCGACCGAGCTGCGGATCGAGCGCGATGGGGCGAGCGCGGCGCCGGGGGAAGTGGGCGAGATCGTCGTGCGCGGGCCGACGGTCTCTCCCGGTTACGTCAATCGGCCCGACGCGACCGCCACGGCGATCCGCGACGGCTGGCTGAGGACCGGCGACCTGGGCTACCTCGACGCGGAGGGCTTCCTCTACGTCGTCGACCGGCGCGACGATCTGATCGTCTCGGGGGGCGAGAACGTCTATCCGGCCGAGGTCGAAGCGGCCCTCCTGGCGCACCCGGCGATCGAGGAGGCCGGCGTGGCCGGGATCCCGGACGCGCGCTGGGGTCAGGCGGTCGCCGCGGCGATCAAGGTCCGGCCCGGCGCCACGCCGACCGCCGACGAGCTGGTCGAGTTCTGCCGGGAGCGCCTGGCTGGCTACAAAGTGCCAGGTCGGTTTCGATTCGTCGACTCCCTCCCCCGCAACGCCACCGGCAAGCTGCTCCGCCGCGAGCTGCGGGAGTGGCTGGGTCGGAAAGACCTGGAGGGAGGGTAATGCACGCAGGTGGAGGCCACGACGATCCCATGCGGAGTTTGCGAAGCAAGGTCCGATGAGATTCGGGGACGGTAAGCAGCCATCGATCAAGACTCGACTTTGCATTGTTTTCGCTGATGCTGATTGATATACTCGCAGCAGACGAGCAGCGTGCCGAGTCGGCGCTTCGGGGCTACTCGGGAACCAGGCGAAGGGTGAATTGGCGACCGCCGGCGATGTCGCCCGTCACCCTCGAGAGCACCGATGGTGGTTCGGCGCTGATGCCGGTCCGGTAGGCTGACAGCCGCTCAGGCCCGGTCAACACACCGGATCACAAAACTTGAGCTCGATGTCTGGTGAGAGCAAGGCTGCCACCAGAGCAATGGCGTCGACAGCGCGAGGGACTCCAAGGCTGGAGCACGAGAACTCGGTCGCCACCAACGGCTTCATCCGCCGTCCAGCGCGGCGGCGGTCCGGTGCGCGATCGGCTTGTCGTCCGTTGGCATTCTTGGCGAGACGGGTCGCACCGGATGCAGTTGACTGATTTTCATGCCAAGTACTTTGCCCACGAGCTAACCAAGCGCTCGGCCTCGGATAGTGTTGAGAAGCTTGCCGCCGTGCTCGCCGATGCTCAGGTCGATCTCAATCCGCACCAGGTCGAGGCTGCCCTCTTTGCCTTCCGCAGCCCGTTCTCCAAAGGGGCGATTCTGGCGGATGAAGTCGGGCTTGGGAAGACCATCGAGGCGGGCCTCTTGCTCGCGCAGAAGTGGGCCGAGCGCAAGCGCCGCTTGCTGGTGATTCTGCCGGCAAACCTGCGCAAACAGTGGGCTCAGGAACTGGCCGACAAGTTCTACCTCCCCACGGTCATTCTGGAAACGCGCACGTTCAACGAGGAAATCCGATCCGGCAAGCTCAATCCCTTCCTGCAAGGCGCGATCGTCCTGTGTTCCTATCAATTCGCACGAGCGAAGGAACCGTATCTTCGGCAGACCTCTTGGGATCTAGTCGTCGTCGACGAAGCGCACCGCCTGCGGAACGTCTACAAGACATCTAGCAAGATCGCCCTCGCGATCAAGCAGGCCATCGCGCCGTTCCCGAAGGTGCTGCTCACGGCGACGCCGCTCCAGAATTCCCTGCTGGAGCTCTACGGTCTGGTCAGCATCGTGGACGAGTACGCGTTCGGCGACTTCAAGTGCTTTCGAGCGCGCTTCACGCGCCTGGCTAACGACGTCGACTTCGCCGAGCTGAAGCAGCGCCTCAAGCCCCTCTGCAAACGCACCTTGCGCCGTCAGGCGCTGGAGTACGTGAAGTACACGAATCGCCACGCGCTGGTGCAGGAGTTCGTCCCTTCCGACGAAGAGCAGCGGCTCTATGACCTGGTTTCGGATTACCTCCAACGCCCCAAGCTCTACGCGCTACCGGCCAGCCAGCGCCAGCTCATGACCCTGATTTTGAGGAAGCTGCTCGCTTCGTCCACCTACGCTATTGCCGGTACGCTCGAAGGGCTGGTCCAGCGACTCGAGGGCGCCGCAGGCGCTGCGGACAACGTCGATGCCCCGCCCGAGGAGCTATCGTCGGACTGGGAACGACTGGACGAGCTCGCCGACGAGTGGGACGAGGACGAGGACGGCGGTGCCGAACCGACGCGGCCGAACCTGACGCCACAGCAAATCGCGGAGATGCGCGAGGAGACGGCGCAGCTCCAGCAGTTCCACGGGCTTGCCCGGTCGATCGTCAAGAACTCGAAGGGGGAGGTTCTGCTCACGGCGCTCCGCCGCGGCTTTGCTGCTGCCGCCGAGGCGCGGCAACGCCAGGGCGTCGCGACCCTACAGCAAAAAGCGGTCATCTTCACCGAGTCGCGACGCACCCAGGAGTACCTGTTTCGCCTGCTGGAGCGGACCGAGTTCGCGGGACAGGTCATGTTGTTCAACGGGACCAACAGCGACCTAAACTCGAAGGCGATTTACCAGCGGTGGCTCGCGCAGCATGCCGGTACCGACCGTATTACCGGCTCCCCGAGCGCCGATCTGCGGGCCGCGCTCGTCGAGCACTTCCGCGACCATGCATCCATCCTCATCGCCACCGAAGCGGCGGCCGAGGGCATCAACCTCCAGTTCTGCAACCTGGTGGTGAACTACGACCTGCCCTGGAATCCCCAGCGGATCGAGCAGCGGATCGGGCGCTGCCACCGCTACGGCCAGAAGTTCGACGTCGTCGTGGTCAACTTCCTGAACAAGCGGAACGCCGCCGATCAGCGGGTTTACGAGCTCCTCGACGAAAAGTTTCGCCTCTTCGACGGCGTCTTCGGTGCGAGCGACGAGGTGCTCGGCGCGGTGGAGTCGGGCGTGGATTTCGAGAAGCGGATCGCGGATATTTACCAGCGCTGCCGCACGCCGGAACAGATCCAGTTCGAGTTCGACCAACTCCAGCGGGAGCTCGAGGCCGACATCGCCGAGGGCCAGCGTACCGCCCGCGAACAGCTCCTCGACAACTTCGACCAGGACGTCGTCGAGAAGGTGCGGATCCAAAGCCACGACGTCCTTGACCGCTTCAACGAGCAGCTCTGGCAGCTCACCCGTCACCTGCTCGCGGAGCACGCCCACTTCGACGACCACGGCCATGGCTTCACCCTCCACCATAACCCGTTCTCCGGCGAAAACATCCACCGCGGCCCCTACCGGATGGGTAAGGCCGTCGAGGACGCGAATACCTACCGGATTGGCCACCCGCTCGCCCAGCGAGTGCTCGAGCGCGGCAAGGCCCTGGCGACCCCTCCCGCGGACGTGACTTTCGACTACTCCGGCAGCCGCAAGCGCATCGCGATCCTGGAGTCGCTCGTTGGCCAGGGTGGCTGGCTCGTCTGCTCTCGCCTGACCCTGAGCGCTCTGGAAACCGAAGACCTGCTCATTTTGAGCGGCCTCACCGACGACGGACAGGCCGTCGACGAGGCGCAGTGTCGCCGTTTCTTCGACCTTCCCGCGACTCAGAATGGACGTCGAGACCCACCAGCCCCGATCGTCGCCGCCTTGGATCAAGCCCAGGCGCGGCGTCGCCAGATCTTACTCGAAGAGATGACCAGCCGCGACAGCCGCTGGTTCGAGACCGAGATGGACAAGCTTGACCACTGGGCCGAGGATCGTCGTGCCTCGCTGAAGGGCGAGCTCGCGGAATTGGACGACCAGCTCAAAGAGGCGAAGAAGGCAGCGCGTCTCGCCCCGACCCTTCCAGAGAAGTTGGAGCGCCAGAGAAGCGCTCGCGCGCTCGAAGCCAAGCGCGAAGCCGCATGGCGGGACTACGACGCGGCCAGCCGAGAGATCGATCGGCAGAAGGACCATCTCCTGGACGAAACGAGCCGCCGGCTGGAGCAGCTCGTCGAGGAGAAGACGCTTTTTACGCTCCGCTGGACGCTGCGCTAGCGGATGCCGGACATTGCTTACGAGGAGGAAGTTCCACATTGAGGCTGGAATCTGTCACACTTAAGAACTTCCGCTGCTACCGGGACGAGACGACCGTCCAAATCGGCGACCTCACGACGATCATTGGTAGGAACGACGTCGGGAAGTCCAGCATCCTCGAAGCCCTGGAGATTTTCTTCAATAATGACGCGGTAAAGATCGAGCCAGGGGACTGCCATGTCAGGGCGGAAAACGCCAACATCGAAATTACCTGTGAGTTTTCGGACCTCCCGTCGCCGATCGTCCTCGATTCTCAAGCCGAGACTGATCTTAAACAAGAATTTCTCCTGACCGCAAACGGCAATCTCAGGATAAAAAAGCGTTGGCAATGCACTGGCGCAAAGCCGAAGGAGGAGGTGTTCATCTGTAGCCGCCATCCAACGGCAGCGGACTATGGAGATCTCCTCCAGCTCACCCAACCGCAGCTTAGGTTGCGTATGGATAAGCTCGGGATAAGTGCAGCAGTAAATCGAAACAGCAACCCGGCAATGCGTGCGGCGATCTGGGGCGCCTGCTCCGATCTGCAGTGCGTTGATACCGAGATTCCCGTTACTAAGGAAGATGGAAAGCGTATCTGGGACAAGCTGAGCCCCCATCTCCCGCTGTTTGCGCTCTTTCAGAGCGACCGGAGCAGCCGCGATACCGATGCCGAGGTCCAAGACCCGATGAAGGTGGCCGTCTCCCTCGCGCTCGCAGAGCCAGACATCCGCGAGAAGCTCGCGGACGTGGTTGATGCGGTCCGAAGCAAGGCGGTCGAGCTGGCCCAACGGACGCATTTCGCGCTCTCAAAGCTTGACGCAAACCTGGCCAAGGAGTTGACGCCCGAGTTCAAATCGGATCCGAAATGGCCTGGCTTGTTCTCGCTTACTCTGAATAGTGATGACGGAATCCCGGTGAACAAGAGAGGGAGCGGTGTCCGCCGAATGATCCTCGTGAGCTTCTTTCGGAGCGAGGCGGAGCGCCGTCTTGCTGAGGGCACCACGCGTAACATCGTTTACGCCATCGAGGAGCCGGAAACCTCCCAGCATCCCAACAATCAGAGACTTCTGCTCGCTTCATTTCAAGAACTAGCCGCCGAACCCGGGTGCCAGGTGCTGTTGACTACCCACAGCCCGGGGTTTGCCAACTATCTTCCCCTCGACAGCTTTCGATATGTCTCACGAGGCGTGGACGGGCAACCCGTGGTCGAAGAATGTACGGACACCGTCCTCCAGAAGGTGGCGGAGGCAATGGGTTCGGTACCCGACAACCGCGTAAAGCTGCTCCTCTGTGTCGAGGGCCCTACCGATGTGGATGCATTGAAATGCCTCAGTCGGGCCTTGCACGAGGCTGACCCGTCGATCCCCAACCTGGAAACCGACAGGAGGATAGCATTTGTTGTGTTAGGGGGAGGGACGCTGAAGCAGTGGGCCGACGCGCACTACCTGAGAGAGTTCAGAAGGCCGGAGGTTCACATCTACGATAGCGATCGAGGGAACGAGCGCTCAAACGCGAAGCGAGAACATGAAGAGGCGATTGCTCAGGTGGAGGAGCGTGGTGACGGGTCTTGGGGTGTCCTGACCCGTAAGCGTGAGATCGAAAACTACCTTCACCCGGACGCGATTTGGGAAGGCGTGGGCCGCTCCGTTACCTTCGGAGACTTCGACGACGTTCCGAAGCTTGTCGGTATGCAGGGAACGCCGGTCTGGGGTGACACTACGGCGAAGAAGAAGCTTGCCGCCCGAGCATTCCCAAGGATGACAGCAGAACGGATCCGCGCAAGGGATCCGGACAACGAAGTGGAAGGCTGGCTTAGACGCCTTGGCCGAATGCTCGACCAATAGTGGGAGGCTGTGCCATGAGTGCTCAACCCGAGTCCCTCGAGCTGCGCTCACACGACATTGCTGCCGACAGGGTAGCGGAGCTGCTGCGCCTCTTTCCGGAGATCCGCACCGAAGACGGCAAGCTTGACTTCGATCGGCTGAAACTGGCCCTCGGCGAAGCGGTGGATGTCGGCAAGGAGCGCTACGGCCTCACCTGGCCGGGCAAAGCGGACTGCTTCAAGACCATCCAGGCGCCGAGCCTCGGGACG
>JAJPKB010000306.1 GCA_021323915.1 Chloroflexota bacterium | reverse complement strand
GTAGAAGTCGTCTACGGGGGCGTCGATCACCGGTTCTTCCCGATAACCGATCCGTCGGCCCTGGAAGCGACGCGTCAAAAGTACGGCCTGTCTTTTCCGTACATCTTCTACATGGGCACGATCGAGCCGCGCAAGAACCTGGGGCGGCTGCTCCAGGCGTACACGCTTTTTCGTCAGAGGTTTCGATTTCCCCACCGTTTGGTCATCGCCGGTGGCCTTGGCTGGCTTTACCAGGAAGTCTTGCGCGACATCGATCAACTTGCCGCCGAGCAAAAAGTGATATTCCTGGGACGTGTACCGGATGACGACTTGCCGGCGCTCTACTCCCTGTGTGATCTGTTCGTCTTCCCGTCGCTGTATGAAGGCTTCGGCTTGCCGCCGCTCGAGGCAATGGCCTGCGGGAAGCCGGTGGTCTGCTCGAACTCGTCGTCCCTCCCCGAGGTGGTAGGCGACGCCGGCGTCTTCGTGTCTCCCCACGACGTGGACGGCCTCGCCGAGGCGGTCGGTAAACTCCTGGGGGACGCGGGCCGCCGGCAAGAGCTGGGAGCACGTGGAATCGAGCGGGCGAAGCGGTTCACCTGGGAAGCTGCCGCGCGTCAAACGCTCGAGATCTATCGCCGCCTCGTGGAAACGTGACCTCGACCGTGCCGCCTCGTGTCGCGATGAACGCGCTGTTTCTCCACTATCCCTTTTCGGGAACCGGTCGCTACTTGATCCATCTGATGGAGGGCGTCGGCCTGTCGCGCGAGGTGTTGTCCTTCGGGGCCGCCGCCTTTCCGCCCGATCGGACGCTTGGCGTGAACGTGGCTCGCCTCCTTGCGACCCCGTTCGACAGCCGCTCTCGGCGACTGGCCAAGGTTTGGTTCGAACAGATCGCGTTACCGAGCGCGGCGCGCCGCGCGGGGGGCAGCGTCGCTCACGTTCCGTACTTCGCGGCGCCGCTTCGACCGCGACTTCCGACCTGCGTCACCGTCCACGACCTCGTGCCGCTCGTCCGGCCGGAGTACCGGCGGACCGCTAGTGAACGGCTATACACGGCGCTGGTGGTTCGTGGGCTGGCTTCGGCCGAGCGAATCATCACCGACTCGCGGGCCAGCGCCGTCGACCTTCGGGAGCGACTGAGGATTCCGATCGATCGCATCCGGGTCATACCGCTTGGCGTCGACGATCGATTCAGACCCCTCGAGACCGACGAGGAGCGCGCCTGGGCTGATTCGGTGCTCGAGAAGCGCGAGATCGATCGTCCGTATTTCCTTTACGTAGGCGGATTGGATCGCCGAAAGAACGTCGACATGCTCATTCGCGCGTTCGCCCGGTTACGGCAACAGCGCGGCCGCGATCATCTCCTAGTGATCGTCGGCGCGCTCCGGATCGGCGACTCGTTGTTTTACCACCCGGGGGCCGACCTGGATCACCTTGGCATCAGCGCCGCGGTGCGACTGCTCGGTCGCGTCGGAGACGACGAGGTGAGGGCGCTTCAGGCTAAAGCCGATGCTTTCGTCTTCCCATCGCTCTACGAGGGCTTTGGTCTGCCACCCCTCGAAGCGATGGCCTGCGGAACGCCGGTCGTCTGTTCGAGCGCCTCGTCGCTCCCCGAGGTAGTGGGAACGGCTGGACTCCTGTTCGATCCGAAGAGTGAAGACGCTCTGGTGGCGGCGCTCGACTCGATCGCCGGAGATGCCGACCTTCGAGGTTATCTCGGGCGCGCCGCCCGGGAGCGCGCGGCCGATTTCACCTGGGAGCGGACGGTGCGCGCGACCGCGGCGGTCTGGGACGAGCTGGCGGCGGGTCGATGAAGGTCGTGATGATATCCAAGGCGTTTGTCCGAGACGTCTACCAGCGCAAACTGGAGGAAATCGCCCGACACGCCGACGTGGACCTAACCTTGATCTCGCCGCCATCCTGGCGTGAGGGTGGCTCGGTCCTTCCGCTGACTCGTCGCTTCACCGCTGGTTATCAGATCCTGGTCACGCCAATCGTGTTCAACGGGCGCTTTCACATCCACTTCTACCCTCGCCTTCCGGAGCTGCTCCGACACCTTCGCCCGGACCTTGTGCACGTTGACGAAGAGCCGTACAACCTCGCGACCCTGCTGGCGTTGCGGGCGGCCCGACGCGTCGGGGCGAGGAGCCTGTTTTTCACCTGGCAAAACCTCCACCGGAGCCTTCCGGTTCCGTTCTCGACGTTGGAGTCCTGGAACTACCGTCTCGTTCGCGGCGCCATCGCCGGCAACCAGGACGCGGAAGGGGTGCTTCGTGCGAAGGGCTTTCGCGGCCCGATCTGGGTCATTCCGCAGTTCGGAATCGATCCCGAGCTATTCAAACCGGCCGAGCGGCCAGAGGATGCCACGTTCCGGATCGGCTACGTCGGCCGTCTCACTCGCGCCAAGGGCGTCGATCTACTGCTGCGCGCCTGCCAAGAGCTCGATGATCCCTGGACGCTCGACGTCGTTGGAACCGGCGAGGCGCAGGTCGAGCTCGAAGAGCAGCGGCAGGCGCTCGGATTGGGCGACCGCGTTCGCTTCGTCGGCGAAATGCCGTCCACCGCGGTGCCCGGTGTCATGAGACGATTCGATGCGCTCGTGTTGCCGTCGCGAAGCACGCCGAACTGGCGGGAGCAGTTCGGACGCGTATTGATGGAGGCGATGGCATGCGGGGTTGTTCCGATTGGCTCGAGCTCGGGAGAGATTCCTCGGGTAATTGGTGAAGCTGGACTGATTTTTACCGAGGACGACTGGACGATCCTTCGTTCGCGTCTGCGGGACTTACAGAATGACCCCGAGCGGCGGCGAGCGCTGGGCGCCCGCGCGCGTGAGCGCGCCCTGAGCCTATTCACCCACCAGCGTATTGCCGAGCGCACCGTCGAGGTGTACCGGGAGGTTCTCACCGGCCGCTGACCGTCAGCTCCCGCCGCCTCCTTTCGAAGCGTTTAGCTCAATGGCGTTCGGCGTGAAGGATTACCGCGGCTGTGTTTCACTCGCCTGCTTTCCCCGGGCGGATTAGCCGAATCTGGCCGCCGGTCTGGCCTCCGCGAACAGCTCGCCCGACGAGCGTGCGTTACATCCGGATGCTCGTTCAGTTCTCGACATAAAACTCCCAAGGTGCTATAATCGGCCCAACCTGAGCCATAAGTGCGATCGTTCCCTTGTAAGCTAGGCTGATTTCTGGCGCGGGGCGGCGAACGGTGGATCGGGTTGCACCAGGAGCTCGAGCGAAGCGTCGCGCGCGCTCAGCATTCGCGGAAGTGGAGGACCGATTCAACGAACATGGCTGAACAAGTGAAAGTCGAACCCACCTCGCGCGCCGGAGATAAAACGCTCACCTGCCGCGACTGTGGGATGCCGTTCGTATTCACGGTCGGAGAGCAGGAATTCTACCGGGAGAAGGGGCTCCTGAACGATCCGCAGCGGTGCCCATCGTGCCGGGCCGCGCGCAGGCGCGAGCGTACCGGCCAGCCACCCCGGGAGATGCACCAGGTCACGTGCGCCGCGTGCGGCTCGATTGCCGTGGTGCCGTTCCTCCCCCGACAGGATCGCCCAGTCTACTGCAGCTCGTGCTACGACAAGGCGCGGGCGGCACAGAACAACTAAGCGCAAAAGGGGGGAGGCGAATGCCTCCCCCCTTCAAAATTCCTGCTCCCGCGGACTCAGGTGCGTGGCTTCGGCGCCCATTGCCAGGGAATCCACGCGGTCATTCGCTCGTCCAGGCCAACCGCGACCAGTCGGTCCCGCTTACAGCTCTTCAGCGCCTCGCGTTCCTCGGGCGTCACGTCGTATTCGCTCAACGCTTCGTCGGGGTTGTTGATCATCCGGACGTTGAAACGCATATCCTTGCACGCGCGATCGAGGACCGCGTGCATCGCTTGCTTGCTCATTACCGTATCCTTGAACCGGTGTCGTGAGATTGTTGGAAGGGTGCGCTCAGGCCGACGCCGAGCTATGAGGCGATCGCTCCTCTCCCTTGAGTAAAGTGCGAGCCTCCTCGGCCAGTCCAAGGGCGACGCAGTCCCGGTAGGTGGAATAGACCGCACGGTTGACCAGGGTCGTGTGCCAGGATTCCGAATACATCTCGGGGCTGCGACGCAGGGCGATCAAGTGCTCGAGGCGCGAGAGGAAGAACCGCTGAACGACGGAGTATCGGGTAGGATCAATCCAGTCCCGCCGGCCAGACTCACCGTGTACGGGGAAGTCATCGCGTGAGAACCTCTGCATTCTGGCCCCCTCGGTCCGGGCATGCCGCTTCTCGCGGCTCCCTAGCCTCTACGTGCATTGTACCCCCCGTCAAGGCCCTTGGCAATAATCCATCGAGGGTGGGTAAAGCGGGGGGATGACAGAAGAAGAACGGGAGCGGCATAACGGATTCGAACCGTCAGTCTTCTGCTTGGGAAGCAGACGTGTTGCCCTTACACCAATGCCGCGCAACCCGATAGCGTCCGACTGATCGGACGGCGGTCGGGGCGAGTGGACTTGAACCACCGACCTCAGCGTCCCGAACGCTGCGCGCTAACCAAACTGCGCCACGCCCCGTCGGAATGTATTATACTCGACTGGACGTACAATCACAAGTCACGATCCCGCCGTCCCAGGAAACCTTCTTGAAGCCTGGAGATACTCTCGAACTAGCCCTCACCGATCTCAGTTACCTTGGCGGTGCCGTCGGGCGCAC
The DNA here is from genome assembly GCA_021323915.1 of Chloroflexota bacterium. Classification (GTDB taxonomy): domain Bacteria; phylum Chloroflexota; class UBA6077; order FW602-bin22; family CADDYW01; genus JAJPKB01. The sequence goes on along the minus strand of JAJPKB010000306.1, from coordinate 10,734 downwards.
CGACGAAAACCTGGCCGTGTTTGCGAGTGGCGGACTGCCTGGCGAGACGGTGGTGGTTCGGCTTGACGACGTCCGCCGCCGTTTCGGCCGCGGGCACGTGATCGACGTGTTGACCGAATCGCCGGAGCGGGTGTCTCCGTCCTGCCCCTATTTCGGCGAATGCGGGGGCTGTCAGTGGCAGCACCTTAGCTACCCGGCGCAGGTCCGCTGGAAGACCGAGATGGTGCGCCGCCAACTTCAGCGGATCGGTCACCTTGCCGACGCGCCGGTTCGTCCGATGATCGGCGCGGCCTGTCCCTGGAGCTACCGCAACCAGGCTCGCTTTTCGCTCGATCCACGCGGACAGCTTTGCTTTACTCGCTTTCAAAGCCGTCACCTCCTTCCGATCGCAACCTGCGCGATCATGCAGCCGGAAATCGTATCGCTGATGCCACGACTGCAGGGCGTGGCGGTAAAGTCGCATCAGGTCGTGGTCCGTTACGGCTCCCGAACTGGTGAGTACTTGATCTCGCCCAAGCTGGCGGTTCCCGACTTGGACACCGACCAGGATAACTACCATGAGGTGCTTCTTGGACGGCGCTACCGGGTGTCCCAACCGTCCTTCTTCCAGGTGAATACCCGGGTCGACGAACGCGAGCTGCCCGATGCGATTTCCGCCCGTTGGCTTAGCCGCCGTTCCGGCCAGTTCAGCCAGGCAGAGCTTCTCGCGCTGCTGGTGCTCGACCGCCTCGATTTAGCCGGCCACGAACTGGTCGTCGATGCCTATTCGGGGGTAGGGACCTTCGCGCTTCTCGCCGCGGAACGCGCGCGACGCGTGATCGGAATCGAAGAGGCCCGCTGCGCGGTGCTGGACGCCGAGCACAACGCGGCCGACGTCGACAACGTCCGCTTTCTGACCGGACGGACCGAGGACTTACTCGGTACGACCGACGAGACGCCCGACGCGGTAATTCTGGATCCATCGCGGGTGGGCTGCGCGCCGGCGGTGTTGGAGACGCTGCTGCGGGTGCGCCCCCCGACGGTCGTCTACGTATCCTGTGATCCGGCGACTCTGGCGCGCGACCTGGCGAGCCTGTGCGAGGGGGGCTACCTCCTCGAAGACGTTCAACCGATCGATATGTTTCCACAGACACATCACGTCGAGACGGTCAGCCTCCTGCGCGACCGCTAGTCCGCGCCGAAGGATTGGACGACCCTCCGCTCGTGTCATCCCCTCCACCTGAGATGCTCAGAGCGAGAGGCCAGGAGCATGGGCGCTCGGGCGCGAGGGTTGACGCGATTTCCTGAAGGACTATAATCGGCACGGCGACAATCAGGAGGACGGGAACTCATGGCAAACGTCGCGCGTCGACTCACGTCAGTCGTAATGATCGCCGGGATGCTGTTCACGGCGGCTTGCACCAAGCTTCCGGAGGACTACCCGACCCCGACGCCTTTCCCCACGCCCGCGGAGAGTAATAAGCCAGTTTACACCGTGACCAGGGGAGCGATCGAGCAGCAGGTGAAGGCACTGGGCCGGGTTGCCGCTGAGCAAGAGGCGATTATGTATTTCCGGCAGGCGGGGCGCCTCCTGCACATGTACGTCGATACCGACCAGAAAGTGAAGAAAGGCGAGTTGCTTGCCGAGCTTGACACCGGGACGCTTCCCGATCAGGTCGCGGTTGCCCAGGCCCAGGCGCAGATCGCCCAGCTGAAAGTCGACCAGGCCATGGGTAAGGATGCGTCCGGAGCCGGTGAATCCACGGCGGTCACGTCGGCCAGGGCAGCGCTCGCCAAGGCTGAGGCCGACTACGCGAAAGCTCAGGACTCGCTCGATAAGCTGCTCGAGGGTCCGACTGCTGCCGACGTGCAGGCGGCCCAGGCCTCGATCTCGGCAGCCCAAACCCAGCTCCAGAAGGATCAAACCGCGCTCACTCAGCTTCAAACCCCGCCGACGGCGGATCAGCTCACCATTCTCCGCGCCGATCTCGACAAGAAACAGGCGGCGCTCGCCCAGGCCCAGGCCGCGTACGATAAGGTGAAGTACGCGCCCAACGTTGGAGCGCTTCCGCAGTCGGCCGCTCTCCAGCAGGCCACCGCCGATTACAACGCCTCGAAGGCCGCGTTCGATCAGGCGACTGCACCTCCGAAGCCGGAAGACGTCGCGAACGCGCAGAAGCAGATTCAAGTCGATCAGGCCAACGTCCAGGCCGCGCAGTCAAAGCTGGCGCAATTGCAGCAAGGGGCGACCAGCGCGGAGATCGACGCGGCGAAGCAAACGGTGGCCAGCACCAAGGCGGGTGTCGACCTCGCACGAGTCAACCTCCAGCAAGCGCTCGGGGCGGCGGCTGGAAAGAGTATCGACGTTCAAATCGCCCAGAAGCAGGCCGATCTCGCCAAGCTACAGTTGGAAACTCTACAGACCCAGCTGGACCAGGCGCAGCTGCGGGCTCCCTTCGATGGCGTTGTGACTGAAGTCGACAACCAGGACGGTGACGCGATCCAGTCCTACACGCCGGTTCTGACTGTCTCCGATCCCGCGAAGCTGGAGATCGCGGTCGAGCTTCAGCCAACCGATCTGGCCCAGGTCGCGCTCGGCCAGGTCGCCAGCGTCGTCCTGAGCTCCTATCCGAAGACGACGCTGACGGGCAAGGTAATTCGAATGCCGGCGGTCGCGACCAGCAACCAACCCCAGCTTCCGGCGACGCTTCGAACAGTGCGGATCAACCTGCCGACGCCCCCCGGACCGGTGAACCTGGGAGATCTGGCGAACGTGACGATCGACGTTCAAAAGAAGGAGAACGTGCTGCTCTTGCCGACGACGGCGATTCAGACGTTCGGCGGCAAGCGGTTTGTTCGACTGGCCGGTGCCAATGGCGAGCATCAGGAAGTGGACATTCAGGTTGGGATCAGCGACGACACCAATACCGAGATCGTCAAAGGGTTGAGCGCTGGCCAGAAGGTGATCGCGCCGTAAGCGTATCAGCTCGAAGTCGAAGACTATGACTGGAAGACGACTGAGGGTGCGATGTATCCGCGAGCAAAATAGTAGACAAGCTTGAGATACTCGTCGTTCACGGCCACGAATCCGCCCTCGGTTTGCCACCACCGCGAGGCGTCGAACCAGCCGCCCACGACTGGAGTGGGCGTGATTTTCAGGGGCGTGCCAATAAAGGCCGTCTGAAAGGTCCAGAGACTTCGGCGAATGTGATAGCGATCCGTGACGAGCAGCGCCGTTCGCCACTGGTGCTGCAGCATGAGCTGCCGCGAGCTCTCGGCATCCTCATGGGTGTTCTGGGTGCCGCTGGCCAGGACGATCGCCTGGCGCGGGATTCCGCGTTGGACGAGCTCATTCGTCTCGGAGTCGCTGCCGACGGGCGCCCCGGTCGCGATCACGTGGGATGCTCGACCCTGCCGGTAAAGAAGCGCGCCGTAGTCCTCTCGATCCCCGTCACCCCCGCCAAGAATGATGATCACGTCCGCGGATCCAGGCGGCGTCGACACGTCCAGGGCGTCGGCCAGGTAGGGCAGCCAGGCGTGTCGGGCCCGGTACCCGACGAACGCCGTGACGACGACGACCAGGAGCAGGCCGACGAAGCCGACGGCACATCCGGTTAGACGCGAGGAGCGATTCAACGGCGGTACCGCGCCGGGTGGGAACCACCGGTGGCCATAAGGCAACGTCTCTTTCGAACGGTACCCACACGCGAGGATGGGCCCAAGGCCGTCCTCCGCGCGGTGGTGATGGCATTCCGAATGCCACGACCACCGGATTGACTCAACCGATGCACGCTTTATCTCGCCCCTGGAGAAGACGCCAATGGCGGAACATAACGCCGAATACTTCCTGAACGCCCTGAAGGCGCTGGATTGGACGCATGGGTACACCGGCAATCAGTTGATGAATCTCTTTTTCGATATGCCGATTGGCTGGTTCGTTCGCGTGCCGAAAGACCGTCTCTTTACGCGATGGGAAGACTTCTGGCTGTTCGTCACGCCGATCAGCGCCTCCACGAGGGGGCCCGAGGTCCACGCCAGGCAGGCGGAAGAGTTCGTCAGGGAAGCGAATCAGCGGAACAGCACCGGCTGGGGACGCTGACGGCTCGGCGGTCATCCGACGCGCACACTGATCGAATGATAGCCGGTCGCACCATCCGGAATCGGCGGAGTCACGTCGGAGCGCTGTCGTTCGCCCTGACCATCGGTCGCGCGGACGGTTAATCGATACCAGCCCGGCGTCGTGGGCGCCCAAAGAACCGTCCAGGTCGTCCAGGTAAACCGGGAGAGAGTGGGCCGGAGCGTCGTGGGAAGCCAGGTCGCTCCTCCATCCGTACTCAGCTCGACTTTGCTGATCCCGCGCGCTCCGGCGAATGCGATGCCTCCGACCACGACGGGCCCGCGCGGAAAGATGCTGCGGTCGAACGGCACATCGATCTGAGACTGGGTCTGGACGGTCGCGTCGTCGGTCCAGCCGCGAGCCTGCCAGTAGCCGACGAACCCGTGGTCGAGTACCTCGATCCGCTTGATCCACTTGACGTTCTTGATACCGTAAAGGCCGGGAACCACCAGGCGCAGCGGGAACCCGTGAATGTCGGGCAACGGCGCGCCATCCATCGCGTAGGCGAGAACGGTCGCCGGATCCATCGCCCGGGCGATCGGGATACTGTCGGCGTAATTATCCCAGGCTGACAGCGCCACCGAGGAGGCCCGTGGACCGATTTCAACCTCCTGTAAGAGATCGCGAAGCCGGACGCCGGACCACCGCGCCGTCCCGATCAGGTTGCCACCAATCTCGTTGCTGATGCAGGTGAGGGTGCTGGTGAGGTCTACCGAGGGCATCGCCTTCAAAGTCGGAAGGTCGTAGGTTCTTGACGTCCCGCTGCTTCCGACGACGGTGAGGTTCCATTCGTCCGGGTTGACTTTGACCCCGATGAGATCCTTATTCACGACGTAGAATCCCCCCACCGGGGTTATGGGAGACGGAAGCCTGGCGACCGGGCGGGTGACCTGGCCGCTCGACGAGGCAGCGCCGTAAGCGGCGATCACTGCTCCTGCGCCGGTCAGTCCGACGATACCCCAGCCGACTCGCTTGAGGAACGTGCGTCGTCCGCCAGGGAGCATTGTTGGGCGAGGCAGGGCCAACTCGGCGAATAACCAGGAGAAGATGACGGCATAGAGCAGAAAGCTGATCGAATAGACCACCCCCGTCGCCAAGGTGCCGGCGGCCGTAAGCGCGCCGAGGAAGCCGACGCCGAGTGCCGGCATGAGGACGGCAATGGTCAACAGCCAGATCGCGGCGCAGGTCCAGAGCGCTCGCTTGAGAACCATTCGAAAGATGTCGCTCCGGAGGTGAGTGTGGACGGCGGTGGTAGTCGGGAGTGCGAGGTACCGTCCGACGAGCGCTCCAACGCCAAGTTGGCCAAGAAAGAGAACAAACAGAAGCAAAGGCTTGCCGGCGGACCGCAGCGTATCGAGGAGCGCGACGAAGACTGGCGTTGGAACCAGATAAAGGATGGTGTCCGAGAACATCTCCGGGAGCGTGGGGACGCCGACCACGAGCCGCGCGGCGAGCATCGCCGTCGACATGACGATCATCGACAGGGCGCCGGCTATCCAGCCCGGCGACGTCCCAGCGCGACGCGACATTTAGCGCTTCCAGATTTTCGAAAAGCTCTTGTCCCCGCTGATCGCTTGATCGGCGAGTCGTTGACACAGGCGGCTGTGCGACAGGAGCAAGACCGAGAGGCTCGGCGCGCGATACACCAACCCGGCGAGAATTGTCCAGAATCGCAGATCGCGTCCCAGGATCGACTGGACCGCGCTGGTGTAGCCGGAGAGATCCGTCCAGTCCGATCCGAGGAACCGCGCGATCGCATCGGCGGCGAAGCGGGCGGTCTGCATGGCATAGGCGATTCCCTCGCCGAAGAATGGGTCGGCAACGCCAGCCGCGTCGCCGACGAGCACCACGTTTCCCCGGTGAAGGGGCTCGACGCCGCGCCAGACGGGGATCTTGTGCCCGACGACGCGCGGAGGCTGAGCGAACTGAAAGTGGTTGTGGTCAACGAAGTCCGCGAGGTGGCGCCGGAGATTCCGAAACTGGCTGCGATCGGCGGTGCCGACGCCGACGTTGGAGACGTCTCCCTTCGGGAAGAACCAGGCATATCCCCGACGGAGGGAGAAATCGACGACGGCGACGTCCGTCAACCCGACGGACGGGCGCGGCCCCTCGGCCTCCAGGGCGAGTACGTAGTCTCGATCGCGTCCGACTCGAAGTCTGGCTCCGCGGGCGACCACGCTGTCGGCGCCGTCCGCGCCGATGACCGCCGCGGCGCGGATCTCCCCTCGATCCGTCTCGATCGAGGCCGTCTCGCCGCCCTCTCCGGGAGTCACGCGTCGGACCAGATGGTTCGTCAGAAGCTTCGCGCCCCTGGCGCGCGCGTGCTCGACCAGACGCTGATCGAACGCGGGCCGCTGAACCATCCAGATCTCGCCGACACGCGACTCGAGGGCCGCCGGTCCGCCGCGGGGCGCGCGGAGGACCACCGAGCGCGGCCGCGCCAACACCAGGTCGGACACGTCGACCTCGAGCGCGCGGTGTGCCTTCGGGCTTAGCCCGCCACCGCACGGCTTTTCCCGCGGTGGCTCGCCCCGGTCGATGAGGGCGACGTCGAGGCCTGCCTGCGCGAGCCGAGCTGCCGCGGTCGCCCCGGCTGGACCAGCCCCGACGACGACCGCGTCAATCAGGCGCGTTGAGCTCACCCGGGGTTCGACTCGGCCTCGGACGATTGGCCGGTTTCTCCGGCTTCTCCGGACGGACGTCGCAATCGCTCGGTCCGGTGCTGAACCGTGCTCTTGCCGGCTTCGAGCGCCGAGGCCAGCTCCTGGCGTGTTTCTTCGAGAATGCGCCGGCTTTCGTTGAGAACCGCGTTGGCCTTGTCTTGCATTTCACTGAATCGCCGGTTGATCTCTAGCTCGCCGCTGCGCTGGGTGTACCAGAGGGTGCCGATAGCGCCGACGATCACTCCAAGCAAAAAGCCCTTCATACTGCCTCCTTGGATATAAGAATACTACAAACCGGCCTGAGCGATGCGAAACCCGATGACGACCGCACCGACGAGCAGGGCGATCATCAGGACAACCCATGCCCAGATCCAAGGCCCGACGAGTCCAGCCAGACTGACCAGCTCGACGATGCCCCAGATGACCGGCAGGGCCAGGAGGAGCACGACGGCGACGGCCACCAGGACCATCGCCAGGGTTCGCGGAAAGTACAATCCGTAATGTTGAGTCGCGGCTTCGTTGACCGGATTCGCGTTCACGCCCTCGGGCATATCCTCTTCGACGTTCACCTGAACGACCGATCGGCCGGGCTCGCCGAGCGCGGGGCCGGGCATCTCCGGCTGCTCCATGCTCGGGTCGGCTCGTCCGTCCAACCAGGGCCCCGACGGGCGCCCGGGCGGACGCGGGGATGGGTTTGGCGTCGGTTGCGCCATTCTCACACTCCGGAGAAGCTCTCCAAGGGGCGCAAGTCCGATGCCAACCGTGCCTTGCCGCCTCGGGGGCCGCTCACACGGATTCCGAGAGGATCGCCCGTTTGCACTGTTCGATGGCGTCGGTTACCTTGATTCCCCGGGGGCAGGCATCGGTGCAGTTGAAGACAACCCGGCAGCCCCAGACCCCGAACCGCCGGTTCAGGATCGCGAGCCGTTCCGAGGTCGCCCGGTCGCGACTGTCGAATACGAACCGGTGGGCGTTGACGATCGCCGCCGGGCCAATGAACCGGCCGTTCGCCCAGAACGGCGGGCAAGCGGCCGTGCAGGCGGCACAGAGGATGCATTTTGTCGTATCGTCGTAGCGGGCGCGCTCCTCCGGGGTTTGGAGACGCTCGGTCGCCGGTGGGCGCTCGTCGTTGATCAAATACGGCATGATCTCGTCGTAGTGATCGAAGAAGGGGCGTTGATCGACGACGAGATCTTTGATCACCTTCAGGCCGATGAGAGGTTGGACGGTCACACGCTCGCCGAGGTTCTTGACCAGGGTCTTACACGCAAGGCGGTTCTGGCCGTTGATCCGCATGGCGTCCGAGCCGCAGATCCCGTGTCCGCACGAGCGACGATAGGTGAGCGTGCCATCCTGGAACCATTTGATGCGATTGAGGAGATCGAGGACGCGGTCGGACGGATCGGACTCGACTTCGTAAACCTCGTCGTGGGGAGCCGGATCGACGTCCGGATTGTACCGCTCGATCTGGAGCTTGATCGTCCGCCGCGGTCGTGCCATGGCTCATCCTATCCTTCGATCAGTAGGTGCGCGCCTTGGGCTGGAACGTCGTAATCCGAACCGGCTTGTAGCGTAACTCGATCCGGCCGTCGCGATTGTACGCGAGCGTGTGTTTCAGCCAGTCGCGGTCGTTCCGCTCCGGAAAGTCTTCTCGGAAGTGGGCGCCGCGGCTCTCGGTCCGTGCCAGGGCGCTGGTCGCGAGGACTTCCGAGATGTCGATTAGATAACCGACCTCGATCGTTTCGAGGAGATCGGTGTTGAACGTGTTTCCGCGGTCTCCGGGTCGCGTCCGCAGGTACCGCTCGCGGATCTGCCGGAGGCGCGAAAGGCATTCGGTCAGGCCCTGAGCAGTGCGCACAACCGATGCCAGGTCCATCATCGTGCTTCGCAAGTCTTCCCGGACGTTCGCGACCGGCTCGGCGCTTTCGCCGTTGAGAAAGTGATTCACCTGCGCCCGCGCGCGGTCGGCCGCGTCGGCTGGCAGAGGGGGAGCCTCGTTTTGCTGGATGAACCGGAGGGCATCCCGACCGGCGCGGCGGCCAAAGACGATGATGTCGACGAGCGAGTTGGTTCCGAGGCGATTGGCGCCGTGTACCGACACGCACGCGCATTCACCCGCCGCGTAAAGACCGGGAACCGGCGTATTTGCTTCGTCGATCACCACCCGTCCGTCGAGGTCAGTGGGGATGCCGCCCATCGCGTAGTGCGCGGTCGGCTGCACCGGCACCGGCGTGGTGGCTGGATCGATGCCGAAGTAGACGCGAACGAACTCGGTGATGTCGGGAAGTTTCGCCTCGACCACCTCACGGCCGAGGTGAGTCAGGTCGAGGTAGAGATAGTCCTCGCCGTTGATTCCCCGCCCTTCCCGGATCTCGTTGTACATGCAGCGAGACACCAGGTCGCGCGGGGCAAGGTCTTTCAGGGTCGGGGCGTAACGCTCCATGAAACGTTCCCCCAGCCCGTTGATCAGGATCGCGCCTTCGCCCCGGGCTCCCTCGGTGATCAGGAAGCCCATCCGGTACATGCCGGTCGGGTGGAACTGATAGAACTCGACGTCCTCGAGCGGAATACCGGCGCGGTAGCAGATTGCGACGCCGTCTCCGGTGCCGGCGAGTGAGTTGCTGGTGATCTTGAACGCGCGTCCGTAGCCGCCGGTACCGAAGATCACGACCTTGCAATGGAAGACGTGAAGCCCGCCGGTCTGGATGTCGCGCGCGACGACCCCCGCGACCCGCCCCTCGGACAGGATCAGGTCGAGGACGTGGTATTCGTTGAAGAAGTTGACCCGCGCTTTGATGCACTGCTGGTAGAGCGTCTGGAGAATCATGTGGCCGGTTCGGTCGGCCGCGTAGCACGCTCGTCGGACCGGTGCCTCGCCGAAATTTCGGGTGTGTCCCCCGAAACGGCGCTGGTCGATCCTCCCATCAGGCGTGCGATTGAAGGGAAGCCCTCGATGCTCGAGCTCGTATACGGTGTCGATCGCGTCACGGCACATGATCTCGACAGCGTCCTGATCGGACAGGTAGTCGCCTCCCTTCACAGTGTCGAACATGTGCCATTCCCAATGGTCTTCTTCGACGTTGCCCAGCGCGGCGCCGATTCCACCCTGCGCCGCGCCGGTGTGGGAGCGCGTGGGATAGAGCTTGCTCAAGACGGCCACGTTCGCGTAGGCCGACGTCTGCAACGCCGCCATCAGACCGGCACCGCCAGCGCCCACGATCACCGCGTCGAAGCGGTGGACGACGACGTCGCTCATCCGCTGGTGACCGGCTGAAAGGTGAGGATCACGAGGGACCCAACGATCAGGAAGATTGCCGAAAAGCTAACCAGCGCGGCGAGCGAAACGATGCGCCATGCCGGGCGGTGAACGTAGTCGTCGATCACGATCCTCAGCCCGTTCGCTCCGTGCGCCAGCGCCAGGATCAGCATGAGCCAGTCGTACGTCCGCCAGAACGGACTCTCCCAACGCTGGGCGACGAACAGGTAATTTACCGCGGTGATGTCGTTGATCACGTGGACGATCAAAACGTGTCCGAAGACGAGAAACAGTAGAAAGACCCCGGACACCCGCATGAAGAACCAGGCGTACAGCTCGAAGCCGTCTCCACCGCTCGGCGGCCGACGGTACGGCGACGCGCGGTGAGGGGGTTCGGTGGGTGAGCTACTCATGGACGTTTTCCCCGCTTAACGGAAGAACATGGGGCGGAGCATCAAATAGGTGACCGGAACCATGATGGCCGGGAACAGGACCGTGCCGGCCCAGATCATCGCCCGGTTGTATTTGATGGCGCTGGGAATGAAGTCAATCGCGATCAGGCGGAGCCCGTTGCCACCGTGATAGAGCACCGCCGCGACGAGGAGGATTTCGAGGACGCGAATTGCCGGCCGCTCGTAGATTCCGACGACGAGGTTATAGGTGTCGGGACCAAAGCCGACGAGCGCGGTGTCGAGGATGTGGACAAAGAGGAAGAAGGC
>JAJPKB010000059.1 GCA_021323915.1 Chloroflexota bacterium | reverse complement strand
ATCCTGATACGGATAACCGATGTGCATCAAGACGAACGTCGCGTTTGGAAAGTCGGCGAGCAGGGGACAGAGGTCCGCCGCGTTCCGTCGGACGCGATCGAGCGGCATTCGATCGTTGCCAGCGTAGTAGCCGCAATGAAGCTTCACCGGAAGGCCCGCCTCGTCAGCACGCGCGATGCAGTAGCGCATCAGATGATCTTCCAGCGCCTTGCGCTCGGCCGCCGCAAGCGTCTCACCCCGCGTCAATCTCCGAAACAGCGGAGCGGCATCCTCGAACACGACCGGTTCGTAGTTCAGACGTCGGTCGTAGGCGGCCTGCGACTTCACCGCGTCCGCCCGGGGTCCGAAGGATGCGTAAGCCCAGTCGATCACCCGATGCCAGTCCGCAAGAGAGGTCGTTGGAAGTCCGGCTCGGCTTCCCAGATCGAGAATCGTTTGCCGATTGATTCCTGTCGACAGGGGGATCAGGCTCAAATCCTGTTGCAGGAGGTCCGGATACTGGGTCTCGCAATACATGGTCTCGAGCGAGTTGACCTGGCAATACGCGATCCGCGCCGCGCCCTGGATGATGTCCCGATAAAATCCAGGGCGGGCGCGCTGCCGCATCTCGTCGCTCACTCGGACGAACGCCGTGGCGTCGAGATCTTCCACGTCGAAGAGGACGCGCATACTCTCGCCCACCGCCCGAAGGTAGCCGGTGTGTCTCGCGCGGCGCCAGATCGGGGCCAGGAGGGGCCACTTATCGACCGGAGCCGCTTCCGGCGAGAAGAAGCGCGTCATGGCGTCCTGGCTCATTCCGGCTGACCACAGATCGTCCTTCGCGTAGTGACTGAACAGTAGCGCCGCGTCGTTGCACGGCTGCAGGCGGTGGGCGCCCGGACCGGCGAGCCTGGTCCGCTCCTCCAACAGGTGCTCGTGGGTATCGACAAGAACGGTCGCCGCGATCCGGTCGCGAAGGCTCGTTCGAATCATCGGAACCTCCCTTTAGATTTGAGTCGTGCGCGGCCAGCGCTATGATAAACTATTCAACTTTAGAGGCGCTCGTCCGGGGAGCGAAGGCTAAACAGCGCGACCGCGTCTCCATCTTCCTCTGGTTGGGGTTGCCGAGCATGACCACGCTTCCTGTCTCGGATACCGGGCTCGCGCCAAAATGGCGTCACGTGGGCGCCTTCCTCGGCCTCACCTTCGGCCTGACCTGGCTGCTCAACCTGGCCATCCACCTGCACGGCGGCCTCGGTACACCCGGGATGGTCAGCGTCCTGCAGCTTCAGATGCTTTTGCCCGCCTTCAGCGCTATCGTGCTGGGCCTGCTCTTCTTTCCCGAGAGCCCCCTCTACCACCGCCGACCGGCCGGGCCGGGACGCTGGTTCTATTACTACTTTCTGTTCTTCACGGCGATCTACACCCTCGGCGCCGTCGGCGGGTGGCTGGCCCCGGCATCGGCGACCCTCAGGACGGCGTTCGCCGTCATTCCCCTGCTTCTGGCCGTCCTGGGTCTGCTCATCCTTGTTGTGCTCCGCGTCACCGCGGGCCGCGCGGCGATGGCTCGGGTCTGGCTGACCTGGGGCAACTGGCGCGACTGGATGTTCTTTGGCCTGGGATTCGTTGGTTTCTACGTCCTGCAGGCGGTGCTCAACGCCGGCTCCGGACTGGGCCAGGCGCATCTGGCCCTGCCCCCCACTCCGCCGGGTCTCAATCCCAGCATCGTCCTGATCGCGGGCGCGGTGCAGACGGTGCTGCTGGCGCCGATTCTCGCCATCCTCCTCGGCTTTGGCGAAGAGTACGGCTGGCGGGGCTATCTGCAAACCGAGCTGTTCAAGCTAGGGCGGGGGCGCGGGGTCCTCCTGCTGGGGGTGATCTGGGGAGCCTGGCACTGGCCGCTCATTCTGATGGGCTACAACTACCCGGGTCATCCGGTGCTCGGCGTCGTGCTGATGACGCTCTATACCACCGGCCTCGCGGTCGTCCTGGGCTACGCCGTGCTCCGGTCGGGGAGTGTCCTGCTGGCCGCCTACCTGCACGCTCTCAACAACCAGGTTGCGAACTTCATCGCCGCGATCGGCTTCCGGCCATTCGACCCCGCGTTCTCCTTCGGCATCGGCATCTACGGGATCGCGACGCTGGGCATCGTCGCCCTCCTCATCCTCCGCGACCCGGTCTGGCGGGGTAAGGGCAGCAGCCTGAATTAGCCCGTCCACAAGTGTCAGCAGGCAATCCGTGGTTTTGGGCAGCCTCGGCGAACGCTCGGATGGAGTCGCCCCTGGCTCGATGGGCAGGGTTCGACAATAGCGCCGAGCGGTGCGACAATAGGCCGCGGCGCAGCCCTCAAAAACCTCGCTCCGGTGCCTCGGTCTCAGGCAGCCGTTTTGAGTCAGGCCACGCGGAAACGCGGAGGGGAGAAACCAGTGGGAAAGCTTTCGGGGAAAGTCGCGGTGGTGTCGGGCGCCTCGCGGGGAATCGGACGAGCCTGCGCGCTCGCCTTCGCGGAGGACGGCGCCGACGTCCTGGTCAACTACCTCTCGCACGCCGAGGACGCGGCGGATACGGTCCGCCAGGTCGAAGCGCTGGGCCAGCGCGCCGTGGCCTACCAGGCCGACGTTGCCGACCGGGCCCAGGTCGATGGGATGTTCGCGGCGGCGCTCGAACGATTCGGACGGGTCGACGTCGTGGTGGCGAACGCCTACCGCTCGGTTCGCCAGCCGTTCCTGGAGGTGACGCTGGACGGGCTGCGGCAGACCCTCGCGGTGACCCTCGGCGGAACCTTCCACGTCTGCCAGGCGGGGGCGCGGATCATGGCCGAGCGTCAGGTGGCCGGGAGCATCGTCATCATCGGCTCGATCCACGGGGAGCACGGCTTCGCCAACTCGACCTCCTACAACATCGCCAAGTTCGGTATCACCGGACTGGCGCTGACGATGGCGAACGAGCTGGCCGCGCACCGGATCCGGGTGAACGTGATCAACCCGGGCTGGATCGACACCCCCGGCGAGCGCCGGTACGCGACCGAAGAAGAACTTCAGGAGGGAGCGCGGCGGCTTCCCTGGAAGCGCCTGGGCCAGCCACGGGAGATCGGCCGGGTTGCCGCCTTCCTCGCCTCCGACGACGCGTCCTTCGTCTCCGGCACGATCATGCGCGCCGATGGCGCCCAAATCGCGGCGCTCGGAGAATAGATTCCTTCACTCACCGTTGCTCTTTGACCGCTCGAGCACGAATCACGGCGCGGCTGTTATCGAGGAAATCGCGGATCGTTTCGAGCTGGGCGTCAGGGTAAGAGGCGATCATTGCCTCGACGGTCTGGAGCAGCTCGCCAAAGATCTCGGCTTCCCGGGCGGCCAGAAGATCGGTAGCTTCCACGATGATTTTACGACGGTCGTCGGGTTCCGGCCGGCGGCGTGCGTAGCCTGCCCGTTCGAGGCGATCGATCACCGTCGTCATTCCGCCGGTGGTGAGGCCGAGGGCGACGGCGAGGTCGGTGGGAGTTAATGCTCCACCGGCGCTCAGGATTTCGAGGCAACGAAGATCGGTGCGGTTCACCCCGAAGCGCCGGGCCGCGACCTCGTCGAGGTGATCTATTTCGGTACTGAGACCGCGTAGCGCAGTCAACACGGCCGCGACCAGAGGACGATTCTTCTCAGGATAACTTGACATTCTAGTAATCCGAGATTTAAGCTACTTCGCGAGCAAGGTAATTATACACGGAAGCTGCTCGCACCCCGAGCAGAGCTTGGGATTGCGGCGATCGAGGGCGAAGGAGGTCGATCATGACTCACCGCCGGTTCCGGATTCTTATTGCGGCTTGCGGAATTGCTGGCATCGCGATGTTGATCACGTCGTTCAGTATCAACGCCGGGCCGCCTCGCAACGCAACAACTGCTCAGCTGGTCGCTTTTGGCCACCAAAACTTCACTGCAATCGTGTGGGGAGCGTGGCTTCAGGCGGTGGGGACGGTCCTGACCGTCGTCTTCGCTCTCGGCATCGTCTGCCTGGCCGGCGCGGCCAATCGGTACGCGGGCGTGCTGACGCTGTTCGGTGGAGTCATCCTGACGATGGTCAGTCTCGTCGAGATCGTCTTCTACTTTGGCGCCTTATTCCCCGATCCATCGACGATGGTTCTGATCAGTCCAGCCTTTGGTCACGCTACCCAGCACCTCTATTTCATTGTCGCCGCGCCAGCGCTCTTCCTGCCGCTCGGAGCCGTCATTCTCGGCACGCGCGTTCTACCGAAAGCACTCGGATATCTCGCGCTCCTGTTGGGAGCAGCCTTTGCCGCCGCCGGAATCGTCTCGCTCACCAGTCTGATCGTCCCGGACGGTGTCACCGCCCTGGCTGCAGTTCAAACGCTCTGGTGGCTTGCTGCCGCCATCGCCGTGATCGTTCAGAAGGAGAAAAACCCGCTGGACGAAAATGCCGCGGTCGTTTGAGCGCGTTCGCGAGAGGGCGAAACGGTCAGGAACTTGAGTATGAACATAGCGAGTCGTCCGCGGAATCAGTCAATGGAACATCTCTGACAGCGTGGATTCGGCGTCATCCGGTTTTCGCGTTCTTCGCCGTCGCCTACGTCATCCCCGCCGTTGGCTTTCTCGTCGTCGTCGGACCAAAGCTCCTCCACGGCGCGGAGTTGCAGTCCACGGATGCCCTGATTCTCTTCCCGGTGATGGAACTGGGCGTGTGCCTGGCCGGTGTCGGCGGGTCGGGCATAACCAATGGACGGAATGGCCCGCGGCGTCTTGGCGTCCGGATCCGCCATTGGTGTGTTGGTGCGCGCTGGTACTTACCGCTCCTCATTCCACCGATCGCTATCCTGTTTGTCCTGCTCGCCCTTGGCATCTTTCTCTCCCCGGATTTTGCACCCCAGATCTTC
Source organism: Chloroflexota bacterium (assembly GCA_021323915.1). Taxonomy (GTDB): domain Bacteria; phylum Chloroflexota; class UBA6077; order FW602-bin22; family CADDYW01; genus JAJPKB01. The sequence continues at coordinate 189 of JAJPKB010000059.1, read as the reverse complement.
CCGTTCGGCATCCTCTTTGGTCTGCTCGCCGGGCTGTTTGGGGGAGACGGGATGGATGGGTTATGCCTTCCCGAAGGCTCTGCGCTGCGCGCAGAGCCTTCCGCGCCGCGCTGATCCTGGGGATCCTGTGGGGATTGTGTAATGCGCCGGTCGTCGATTTCCTGGGGGCCGCATCTCCTCAGGGGACGT
>JAJPKB010000123.1 GCA_021323915.1 Chloroflexota bacterium | reverse complement strand
TCGGGGAGACGCGCTGCGCACCTACCTGGCCACGCCCGACCTGCGCGTGCGCCTGGTCCCCTTGCCCGGCTACAGTCCGGATTACAATGCCGACGAAGCGATCTGGGGCTGGGTCCGGGAGGACGTGACCGCGAATACCTGCCTGGGAACCAAGGGGAAAGTTCGCGAGAAGGTTGGAGCGTTCCTGAACGGTCTGAGCACGCGGGCCGACGAGGTCAAGCGTCGCTGCCGAACTGCCCTGCAAGCACAGGCGGACGCCCTGACGAACGCAGCCACCGAATTGATTCAGGTGCCCCAGCATGTAGATTCCACCTTGGCTTCACTTTAGAATTGGTCTGGTCGCAGGGGTTCACTCCACTATGGCGGACCCACAGGGGCAAGGAGATTCAAAATGCGCCCCACCACTGCGGTTTCTCATGCACCGAACCAACTCCCGCTCGCGCCAGCCTCCTTACCCTGAGGGATCCCACTCAGGGCTCCGGCTACCCTTGTAGCGACCGCGTGCGATAGGCCTTGAGGTCCATCGGTGTGACCTCTTCGGGAGGCACCAAACGGTAGTGACGCTCTGTCTCAACAACCATCCCTTGCTGGCCCTCCTCGAAACGGAAGAGTGCGATCAGATCCTCGGCTATAAGCTGCGCGCCGATGGGTTGGCAGATCAACGTCGGGAACTTGCTCGCGCACATCGCGAAGTCCTGTTCGATTTGCACGATGCTCAGCTTGTCACTCTTCCCCTTTGCCTGGACCGGCAAGACATACTGGGCACCACGACGATCCAGGCCGATGTACACCTCATCCGTTTCTACTTGACCAACACCGGGCACCTGCGTGCGCAAGTGGCTCTGGAGGGAGTAGCAAGCAACGCCAGTAAAGATGTCGATCAGACGGTTATAGCGTACTTTCGCGAGCAACGCGTTGGGAACAATCGTCAGCGTCGTGCTGGCGACGAACCGATAGCGCGCCTTTCCCGCCGGGCGGATGATCCATCCCTCTCCAGCCGGTGCCTTCGATTGAATCCACTCTGGCAAATCAACGCGGTACCGAAAGCTGTAGATCACATCGCCCAGATTCTTGGGGAGTTTGATCCCCAAAGTTGCTGCTGCCCTCTCGATGTCCTCGCGCTCGAAGGCAACCTCCCGGGCCCCTTCTTGATAGTGCGACTGGAAGATCTGCTCGATGATCCGGGCGTAGCGGTTGGGTTCTCTCGGCATCTTCAACTCGGGAAGTCGACCAGACAACCGTCGCTTGTCGCCCCATCGCTGCCCTCGATGGAAATGCGCCGCGTTCCTGGCCACCGCAAGAGCACCACCTCCTCGCGCAGTTGTTCCCGCGTCGCGGTTGCCAGGCGTGTGCGGAAGAGATCGATCCCGACGAGCTCGTAACCGAGGGACTTGGCGATGTCGGCGAGCAACTGGCCGGTCCGGATCATCACCCGTAAGTAGGACGCTTGGTCGCCAACGACGTAGGCGAGCTGGGCTCCTGGCCGCAAGACCTGGCGCAATTCCGCCAGGTGCCGGGCCATCCCACCGAAATACAGCTTGGTCACCCGGGCGTACATCCGCTCAAAACCGGAGGTCTTGCCTAGCTCGATCCGGCGAGCTTCGATCGCCTCGGCGATCCGCTGAATCTCCGTGCGCCCCTCCACCCATTGATCGTCATCATCGCGTAAGTATACGCCACGGGTATTGGAACGTACCAGCCCCTGCTTGAGGGCACGGAGGTCAGCTTTGGTCCGAATGAAGCCCAGGAGAACGGACTCGAGACGCGTGGTGCGCGTATAGTCCTTCTCATTGGGGTAGGGGGGCGACGTGATGACCGCATCGACCGACTGCGGCGCTAAGACGTGCGCGATCTGACGCGAGTCCGCCGCGTAGACCTTTGCCGTGGCAGACGGCAGATCCTGAACTCCCCGGAGATCAGCCGCGATTGCTTCGACCGCCGCTAGCCAGAGCGCAACCACCGGGGCATCATCCTTGGCTGGCCCGACTCCTACCTCCGGTCCAAACTGGAGATTACTAAACGAGAAGACCGCCGCCTTCGCTAAGGCGAGGCGCTCGTGGCGGTCAAAGCGTTCATCGCGAAGCTGCTCCAGGTGATCGAGGAGGACGAGCGTCTTGTGGAGAGGACGGGGGCTGATGGAGTTGGCGAGTAAGAGTGCTTCCTGCTCCGGCGGCAGTGTCCGCAGCGAGACCGATTCAGCCGGCGCGACCTGCTCGAACAGAGGGTCATCAGGGACCCCTTCAGCCATCAAATGGGTCCGTGCCGCCCGAGCTATGGCTCGGGCGTGAGCAACTAATGCTGTCGGGTCTGGAGACCAGTCGACCTTCACTGTACTCGCGAAATAGGCTAAAGCATTCGCTTCGACGCCGATACTGGGGATGCCTAGCTTTTGACACTCGACCAGAACGGTGCCGGTCCCACAAAAGGGGTCCAGAACCCGCTTGCTCTTGTCGATCCCAAAGCGGGTCAGGTACGTGCGCACGAGGTGTGGTGGAAAGGAGAGCACGAACCGGTACCAGTCGTGGACAGCACGATCCTCGGCACAGACCTTATTAATATCGCCATTACTTATTGATAGAGTTCGCGGCGCGCGACTTGCCAAGCTCAGACACCCCACTTATTTCTGCCGACTGTGCAACTTGATCACGCTAGCCAAGCTTACTTGATGTGCCCGGTTGCCGTCTATCCTCTCTGTCGCACCCTTGCAGATTTCCAATCTCTTCTTTGTTATACATGTCGTCACGATTGCCATGGTGGCAGAAGACTTTCACGGCATTGCCATGCTCGAGCATCTGAACATATTTTCATATTATCCGAAATGTGAGTCAACGTTTACCACTCGTTGGGTCAACGCACTTGCGAAGGAAATTGGTAGGAGCGGGAGGAGCGTGCCGATGCACTAAGGCACATCGGCACGCTCCCCTGACCTCACGGCTCTAGCCGCACGTACCCCGCTCGCTCGGCTTCGATTTTCGAACGCTCCAGATTCAAGACGTGATAATCGCCGCGGGCCCAGTCCGGGAACTGGTCCTGGTAGTGTGGGCTGCCGGGCTGGCCGGATTGACCGACGTTCTGGGTGGCCCAGATGCAGGTTGGATTGGCTAAGTCAACGATCAGGCGGTACTCGGCGCCGCTTTCGGCGCTGAACAAAGGGTTGGCGCCCAGGCCGGTGTTGCGAACAGTCGAAGCACAGCCCGAAACCCCTCGCGGCCCCACGTCGAACACGTCAGCGAGGGCCGGATTCGACAGCGGGTGATGCCAGTGAGCCCGGTGCACTTTCTCCCAGGTCCAGCCGGCTGGATCAGCGCCAAAATGGCGGCGCAGCTCGCCCACCGCCCGTGTGGCGCACTCGCGGATCACGTCCTTCTTGTCAGTGCGGAACCAGGGGAGTTCGTCATCCTCTAACAATCGGGCGAAAACGCTTCCCTGGCCAGCCGCCAGGCTCACCAGATGCGACGGGAACCGCTCCTCGGCGATCCGCGTCTTCCACAGACCCAAGAACATCTCAAAGCAAGCTGGCGCTATCGCGTCGGTCGTATAGCGATAGTCCCAGGTTGCCAGATAACCGCGCAGGAGCTGGACGTCCGGATCCTCCAGGCCGGCGAGCCGCTGGACAAGAGCCGGGACAAGCTGACGCGCCTGAACCGACAGGACGTCGTTCTGGAGTGCCATGCAGGCTGACTGGTCGAATTTCTCCGCTTGTTCGATTGTCTCACGCACGCGGATCGCCCGCTCGCCCGAAGCGAAGGCGCCGTAGTATGGATAAGGATAATCGTCTGGCAGCGGGTTGTTATTCGCGCTGCTGGTGAAGCCGCGCGGCGGATTGAAGGAGCTTGGTTGGGCTTCGAAGGGAACGTAGCCGAGCCATTGGTCCTCCGGGTTGTTCGCCTCGCGATATCCCCGGACGACACGTCCGCGCAATGGCATCCGCGAGGCGCACTGGTAACCGACGTTGCCGTCGACGTCGGCGTAGCCCCAGTTGAACGTCGGGATGGACCAGTCGCGCAGGGCGGCTCGGAATTCGTCCCAGTTCTGGGCACGTCCGATTGCCAGCGAGGCGCGCACGTCGTCGACGTGTTCCTGACCGATCCAGCGCAGCGACAGAGGCGGATCTCCATCCGGGCGAACTGACGGCACGAGATGATTCACGATTGGCCCACGGACCGTTTCGCGCACAACCAGGGCTTCCGGATTTTGTCCTCGAACGGCGATTTCGACGCGGCGCTCGACGAACATCCGCCAGGTTGCACCATCACGATAGTGGCGGGGATCGGACGGATTCACTTCCTCGACGTACAGATCGCGGGTCGAGGCATTATTATTGGTCAGCCCCCAGGCAATGCGGCGGTTGCGGCCAAACCAGACGCCAGGCGCGCCTGCCCAGGCAGCACCGGCCACGTCATTCTCGGGTCCAACCAGCCGACACTCGTACCAGTTCGCGGGTAGTGCGAAGGGCTGATGTGGATCGCTGCCGAGCATCGCAGCGGCACCGGTTCGCCCACGACCGACCGCCCAGTTGTTGCTGCCGGCCGCGCCGTCGTCCGAGCCGGCCAACGACTGCCCTGCGCCCGGCGGTATAGCCGGCGCCAAGCCAGGCACCGGATAGGGAGTCCCGGCCGGGAGAATGCGCTCGTCCGGGAGATTAGGCGTGAGATAGGCGTCGCGGAGAGGCCCGGGCGGCAGCAAGCTTGCCGCCTCGGCAGCCACGATGGACTGAATCCGTCCGTTCAGTGACCACCAGAAGCCTCGGAGGGCGACGAGGATGTCGCGCACGGTCCAAGGTTCCGGCTGGTAGTCAAGCAGATCGAACTCGATCGGGAGGTTCGTCGCGATGCTCTCCAGCCAGCGGTTGATCCCAGCAATAAAGGCGTTCAACACACTCGCGGTGGCCTCATCGAGCCAACCGACCTCGCGCTCGGCGATCCGATCGAGTCCAAGGGTGCGGTGAGTGACGTCGGATGAAAGATAAGCCGGTCCAAGCACCGCCGCGAGCGTTCCAAGGCCACGGCGTCGAAAGAAATCCATCTGCCAGAGCCGGTCCTGGGCCATCGCGAAGCCAAGACCAAAGTAGAGATCCGCCGTGGTCCCGGCATAAATATAGGGAATGCCGCGCTGGTCGCGCAGGATCTCGACTGGCCCGCTCACGCCCCCGCGCAGCCGCTGCTCGCTCGGCGGTAGCCGGCGGCGGAGCAGGGCATCACGCTCTCGCCGGAACTCGGCCAGATCAATACCTGCCGCCCGGCAAATCTCGTCGACCGCGACCTCGCCACGGAGCGCCCGGAGAATCACCTGATCAGAAAGCATTTTTCCTCCAACCTTGTTCAAGTAAAAGCCACGACCCTATCCCTTCTGATAAGAAGCCCTCACCGCAGTGACACTATGGTAGAGGCAGGCCCCCGTGCCTGCCCGGCCGGGCAGGCACGGCGCGAACCGCTGATGCCCCGAATGAACCATGCACAGCCAGCGGTCGAAGGTGGCGTTTCCGTCCGGAGCCGAGGCGGTCGGGACAATCGCCACACGCGGTGCCTTGTCGAGTGTCTCCAGCAGCATCCGATCGACTGGGGGCCATCGGTGGTAGGAATTCTCCCGAGCCGACCAGCGCGATGGTACCCGGATGATGGGTTATCACGTATCCCCCGGTGACGAGCGTGACGCGTCCAGGACTCGGGCGATCGCCTCGGCGGCGAGTGGTCCTCGCTCGGCGTAGCGCAGCGCCGTGGCGAGCTGCTGGCGGTCGGAGAAGCCGACTAGCATGGTCGAAACCCCGGCCTGGCTCAGGACAAAGCGGAGCGCCAGCTCGACCGGCCCTTCGAGACCGACCTCGCTGGCGAGTCGCGCCAGGCGTTGAGCGCGGCGTAGATGCTCGGCGTAGTCGGCACCCGGCACGATGCCCGCCCCCGGATTGCCGGCGTTCGGATGCCGCATCTCGACCGCTCCCAGCGCACCCGCCGCCAACGGACGAATGACAATCACCCCCACACCCGCGGCGCTGGCCCGCCCGATCAGTCCGGCGAAGTCTTGTTCCCCGGACGGAGCAAGGCCGGCATAGCCCGCACTCGGATTGACCGCATTGAAGTAGGTCTGGACTGTCTCGAAGCTGCCCGTGTCGACCACGCGCTGGACCGCCTCGGTATCGCCCAGGCCGGTGATGCCAATGTGCCCCGCCAATCCCGCTGCCTGCACCTGACGAAACCCGTCGAGGACCGGACCAAGCACGTCCTCGATGCTCAACTGGCCGCTCCCTGCGTCGCGGCGCAGACCGATCCGCGTGTGTAACTGGATCAAATCCACCCGCTCGTGGCGTAAACGGCGCAAGCTTGCCTCGAGGGAGCGGCGGATCGCGCCCGCGGCGTCCGTTACCTCGTCCGGATTGACCCGCAGCTTCGTCCCAACGCGCACCGACGCGCCGGTTTCGGCGAGGACGCGACCTAGATTGGTTTCCGAGGCGCCGTCGCCGTACGACGGAGCGGTGTCGAAGTAGGTGATCCCGGCCGCGACCGCCTCGTCAAAAGCCCGGCGCTGCTCGGCGGCATCTCCCTTCACGAAAAGCCCCCCGACCGCCCCGCAGCCAAAGCCCAGCGTCGAGACCGACAAGCCCGTTCGCCCAAGCGCGCGCTGTTCCACGTTTCCTCCTTTTGCCGTGATGGTTGCGTAAGGTGTGCTGTGATGATACCTCTTACGGCGCCGACCGACTAGCGACGAAGAATTCGGCCAGACCGACGAAATTGCCATCGCCAGGGGTATAGATAGATATAGACATCAGATTCGATCTATCGTATACTACGCCAATCAATCTTCGGCGGGGCACGCTGCGGGTTGCCGCGGTTTTTGGGGCCGGGGACCGTTGCGCTATCCGGCAAAGTGAGCAAAAGCTGAGCAGTTTCTGATCTGTTCACCGGGGTTAGCGCTGCCGATACTGTAGCCAGCGACCGGGCCACGACGCCCCGGTCGACCATTGCTCGCACGGTCCGACAATTTGGCGAGGATTCGGTGAAGCACTCGCCCTTGGCGTCGACGATGTCCCGCTGGGACCCGGCCGAACGATTGCCGAGGGAGAGGTATTACTGACCCTTGCCTGCCGTCACGAGAACCAGCAAGAGCCGCTTCGGATAGAGGAATGAGACGCGAATGCCGATCGTGCAAGCCGATTTCCAATTGGAAGAGATAGTGGGCTTCTGGCCAGAGATTTGGGCTTAGCTGTTCTTAGCTGTTGTCGGTGCCTGCCAATTGACGCACCCTCCTCCCCACGCTACGATTTTCCACTAGAGCGATCGCATTTCGCGAAGCGGCTAGCGGAGATGTAGATTAAGGAGGACACCTCGTGAAGATCCAGAAGATCGTGCCACTACTCGTGGATCGGTGCCTGCTGGTGCGGGTGTATACCGACGAGGGAATTGTCGGGACGGGCGAGGCCGGGCTGTGGGCGCACCATAAGATGGTGTACGAGGCCATCAACGAACTGAGCAGCTACTACATCGGCAAGGATCCAACGCTGATCGAGCACCATTACCAGGTCGTGTCGCGCGATACTCACTTCATGGGCGCGGTCCTCAGCGCCGCGCTGAGCGGGATCGACATCGCGCTCTGGGACATCCTCGGTAAGTCGGTCAATAAGCCGGTGTGCCAACTCCTCGGCGGTAAAGTCCGCGACAAGGTTCGCGTCTTCGCCAACGTGGTTGGCAATACCCTGGAGCAGCGGGCCGAAAGCGCAGTCCGGAGCGTCGAGCAGGGCTATACTTCGCTGCGCACCATGCCTTTCTTCCCTGACTGGGAGAAAGAGACGCCGACGAAGATTGTCAGCACAGCAGTCGACATTGTCCGGGCGATTCGCGAGGCAGTTGGCTTTGGGATTGATCTCGGGTTGGAGATTCACCGCAATCTGCGTCCAGAGGAAGCAATCGTCCTGGCTAATGAGCTGGCTGGCTACCGAGTTCTTTATTACGAGGATCCGCTCGCGCCAGAGAGCATCGAGGCTTTGCGCTACGTTGCTCAGCACATCAACATTCCGATCGCCACTGGCGAGCGCTTTTACAATCTGCACCAGTTCAAAGAGTTGCTGGATACCCGAACGGTTAGCCTGATCCGGCCCGATCTCTCCCTGGCGGGTGGCTTCACTCAATGCAAGAAGATCGCCGCGCTGGCCGAGGCCGCCTTCATCGGTTACTTCCCGCATTTGATGGGAAGCCCAGTCAACATCGCCGCCTACGTCCAGCTCGACGCGGCCATTCCCAACTACGTCTTACAGGAGAGCCACGTTCAAGCGGATGCCCTCAACGAAATCCTGGTCGATCCGCCACGGCGCGAAGGCGGCTACGTGCTTGTTCCCGACCGGCCCGGCATCGGCGTCGAACTCCGCGAGGACAGGCTGGCAAAGTTTCCGTATAAGCCGCACACGATCGCCGGGGCTTTTCAGGCGGATGGATCGGTAGCACACTGACGGAGAGTTGGGAGTCGGGGGAACGGGAATGGCGATAGCTCCCTTTCCGATTCATCGTTCCCCCGACTCCTGACTCCTATGCGAAGAAGCCAGAATCTTCGTCACGCAGATGGGGCCTGGCGGCCTCGACGTTGATCTCGATGCCGAGACCGGGCTTGTCCCAAACGTCGATGAAGCCGTTTTTGACGACCGGATTCGGCAGCCCCTGGACGATGTCGTACCACCAGGACGGCTGGCCGATTGGGTACTCGAAAGCGATGTAGTTCTGTGGCATGGCGGCACCAACCTGCACCTGGGCGGCCAGGCCAATCAGACCGTCGAAGATGCCGTGGGGCGCGATCATGATGCCGTGCAGGTCGGCGTATTCGGCGATCCACTTCAGCTCGGCGATGCCGCCGACGTCCTCCGGGTCCGGGCCAATGACGTTGACCGCGTGCTTTTCGATGAGGTCCATGAAGTTCTGCCGCAGATAGATCTCTTCGCCGGTGTGAATCGGGGTCGAGGTTTTCTGGATCAGCTCACGGTAAAGGTCAGCGATAACGTAGGGTGTGTGGTCGCCGGTCAAAAGATCTTCGAGCCAGATCACGTTGAGCGGCTCGAGTGCTCGCGCCAGGCGAACCGCATCCGGGAGGGTCCAGCCGGGACCACAATCAAGGGCCAAGCCTACCTCGTCGCCGAGCACTTCTTTCATCGCCTCGACGCAGGCGATGACGTACTTCAAGCCCTTTTCAGTCAATGGTCCGCGGTTCGGAAAGCGGAAGGCGGACTGCCATTCGTTGTAAGCCAGGTCCGGGCTGTGCGCGAATTGCCCGCCGTGGTAGCCGATAGCCTGCTTGATGATCGTGAAGCCTTCTTTAGAGGCCTTCATCTTCGCCATGACGTCGGCGTAATCGGCCGGGGTATGGCCCGCCAGGGGGAAGCGAACCGCGCCGTTGTACACGCGGACTCGATCACGGATCTTGCCACCCAGCAGCTTGTAGACCGGCAAGCCGGCTGCCTTTCCGGCGATGTCCCAGAGCGCGATCTCGATCGCGCTCACCCCGCTGCCCCAGGGCTTGAAGGCACCAAGGCGACGGATTCGGAGCATCGTCCGCTCGACGTTGGTGGGATCCTCACCGATCAGAAAGTCCTTGTAAAACAAGACCTGGGGCTTGAGATAGGGCTTCGTCAACTGAATCTGGCCATAGCCGTCGATACCTTCATCGGTCACGACGCGGATAACCGGGTGATTACCGATAATGGCGCACTTGAGGTCGGTGATCTTCATGGCTCATCCTTGAGAAGAATGTCTCCAGAGGGCTGGAGTCAAGTGTACATCTGAGTTTAGTGTTCCTCGTCCGACGAGATCAGCGCTATGGAGAGCTTGATCTTTCCTGGCAGATCACCTCCGGAGCCCGAAACACTGGCAGCAGATAGCGGGCGATCTACCCCGTGGAGCGCGCTACCGAATCCTCTCCGCCAGCCCCCGGTGAATAATCCGGGCTAACCGGCCGCGACGGTCTCGAGAACAGTCGTTATAGCATTTCCCTCTCTGCATCATTCATCTCGGCCCATTGTAAATCCAGACTAGCACCAGGAGCAAATAGCGAGGCACATCTGACGCTTGAACGTTCTGGGGGATTGTGATAGCCTGCGTGTACGCAAGACTTAAGACGCATTTGCCGGGTCAAAATGTCTGGCCACGCTTACCTTTGTGCTCCCCGAAGTCAGTCAAGGTGATGCCCTACTCGGCGGTACCGCCCGTTCCCAGCGTGGCTTACACTGGGATAGGGTGGACAACCTAATGCTGAAAGGAACGTATCGCAATGAAAGTTACCCACCTCCAAACCTACATCGTCCAACCCGAACGGGCGAAAACCGTGCTCTTCGTCAAGGTGACGACCGACGCGGGCATCCACGGCTGGGGCGAGGTCTACACCGTGACTGGCCGCGAGCGCGCCCTCGAGTGCTTGACCCTCGACCTGGGGGAGTATCTGATCGGTCGTGACCCGCTCCAGATCAAACACTTCACCCGAGCCCTCTACCGCGACGTCTCGATCAAGCGAGGAAGTATGGACTTCTACTGCGTGGTGAGTGGGCTGGAGATCGCCCTCTGGGATATCGTCGGCAAGCATTTCAACACCCCGGTCTACAACCTTTTGGGTGGTCCATGCCGGGGTAGCTTCCGGGTCTACGGTCAGCCAACCGGCGAAGACAGAGACACGGCCAACGATCCCCAGGCCTGGGGTCGTCGCGCCAAGAACACAATCGACCGAGGCTACTCGGCAATCAAATTCGATCCATTTCCGGGTCCCTGGCAGCCGCACATCGACCGTGCGGCCGAAGATCTCGCGGTCCAGCGCGTGGCGGCGATTCGCGAGGCAGTTGGACCAAAAGTAGACATCCTGATCGAGGTGCATCGGCGTCTGGCCCCAGCCAACGCGATCCGCGTTGCCCAGCAGATCGAGCGCTACCAGCCGTTCTGGTACGAAGAGCCAACTCCGGCCGAAAACCTCGACGCGACGGTCGACGTCCGCCGGAAGATCAACATCCCGGTCGTCGTCGGCGAAGCGCTCTACACCAAGTTCGAGTTCCGCGAAGCGTTCGAGAAGCAAGCGGCCGATATCATCAATCCGGACGTCTGCAACGTCGGCGGCATCCTCGAGCTGAAAGAGATCGCCGCGATGGCTGAGCCCTACTCGGTCGCGGTTGCTCCCCACGGCAACAACAGCACCACGATCGGCCTCGCCGCGAGCTTCCAGGTTGGCGCTTGCATCCCGAACTTCCTGATCATGGAATATCCGGTGAGCTGGGAGCCGGTCGCGAACGAGATCGCCAAGAATCCTTTCAAAGTCGAGAACGGCCAAGTTTCTTTGCCGACGAGCCCCGGCATCGGCATCGAACTCGACGAGGAAGCATTGGCGAAGTATCCGTACCGTGGACCGCGGAACCGAACGCTGCGGAACGTGGAAGACGAGTCGCCGTAAGGGTTAAACCGGTGCTCTCTGCCTTTTTAAGACAGAGAGCAGGAATCGGACTGAAGTTTTTCCGGTGCATCCGCGCGACCAAGGGCTTTAGCCCGATTTCTGCTTCTGGTCTGAAGGCCAGAGAGCAGCCTGTCAACTCTCATCAAGACAGGAACTCCCCAGCCATGCGGATGGGAATACATATGACAAAGCAGATGCCTCCTCTTCCGTGAACTCCACCTCCAGCGCTCCTCCGTGCAGTTCGTCGACGTGCCCTACCTCTCTTGTTCGAGGAGAGTAGAGAAGATGAAAACAACCCTATCCTCGTCTTTGACTACCAGGATCCGCTCGGCCATGACAGTACTCGCACCTCAACGTCGAATCATAGCATGCCATGCAAGGCCGCTTGGGGCTTGACCGTGTCGTGGCGCGAGGTATAACATCGGGACAGTTGACCGGATTCGAGTAGGGTTTCTCCTTCGAGCGAAACCGATGGGAGCGAACGATGAGCGTGGAATCTCGAACCGCGCCAACCGCGCTCAAATTAGAAAAGCAAACCAGACGACGCTGGAACATCGCGGGCCTCTCTGAATCGTCCGCCTGGGCTTACCTGCTCCTCGCCCCGGCCATGCTGCTGCTGATCGCGATCACGTTTTATCCAATCCTCGATGGCATCAGTCTCAGCTTCTTCACCATGCAATTGAACAAGCCATGGAAAGGCCATCCATTTGTCGGCCTGGCCAATTACGTCGCCCTGGTCCAGGACCCGGTCTTTCAGCTTGCCCTCGAGAACACTGTGCTCTGGACCGCCGGCACGGTGATCAGCCAATTCGCGCTCGGCTTGCTCACCGCCGTCCTCTTGAACCGCCCCCTCCGCGGGATGCGCGTCTTCTCGATCCTGGTGCTTCTGCCCTGGGTGATGCCCATCGTCGTGGGGGCTCAGATGTGGGCTTGGATGTTCGACTTCCAGCTCGGGGTGATCAACAGCTTGCTGCTCAATCTCCACCTGATTACACAATCAGTGCCCTGGCTGGCTAACCCCAACACCGCGCTGCCCGCGGCGATGATCGCCTCACTCTGGAAAGGTTTTCCCTTCTTCGCGATCGTCCTGCTCGCCGGTCTCCAGAGTATCCCCCCGGAGCTTTACGAGGCGGCAGCGGTTGACGGCGCCTCGCTGCTCCAGCGCTTTCAGTTCGTCACCCTACCTCTGCTTTGGCCTTTTATCGTGATCACGACCACCCTGCGCGTGATTTGGACATTCAATAGCGCCGATCTGATCTACGTCATGACCGGCGGCGGTCCCGGCAACGCGACCCAGATCCTACCGGTCTACGCTTTCACCACCGCGTACGGATCCTATGACTTCGGCTACGCCTCGGCGATCGCCTGCGTCATGCTGCTCATTTTGATCGTCTTCACCGTGTTTTACGTTCGCATTTCGCGGATCACCGAGGCAAATTGAGATGGCCATCCGATCCGAGACGCGGCGGCGCGTCTCGACCATCGACCTGATCAGCTACGTTCTCTTGCTCGGGATCGCGTCCTTCGCGCTGTTCCCGTTTCTCTGGACGCTGGTCACTTCGTTAAAGCCAGACTCCGAGATTCTGAATCAGACGATCACCTACCTCCCGCGACAGCCGACCGCCAGCAATTACCTCGAGGTCTTTCGCCGCACCGATTTTCCCCGCATGTTCCTGAATAGCGCGGTCGTGGCCGTTCTCACTGTCGCTTTGAGCCTGGCCCTCTCCGCACTGGCCGGTTATTCGCTTGCTCGTTACCATTTCCCCGGGCGAAATGGCGTCATCCTGGCGTTTCTAGTCAGCCAGATGTTCCCGGTCGTGTTGGTTTTGGTCCCGCTTTTTCTGATTCTCCAGGGTCTGCATCTGATCAATACTTACCCGGGCCTGGTCCTGGGCGAGACGACCTTTCTGCTGCCGTTGTGCGTCTGGCTGCTCAAAGGGTTCTTTGACGCCATTCCGGCCGAGCTGGAGGACGCCGCCCGGATCGACGGCTGCACCCGGCTCGGCGCCTTGATCCGGGTCATCTTGCCGATCGCCCGGCCGGGCCTATTCGCGACGGCCGTCTTCGCGGCGATCGCCTCTTGGAATGAGTTGCTTTTCCCGTTGATGTTCACGACCGACGACGCCAGTCGCACCTGGCCGGTCGGCCTGCAATCATTCGTCGGCGAGTTCCAGATGCGCTGGGGCGTGCTGAGCGCGGCCGGCGTGATTAGCATCGCGCCATTGATCGTCTTCTTCGCCCTAATTCAGCGCAACCTGGTCCAAGGACTGATGTCCGGGGCAACCAAAGGGTGACCTACGAGGAGGAATGAGATGAAGCAGAGAGGAATCAATCGCCGCCGGTTCGTCGGGGCCTTGGGCGCCCTCGCCGGGGTGGGCGTCTTGACCGTGGCCTGCGGCGGCACCCAAGCACCAGCCGCGGCGCCCACCCAGCCGGCGAGCGCGCCGGCCGCACCGACTGCGGCACCGCCAACCACAGCGCCGACCACTGCTCCTCAAGCAACCGCGGCGAGCACGACCGCGGCCGCTCCAACGACGGCACCCACGGTCGCACCCACCGCAGCAAGCGCCGCGAATGCTGCCCCGGCCGTCACCGTCGTCTATTGGCACACCTTCTTCGAGCAGCTTCTGCCGGCCCTGGATCAGATTATCAAAGGGTTCAAGACCGCCGAGCCGAACGTGACGATCAACGCGGTCGCGGTTCCCCAGCCGGATTTCGCGACGAAGATCACGACCGCGGTCCAGGCGGGCAGCGTTCCGGATACCGCGCTCACCGGCGGCAGCTATTACGATCTGATCGCGATGAAGGCGCTGGAGGACGTGAGCAGCCGCGAGCAGTCCTGGCCCGAGGCGAAAGACGTGCTCAAGGCGGCCTGGGACGGGGTGACGGTCAACGGAAAGATCTACGCGGTACCCGCCTTCATGTTCGTGACCTGGATGTACTATCGCAAAGACTGGTTTGACGCGGCCGGTATCACCAGCGCGCCAGTCGACTGGAATGCCTTCCTCGTCGCGGCAAAGAAGCTGACCAATCCGGCCAAGAAGCAGTACGGCTTCGGCATGCGCGGCGGGAGTGGTGGTAAATCATACGTCATCCTTTGGATGCTCGCGGCCGGTGGCGAGTTGCTCGACCAGAATAACAAAGTCGTGCTGAACAGCCCGGCCAGCGTCTCCGGCTTCCAATGGTACGTGGATCTCTTTGCTAAGGAAAAAGTCTGTCCGCCCAGCGTGCCAAACGATGCCTTCCGCCAGATCATCGACGACTTCAAGACCGGTCTGACCTCGATGATCATTCACCACACCGGTTCGCTCCAGGAGATCACGACCGCGCTTGGCGACAAGGTGATGACCATGCCGGTCCCCAAGGGACCAGCCCGCCAGATCGCGGACGTCAGTCCGGGCTCGAACAGCATCTTCGCCGCCTCCAAGCAGAAAGACGCTTCCTGGGACTGGCTGCGCTACTGGTCGAAGCAGGATGTTCAGGTGACCTGGCTCAAGGCAAGCGGCTACTTCCCGACGATCAACGCGGTTGCGAACGATCCGGTGGTGAAGGGGAATCCGCTCTACAAGGCGGCGACCGAGACCTTCAGCTTTGCCTGGAGCCCGCCCACCTGGCCCGGCTACAACGGCTGGACGACCAAAAGCGTCCTGCCCCACTTCCAGTCCGCGCTTGTCGGCAAAGAGACCGCGGGCGCCGCGGTCGCGGCAATGGCGACGGATCTGACCAAAGCCTTGTCCTAATCAGGGCAAGGCTTGATGGGATCGGGATCCTTAATAAGATAGCTCTCTGCCTTTCGAGAAGAGGCAGGAAGCCGTGGGCGATGATGAACTGAAAGCCATGGACGTTGCGTCCGGGGATTAGGTGACGGGTGTTCTCCGATCTCCTACCCTCATCCCGTTCAAATTGAGCTTCCGCAGGAGCTCACCGGTATCGCTATGCACCCCTTGGTAGGCCTGGTACACCCATTACCCACTTCGGACAACTTGCTCCAAACGACCGAAAGGGTCTGTCTATCCGTCAGCATTCCACTGACTTTAGGTCTTCCACTGAATCAACTCTTCAGATTCTCACAAACTTCTTGATCGCTGGGAAATCCGGGCGGTAGCGGCCGGTGCGGTTGAGCACGGTTTCGGCGACCTCGCCGACGTAGAGGTCGCCCCGGGAATCGACACAGACACTGTGCGCTGACGAGAAGCTATCGGGAGCGAAGACATCCGGACCGCCCCAGGTCGAAAGGACGGTGCCATTCAGGTCGCGCACGCTTACCTTCGACGGCCGCGTCTCGGTCATGATTCGACCGGCCATATTCGGCTGGCCAGCAGTCAGTTCGAGCTCACCAACGTAGACGTTGTTCTCGCGATCGATCCAGACGTCCGCCGCCCGGGGAACGCCAGTCCAGGCACTGAGAAACTCGCCGGACGGACTAAAGATCTGGACACGATCGTTCTCGCGATCGCTGACGATGACCCGCCCGTCGCTGTGGACCCAAACGCTGTGCGGCAGATTGAACTGGCCAGGTGCGTCGCCGGGCTCCCCCCACGATTGGATGAGATCGCCAGCCGCGGTAAAGCGGTGGATCCGGGCGTTGCCGTAGCCATCTGAGACGTACAGCTCACCATTCGGCGCCATCGCTAGGCGGGTCGGTCGGTTGAACGGTCCCGCGCCGCGCTTGATCGTCAGCAGCGCGTTGGCGCCCGAGGCCGGAACGTAGCCGGTGTCCGAGGGCTGATCCCGCGTTCCCAACGTCTGGAGCAGCCTGCCATCCGCGGTGAACTTCTGGACGACATGGGCCAGGTCGTCGGTGCACCAGACGACGTCGCCCGCGGTGATCGTGATACCGTGGGCGCGCCGGAAGGCCCCTTCACCCCACGATCCGAGAAAATGCCCCTCCCGGTCGAAGATGATGACCGGGTGCGCCGAGCGCGTGAAGACGAAAACGTTGTCCTTGGAATCCACCGCGATCGCCGTGACGTCGCCATAGCTCCACCCGGCTGGGAGCTGTCCCCACCCCACCGCGACCTCGTACCGGAACTTACCCTGACCGACGAGCATCGCAAAACTCCTTTACACCACCACAAACTTCAAACAGGCGGGCGAAGGGACCTCGGTTACCTGACCGGTTGGTGCCAGTCGCCCAGTCGCTTGGTCGATACGGAAGGTCACCACGGTATGGGTATCCTGGTTCGCTGCGTAAAGGAAGGTTCCACTCGGATCGATCGCGAAGTTGCGCGGCGTGCGGCCCTGGGTCGACTCGTGGCCAACCAGCTCGAGCCGTCCCGTCGCTGGATCGATCGCAAAGATCACAATGCTGTTGTGCCCGCGATTCGAGCCGTAGACAAATCGCCCCGACGGGTGGACGTGGATATCGGCGGTCGTATTGCGAGCGGTGAAATTAGCGGGGAGGGTTGGAACCGTCTGAATCTCCTGGAGAACGCCGCGCGCGCCGTCATAGGCGAAGGCGGTGAGCGTCGAGTTCTGCTCGTTGATGACGTAGGCGAAGCGGTCGTCCGGCGTCAGATCGAGGTGGCGCGGACCGGCACCCCTTTTCAGCGGCGCCGCTGGAGGATCGTTCGCGGTCAGCTTACCCTGAGACGGATCCAGCCGGTAAACCAGAATCGCGTCCAGCCCTAGCTCGGCGAGCAGCGCAAAGCGGTTCGCGTGGTCAATGTTCACCGAATGGGAGTGCGGGCCAGGCGGCGGCTTCGGATTGTACTCGGCGGCCGAGTGCTGGATGAAGTCACTGGCCGACGAAAGACGCCCATCGCTCCCAACGCGGAACGCCGCGAGGCTGCCGCTGCCGTAGTTCGAGACCAGCACTGTCTGCCCCGTCTGATCGACACAGAGATAGCAGGGCGCGGTGCCCCGAGTCGACTGCCGATTCAGGAATGTCAGCTCGCCCGAGGCGGGATCGATTGCAAACGCGCTCACTGCGCCGCCCGGCTGACCATCGATCTCCGAGACCTCGTTCACCGCGAATAGATAGCGCCCGCGCGGATCCAAAGCGAGGTACGAGGGATTCACGACGCCCGGTGTCGTCGCCCGCGGCGTCAACTGGCCGGAGGCGGGATTCATCTCGTACAGATAAATGCCTTCCGCCTTCCCCTGAACGTGGGGTAGCGTCGTCGTATAAGTTCCAACGTAAAGTCGAATCGCCACGCTTCCTTCACCTCAACCAGACGTTACTTACACCCGCGGCAGAACCTCTTCCGCGATGATTTGGAGCCCTTCGATGTCGTCCAGGTCCATCCGCTGGATCATGATCTCCTCGACCCCGGCCTCGACGTAGGCGTGGATCTGCTCGAGGCACTGGGACGGCGAGCCAACGATCGCGTTGGGCGAGCGGCCACGCAGAAACTCCCGAAAGGCGGACGGCGGTTGGCCTTGGAGCTCGGGCGCCAGGCGAGTGAGCCATTGGAGCCGCCGACCCAGTTCGGCATCGTTGCGATAGCAGACGACTTGCTGCATGAGAGTTCGCCGCACCGTCCGCGGATCGCGGCCGGCGGTGATGACGAGATCGTCGAGATGGCTCGACGTCTCGCGGTAAACGGCTGGGCTCAGACCGCCGGCGTTCCAGGCGTCGGCGTAGCGCGCGGTCAGGGGAAGAGTTCGCTTCGGCCCGGTGCCGCCGATCAGGATGCGTGGCCCATTTGGCCGGGGCGAGCGGGGCAGGAGTTTCGCATCCCGGAGGGTGTAGAAATTGCCGCTGAAGCTGACCGGCTCTTCGCTCCGGCAGAGACGGGTGATGACCTCGAGCGCCTCGCTCAGTCGCTTCGTGCGGGTTGCCTTGTCACCGAGCGGGTAGCCGAACGTGGTGTGCTCGCGTTCCATCCAGCCCGCACCAACCCCGAGCACCATCCGACCACCGCTCAGGTCGTCAAGTGCCATCGCCTGGCGAGCGAGCATGACCGGATCGCGGAAGGTGACCGGCGCGACCAGCGAGCCGAACTCCAGTCGTGGGCTGTGGTCGGCCAGGTAGGTAAACGCGGTCATGATCTCGACCGAGTCGACATAGCCCTGAGCTCCAGGGAGGAAGTGATCGCAGCAATAGAGACCCCGGTAGCCGAGCATGTCGACTGCCTGTACTAGCCGTTTCCAACGAGCCCAGCTCAGTCCGCCCGCGATCTCAATCTGCACCGATAACGCGACCATGGGATATGGCTCCTTCGATTCACGATTCGAGAAGGCGGTGCGAGCGTGGCTCCCAGCCTAAGACGCGCTTGGCCTTCGAAAGATTGTGGGTCTCTTCTTTTTCATCGCCGGCGATGTACACCGCGTCGAAGCGGCCATGGCCGGTCTGGACCGCCTTGACCGCGGCCAGGTAAGCGTTGGCCAGGTCTTCCTCGTCGGTTGGATAGATCCGGCTGCCGTCCGGATAGTCACGTTGATTCCGCCGCTCGTCGAGATACTGGGCGCGGGTCCGTGGTCCAGTGATACGCAAAGCGATGATGTTCATGTCGAACCAGCGGGCGAAGTACTGGCAGATCAGTTCGCCAAAGCCCTTGGTTAGCCCATAGACACTCGGGGTGTCGAGCGCGACCAGTTCTTCGGCCGGATACCAATCTCGTTTGCGGTAGTGAACGCTCAGCGAACTGGTGTACACCCCGCGCTTGATCCCCATCTCCTGCGCCAAGTAGAGCAGCAGATGCAGCCCTTTAGCGTTGACGTCGTAGTTATTGATAATGGTTGGCAGGTCCTGATCAGTGCGCGAGCCGCCCTGCCCCGACTTCATGACCAGATAGATAAACGTGTCCGCCCCGTCGAGCGCCCGGCGCAGGGCCTCCGGATCGGTGACCGACCCCTCGACATATTCGACGCCCTCGTGTCGCGGTGGTCGCAGATCCAAGACACGCAGCGCATGCTGCTGACGCAGGTACGGCGTAATAAACGAGCCAACGTGGCCCGAGCCCCCGACGAGTAAGACTTTCACCCTTCACCTCTTTTGACGAGCGAGAATGTTGAGCTGCCCTGGTGATGGATAAGGTCTTATTGAATCTGCGCCCGAATGTCAAGAGCGCGAGCCCCTCAGCAAGTCCGTCAATGGCCGTGGCGCCGCTCGGACCGGGCAGCCTCGGCGAGCCAGTCAAGGGCGCCCGGGGTCGTACGCCAAGCGATCATCTGACCGACAGCGCAATCGATCGCTTCACTCTCGTCACCGCTGCCGATTGTCGCCGGAAGCCGAGACGGTAGACGCTTTCTGCCAAGAAGATAGTCCGGGACGTAAGGGTTCATTTCTTTCGCCTCAGCAAGCAGCGCCCGCGCGCGTGCCGTGCTTCCTTCCTGACGGAAGGTGCGAAGGGTACGAGCGTAGAGCCAGGTCGCCGAGTAATCCTCCTCGTAGCGGTCAAGCAGCTTTCCGGCTTCGGCCTGATCACCGACTTCCAGGAGCCAGCCGAGCAGCACGTAGCGCACGCCTTGATTATCATTCGGATTCAAACGAAGCATGTCCCAAAGGTGGGAGATCGCCTCTTTCCGTCGGCCCATCGCCCAGAGCGCCTGGGCTAATCCCAAGCGCGCCCGCATGTAGGGCCGCGTCGCGAGGATGCCCCAGAAGTGGCCGACGTCCTCTGCAAACGCTTCTTTCCCCAGGGCACGCTCTCCGGCGGCGATTGCCTTCTCGTAGAGGGCGGCCGCTTCCTTCGGACTCCGCGTCGTCTCTTCCGCGAGGAGCACGTAGGCGTCGGCGCAATCCGGAGAGATTTGCAACGCCTGCTTGGCCAACCGAACGCGCTCCCGCGGATTCGGCGACTCCCAGGCGTCGTACATGAGGTCCTGCGCCTGATCGAGAGGCGTCTGAGCTGCACGGTGCGGCACGCCACCGGTGGAGAGCAGATTCTGCAAGAAAGCGTTGGCCTCGTCGATCGAAGCGAATTCCTGCTGAGAGAGAATTGCTCCGATGTCGGCCATCGACCGCTCCATGGCGCGGCGGGAAGGCATGGGAGAAGCTTCCTCTCGATAACCAGTCATTGCTTGTGCCGGGGAGGCTGGTGGCACATTCTCCAATGGAGCGCCGTACCGGAAGGGCTCAATTCCTCGGCGGCGCTCGACCAATTCAGCGACCTCTGGAGTCATCTGCTCAGCAAGTACCCAGCCGAGCATTCCCATTGAGACGAAGCGTGGGTCCGCCCGGAGAATCGTCTCAAGAGGGTCCGGCGCCACGTCGGAATGGTAAACGCCGCGCGCCAGCAAAGCAATGACCAGATCCCAGATTGGAACGTTGATGGATTGCCTGGTTCGGAGGAACTGGTACGCCGCGTCAGCCACCTCCCGATTCCGCTGCTCCACCGCGGCCGCGTTGCGTTTGCGCCGAGACTCATACCTGATTTCGCCACGACCAGCTTCGCCGTCGATCACCCGAATGAGCACGGAATCGCCCGCGTTAGCATAATTGCTCACCAGGTATTTGCGCAGGCCCTCGGGCATCGGGCTTCCCCACTCGCCTCGGTGTTGCCCCACCCCCTGCAGAGTCAGCTCCACCTCAGTTCCATTAGGCAACGATAGTCGGGCTGGTCGGCGATTCGTTCGCTTTTGGCTCTCAAGAAAGCTCGGCCAGAGCGCGTGACGAACTTCATCCGGGAAAACCAAGGGATGATTAGCCGGCTTTTTTTCGGTCAGTGGGATGCGAAGCAAGCTCCCCTCGACGAGGTGCGGCAGATAGCCGTAGCGCCCATCGCCCAGGCTGACCAATTGTTTTCCCTGGCTCAAAGCGTTGCGGATCGTCGCCTTCGGATTCTTGGTCGTGATCGCCCGGCGCTGATTGACCGCATCGAAGATCTCGACAAAGGTAAGCGGCTGTTTTGCCGACCGTAAGACGTCGTAGACCAGTTCCGTGTAGCTCGGCTCCGCTTTTTCTGCCACCATTGGCCTCCCATCGGAAATCAATCGGCGATTCAGTCGATATTATACATCCTGCCAGTCAGAAACCGCCTGGTACATATTTCTGGCTGGCAGCACCGAGCAACTCGCTGCTATCAAGTAGGTGCTTGCTGGTTCACGGTCAGGAAGTGCTCAACGCGGGTAAAGAGCTCGCGACGACCGACCTAACGAGTAGCCGGGTATTCGTTCGTCCAAAGGATTTTCGAGTCCTTCGTCGTAGCCAGGCTCGCGACCACCGGGGACGTCAGCGCAAAGGTCGTCATGCCAGCCTGCCTGAGCACAATCATCGCGCTGCTAGGATGTCTCTGCCTCCGTCTCCACCCGGACCGCCGCTTGGCGCTCCGGATCGTAGCGCTTGCCTTCGAGGAGGCCAACCAGGGTGGTGGTAAGGCGGACGGTGAGCTCGTTGTCCTTGGGCTGCACAAGATCGGTGGGCACTTGCCAGCGGTACGGGGCCCAGGGGCGGGTGCCGAGATCGTGGCCATTCAGGGTCAGCTCGGCGACACCCAGGTACATCAGGACGTCGTCGGGCAAGCTCAGGGCGATTGGCTGGCCGGTCGCCGGCAGATCGATTTGATTGCTGAGCTGAAGTACGCCGGCGTAGTAGGGCAGCCCGTCGTCGTGCAGGTGGCGCCAGCGGACCTCGCGTGGGACGGGGCCGAGAACCGGTAGGCTGGACGCGGCAAAGCTAACCCCGAAATCACCGAGCAGGTAAAGCGCGTCGACCAGGCCGTCGGTCGGCTGGCGTACCGTGACCCGTACACTGAGCCGGTTGCGCCCCGGTCGCAGCAGTGGCCGCACGTCCGCCTCGCGATTACTGGGGTCCCAGCGAAACCGTGATTGGAACGCCTCGGCGGGTACCGGTTCGCCATTGAGCCATATCGCCCACTCGCCAAGCATCGCCGACTTCTCGGCGCACAAGACGATCCGCTCCGGCCGGGTCTTGACCGCGAATTCCGCCGTGTACCAGACGGTAAACGGCAGACGGAGCTCTACTTGGGCCGGCGTGCCGAAAGGCGTCTCGACTCGCAAAGGCACCGGCCAGCGCCGCCCCTCGGGATCCAGATCGGGCAGGAGGTTGATCAGCGGCTTGGGCTCGACGAGCGGCCAGTCCTCGGACCATTCCGGTGGCTCGTCGCCGAGGGCGAGACCAGGCACGAGATAGAACCGAAAGCGGTCGAGGCGAAGCGCATTGTCGGCGTCGAGTGAGCAGCGCCAGGCGTCGTCGAGTGGGATATTGACGGTCAGTGCCTCGGTTCGCTCTCGCGGCGCTGAGAGTTCAGTCGTCGGCTCCCCATCGTTTGGACGAGCGACGAGGAGGTGAGAGCCATAACGCGCAAAGCGCAGGGAAATGGCCGGGCGAACCACGCCGTCAGCTTCTACTATCAGCGTGCTGCCCAGGCCATGCCGCGTTCCCGTCTCGAGGTCAATGCTCTCGACCAGCACCGTACCATTCTGGCCGGATCCGGTGCTGGTCGGCTGGAGCACAACGGCACAGTCCAGTTCTGCTCCGCTCGCGTTGGCAATAAAGTAGAGCATCTCATCTCTTTGCTGTCTCTGGGCAACGAGGAACGAGCGCCGTGCCGAGGGAACATCGGTCCGGAGCACCAGGTTGGGAGAGACCAGCGAATCCAGGAGAGCACACAGCGTCGGCGCGGCCCCGGTCTGAACCAGCGTACCACCGGTTTGGAGGAGGGTATACGGTCCATTCCGGAGGACTTCCACCGCTGGATTGGGGGCGTCCGTACTGGCCTCGGTTGGCCGTTCGTACGCCTCTCGGAGCGAAGGGGGATCGGCGCCGAAGCGGGCGGCACAGCGCACGATCACCTCGCTATCGGGCTCGATCGTTTCGTAGGGCAGCAAGCCACAGGCGATAATCTGCCCGCCGCTCGCGGCAAATTCTTCCAGCTTTTCCCAGGCAGCTTGCTCGAGTGAGGCCAGCGGCGGCAGGACGATCACCCGGTAGGTAGCCTCACCAAGCCGCAACATCCCCTGGTCGACCGTTCCCTCGGCCAAGAGCAGCGGGTCGAGAGTGTCGAACTGGTGTTGTGTAGCTTCCAATTCGCGGAAGAGATACTGCCAATCATTCGTGATCCGCTCCGCCACGGCGTCTGGGCCCGGATCGGGGGCGCCAGTGCCAACAGCGCCGTGAGTCCAGAGCGACGTGACCGGATCGACCAGCGCGATCGGGGCGACGCGACGGCCGCGCGACAGAGCGTAACAGAGTCGTCCGACGTAATCGGTGAAGCGCGGAAAGTGCGGCCAGTAGGGGTTTTGGAGAAACTGCGAGGGTGGA
This sequence comes from Chloroflexota bacterium, assembly GCA_021323915.1. Taxonomy (GTDB): domain Bacteria; phylum Chloroflexota; class UBA6077; order FW602-bin22; family CADDYW01; genus JAJPKB01. Next base: position 4,829 of record JAJPKB010000123.1, on the reverse strand, counting down.
GCGTCCCATTTCCGAAGCCCGTCGAGGGTATAGAAAAAGGCGTGGAAGACGAAGAAATTTGCCCCCTGCGCGGCCAGGCGGTCGACCATCGCCTTCATATCTTGCAGTGTCAGCGACCAGCCGACGCTGTGGAAGCTCTCGTCGAGGACCCGGCGCTGACCAACCTGGGCCGCCAACGACGCCGCGAAGCGCGGGTTCCCCCGGTAGCGCCGAGGGGACAATGTTCCAGTTTCTTCCAGGGGCACGCCCACCTTCTCGTGGCCGGGGTCATTGCTGCCCACGTCGGCATAGCGTTGGACGAGATTGCGCAGCGAGTCGACCTCGAGACTCAGTTGCAGCTTATGCCTTCGGCACCATTCCGCGACCGGCCGATGGAAGCTCTCCACGAAGAGCTCAGTCACCGTCTGCCAGTAGTCGTAGCGCACCTGGGCAGTGCGCGGGCCAACGTCGGTCCAGAGCGCGGGCAGGACCGGTGCTAGCTCGTAGCCATTGCGCCGACGGAAGGCCGCGGGGAACTGCCACGACCAGGTGGGCGGATGGGCCTCGTCGAGGAAAAAGCCGGTGATCTGCCGGGTGATGGCCGGCTCCAAGCGGTCAAGGTAGCGCTGGTAGGTCCCATCAAGAAAAGCACGGACTGCCGCTGGGTTGCAGAGATCGACGTAGTAGCCAAAGAACTTGAACGGCGCAACCTCTGACGCGGCGACGAGCCAGACATCCCAGGACTCCGGCCCCAACGGCGCGGTCCAACTGAGCTTCGGGCGCGGTCCAAAGGCGAACGTCCGCTTTTTGCTGTAGCCGAAGGCCGGCTCGAGGAAGACCATCTCCGGCTGGATCACCCCTACCTGATTGCCAAGATCGATCGCCTGGTCCCAGTCAGCGCGTCCCGCGCGCACCGGCACCGCAGTCGCGGCAAGCAGGATCACCCCCGGTGCCAGGCACTCGACCGACTGGCCCGGCTGAACCGAGGTCAACTGCGCCTGCATCTGCCAGGCGCGATACTCCGGATGCCGCAGGATCAGCTCACCGCCATTTACCCCACTCGGGTACGGATACTCGTCAGCTAACCAGACCTGCAGCCCCTGGCGTCCTGCCTCCTGAGTGACGGCCTCTACCAGGGAAAACCAGCGTTCGGACATGTAAGGGGTAGTCAGGCCAGTACGTGCCGCGATCTGTAAGCCACCCAAGCCACCGGCGGCCATCGCCCGCACCTGTCGACGCAATTCCTCCGCGTCGAGGTCGCCATTCCAGAACCAGATCGGGACGGGGCGATACTCCGACGATGGAGAAGCGAGTTCGTGATCTTCGAGCAAGAAAATCTCCTGTTTGATCACCGAGGGTCAAACACCGGCACCTCCCGCATGGCCTCCCGGGTGACCTCGACGATCGGCGTACCGTAGGAGTGGAAGCTTTCGGGGAGACGCAGGCCCCAGGCCTGACCCCGGGCGCGCTCAGCCTGAGTCCAGACGATCGGCTGCCAGTCCGGGGCGAAAATCAGGTAGCCGCCGGAGAAGATCTCGACGCGATTCCCGCCGGGCTCGTAACCGTAGAGGAAGAAGGCCTGGGTGATGGCGTGCTTGGAAGGGCCGGATTCGATAAAGACATCATTTTCGAGGAAGATGTCAGCGGCGCGCAGCACGTCCTCACGGTTGTCCACCCAGAAGGCGAGGTGATGCAGCCGACCCCGCGAGCGCGTCGCGTCAAGGGTGTAGGCAACATCGTGGACGAGCGGAGTGACACTGATCCATGCCGCGGCTTCGGTGCCGTCGTCGAGAATGACATGCTCGCGCAAGCGGAAGCCGAGCTTCTCTTCCATGAAGACGCGGTTCGGCATCACCTCTTGGCAGAGCAGGTTGACGTGGTCAATCCGGCGGATGCCAATGCCATGGCCGGAGTAGCGCTGGGGCTGGTTCTTTAGCCGCGAGCGCTGATCGGCGGGCGCCTGGAAGTACTCAGTCTCGTAGTAGAGCTCCATCAGATGGCCGTCGGGGTCGACGAAGCGATAGGCCGGACCATGGCCGAGGTCGCCATCGATCCAACCACGGCCACAGCCGGCGGCTTCGAGGGCCGCCACCCGGCGCACCAGGGCCGGCCGACTCGTCGTTCGCCAGGCGATGTGAGCAATGCCGGCCTGACAATCTTCGGTCAGCTTCACGGTGTGGCGCTCGTAGTCGCCATACCCCCGTAGGAACACCGACTGTCCCGCTCGGGCGGTCACACTCATTCCCAGGACGTTCGTGAAGAAGTGGAGGCTCTCCTCCGGCTTCGGGGTCAGTAGCTCGAGGTGCCCAAGATGGGCAAGATCATGGATCGGCTCGACTGCGTCATCGATTTGTCCTTTCATCTGCCGTTCACTTCTCTTTCGCCTCGTTCTCGGCGATCTCTTGAAGGAGATCTGGATCCAGTCGGGCGAGGAGATCCGTGCGAGCCTCGATCCGCGGCGGGACGAATCCGATCAAGTCACGGTAGACCGCCCGATACGCCTCGACCGCCGTGTCGTCGATCTGTCGATCGGGCAAAGGCTCACGTTCCATCATCCCTCCCACGAGTGCGGTCGAAGCCGTCCATTCGCGGTCAGGCTACCAAGACGTGGGGAGGGCTGTCAAGGTGTCGCGAGTCCGTGACTCGCCTGACCTTCCTCCCCCTGGGGGAAGAAGGTCAGGATGAAGGCTACCTGCCAATTTCATCTACCGCGATTGCCCATTGGGCCAGCGCAACGTATTTGATGAATATAACAGGTTATGCCTCACCGACATTATCCAATGTGGTTGACATCTCACGATAACAATTCTACGATAGGGTGGCGAGATCCACAAGCTCGAATGCGCCGTGGTGGTCGGCTGCGACGGCTTCCACGGCGTCTGCCGCGGGGCGATTCCCAATGGCGTCCTCCATGCTTTTCAGAAAGCGTATCCTTTTGCCTGGTTAGCATCCTTGCCGACGTTCCTCCTTCGACCGAAGAGGTGACCTACGCCTACGACGAGCGCGGCTTCGCGCTCCACAGTATACGCTCCCTCAAGTTCAGCCGCCTCTATATTGCAATGCCGGCCCGACGATGTGACCAACCACTGACCTGACGACCGGATCTGGGAAGAGCTGCACCAGCGATTCGTAGTGGATGGTTAGACTCTCGCCGAGGGGCCGATCCTCGACAAGAGTATCACCGCCATGCGTAGCCTGATCGTCGAGCCCATGCAGTACGGTCGGCTGTTCCTCGCCGGGGACGCCGCGCACATCGTTCCATCGACCGGCGCGAAAGGGCTCATCCTCGCCGTCGCCGATGTGCGCGCCCTCGCCGAGGCGCTGGTCGCGTGGTACTGCTCGGGTCGCACCGATCTGCTGGAGGGCTATTCCAAGGTCTGTCTCCTCTATTCTAGCGGGCTTCGGTCATCGGTGATCGACTCGCCGCCACGAACTCCCTCGCTTCTCTCGCCAGCAGCAGCCAGTCCTCGGCGGACGTTGGCTGGACGGATGCCCACTCCTTCATCACGCGGCCGTCGTGACGTGGATCGAAGCGTTCCGCGTCTCCCGCGGCGACCAGCGCGTCAATCCGCTCCTTCGGTAGTTTGACAACTAGCCTGCCGTTGACGAGCATCGCGAAGATCCTGTTCTGAACTTTCAGTCCCGACGCTCCGAATCGTTTGCCGTTCGTTGGCGGGGTAACGACCGGGTCGCCCAGAAACGCCTCGACGACCGAGGCGAAGCGTTCTTCAGAAGTTATTGACCAACCATTCATGGAAAGCGTATCCTCCTCTGACAAGACGACCGTCGAAGCCTCGGCCCATCATTATCCCATGATCTCAAAATGGGGAAACCGAGTTGGCTCGGACGAAGACCTTTAGCACCAATCGTCCGTATCGGCGGACATAAGTCTCAATTCGACTCTATCATCCGCGCATATGCCTCGCTATTAATCAACTATTAAAACAGATATTCGGTCATTCGCCGAGACCGTCGCCGACGTAGTCGGGAATACCTGGCTTCTCAGCCTTACTGGAATGACCACCGACGTCGGTAGCCAGATCCAACTGTCCCGGTCGCGTTAGGCCATTCCCTCGAACTCCCTGTGATAGACGACACTAGCTCGACCTCTGGCATGCCAAGAGGCGACGTCGCGACGCTAGATACTCCCCTCGCTACACCTTTCGGCTACTGCGTTGGCGACGCGCCTCGCTTAGAATCCTCGTACCGCCGCTAAGGTTCGGCCGCGATAATTAGCCAGCGGAGGAAAGCAATCGTGCCGATTTACGTGATCCGTGTCAAGGGTAATCTCGCTCATCACTGGTCGTCCTGGTTCGCAGATATGGCCATCGTGAACGAGATCAACGGTGAAGCCGTCCTTACTGGCGCTCTTACCGACCAGGCCGCTCTCCACGGAGTCTTGACCAAGGTTCGCGATCTCGGTTTGCCGTTGCTATCGGTGACAGCACTTGTGCCGGACTCCAACGAGGCCGAGGGCAGTGGGAATCCCTGAGGGTTCGCTTCAGTTGCAGCGAGCTCCATCAGTGGGTATGATCGGAACGTGAGGGGAATGATCGCGAGGCCGGTCGATGTCGGTTCCACTGTTGACGACCAAGCTCTTTATTCCGAAAGCGCGCCCGGACCGGGTCGCGCGTCCGCGTCTCCTTGCGCGTCTTGGTGACCTGCTCCAACCGGACTGCAAGATTGCTCTGCTATGTGCCCCAGCCGGATTCGGCAAGACCTCCCTCCTCGCCGATTGGGCCAGCCAGGTGATGACTGGTTCACATCTCCCCGGCGGGACGTCGGACGAGCCATCCAATCGTGCCGCTTCGCCTGGTACCGTGACCTGGCTCTCTCTCGACGCGTCCGAT
>JAJPKB010000537.1 GCA_021323915.1 Chloroflexota bacterium | reverse complement strand
GATCGGGAGAAGCTGCAGGAGCGGCTGGCGAAGCTGTCGGGGGGCGTCGCGGTGATCAAGGTCGGCGCGGCGACCGAGGTCGAGCTGAAGGAGAAGAAGCATCGGGTCGAGGATGCCCTCTCGGCGACCCGGGCGGCGATCGAGGAAGGGATCGTACCGGGCGGCGGCGTCGCGCTGCTGAACGCGGCGGTGGCGCTCGACGACCTGAATCTCACCGGCGACGAAGCGACCGGCGTGGCGATCGTTCGCCGCGCGATGGACGAGCCCCTCCGCCAGATCGCAGTGAATGCCGGCCAGGACGGCTCGGTCGTCCTGGAGGCGGTTCGCCGGATCCAGAAGGAGAAGGGCAGCACGTCGTACGGCTATAACGTCGTCACCAACGACTACGTGGATTTGGTGAAGGCCGGCGTCATCGATCCGGCCAAGGTGACCCGCTCGGCGCTTGAGAACGCCGCGAGCATCGGCGGCATGATCCTGACGACCGAGGCGTTGATCACCGAGATGCCGGAGAAGGAGCAACCGGCCGCTCCGGCCGCGCCGCCGTACTAAGGGTGTGTTCCCGTAGGGACGAGGCATGCCTCGTCCCTACGGGTTCTTCCCTCCGGCCAGCCTCTCGTCGATCAGAGCATCGATCTCCTGGTCGGTCGGAAAGCGGCCGGTCGTTCGGTTGGAATAGACCTGCTGTCCATCGATTGAGACGTTGAAGACTCCCCCGTACGAGGGAACGAGGGTGAGCGACTTCAGCTTGAGTTGGTAGCGCTCCATGAGGTGGCTGGCCAGGCTCACGGCCTGGGGCTCATACTCTCACTCGGTGCAGTATTCGATCGTGACGGTGACTGGCTGAAACATGTTTGGCTCCTCTCCAGCGGTCGGCCTAGTCTTCGTAGGTCTCGATGACAGCCTTGAGAGCATCCACGACGTTCTTGATCGCTTCATCCGTGGTAGCCCCCTCAGTCACTAGCTCCGGAAGAACCGGGCTCGTAACGGTGTAGCCTCCCTCGGGCTGAGGCGTGAGCACAAGCGGAACCTTCATAGACCTCGGTCGTGTCCAGGCGATTTTCTTTCGATCCCACTGGACTGCCTCACGTTTCCTCCATTCTATCACGTGTATCATTTGATCTGGTCGATCGGGAATTCCGCGACCGGTCGTGGGCGCTCGTGCCGGCCGGCGGTTGTCACCGGTTAGAAGACTCGGATCCCCAGCTCGGCCGCCTTGCGATCGAGGAACGCCTTCGCCGCCGGCAGATCTTCGACCGCGGCGTGCTCGACGACCAGGAAGCGCTCCGAGCCCAGCGCCTCCATCCGGCGCATGAAGGTGTCGTAGTCGAGGATTCCCTGACCCGACGGGCACTCGTCGATGTGGACCACCAGCCGCTTCTGAACAACGACGTCCTTGGCGTGGGCGTTGAAGATCCGTGGCCCGAGGACGTCGACCATGCGATCGATCGCCGGGCCGTTGCGGAAAACGGTCTCGAGAGTGAGCCAGTTCACCGGATCTAGATCGCAGCGAATCGCCGGCGAGCCAACCTCGTCGAGGACGCCGCGCATCATCTCCGCCGAGTTCAGGGTCACCAGCACGTGCCCCTCCATGCCCACGACGACGCCAACGTCCTCGGCGACCGGCGCGACCTCTTTCAAGCTGCGGACGAGTTGGTCACGGCAGATCGGGTCCCAGTTGCCGCCGTGCGGATCCCACGCGCCGCTCCAGTCGGAGCCATGCGCCCCGATTTGCGCCAGGCTGCCGGGGCCGGTGTGGCAGCTCAAGCTGCCGAGCCTGGCGGCGATTCGGATTGCCGCGCGAAGCGTCTCGACCGCCCGGCATCGGATACCCTCGTCGGGGTGGATCAGCGGCGGCCGATGGCCGATCGCCTGCACCATGGTCAGGTCGTAGTCACGCAGGATGTCGCGCACCCGACGACACTGCGCGTCCGTCGTGGCGAACGGATCGTCGCGGTCGAAGCGGGTGAAGATGCCGGTGAACCCCAGCTCGCGGACGCGCGACGCCATCGGTTCCTGAAACTCGTCGATGTGGTGGGGAAACAGACCCCCGGAAACTCCGAAGCGCACCTATCCTCCATCGGGATTTGGCTGGCATACGACGTGCAGTCGGCGCCCGAGCCCGCCCTGTCGGGCGTGGAGAGCTTATCATCAGGAGACGAAGAATGCCACACCACGAGCAGCAACAGCACCACGCGCCGCTGCACGCGCCGGTTAACGAAGTCGTCAAGTATCTTCACGGGGTCAGCTTCCCGTGCGAGAAGAAGGACCTGGAGGACCAGGCCCGGAAGAATCACGCGCCCGAGAACGTGATCCGCGCGATCGAGATCATGTACTCAGAGCGGTTCACGTCGATGGACGACGTCGAGCGGAACCTCGCCAGCTCGGAAAAGCGGTCCGAGTCACGCGAGGCGAAGTCCGAGCACGAGCGCAAGGCCTGAGAGCCGCCTCGGCCCATGGGGGACCACCTTTTCGCGCGGCACCAGGATCCCTCACCCCCTACCCTTCTACCCTCTGACCCCCTTCTCCAGGGGGAACCTTCTCCCAGCCGCGGGAGAGGGGTCTTGAGGATAGCATCTCCCGGAAGTCCCTTCCCCCTCCGAATGGGGGAAGGGGTAGGGGATGAGGGATCCCGTCGCGCTACGCCGGCGGCGCCATCACGATCAGCCCCTGGGGCTGCTTGCCGACCTGGACGTTCGTGACGACGCTGAGCGTTTTCATGTCGATCACCGCGACCGCGTTGATGCCGGTCACCGCGACGTAGGCAGTCTTGCTATCCGGGGTAAACCCGATATTCGTCGAGTCCTGGCCGACCGGAATGCGCTTGATCTCCTTGAAGGTGGTCGGGTCGCGCACCGTCACGAAGGTATCGCCCTCGTGGGTGAGGAAGACGTATTTCCCATCCGGCGACCAGGCGTTGGTCACCGGCCCTTTCCCGTCCGCTTGGGTCTCCTTGATCTCGAGGGTCTCGGGATCGAGGATGTTGTTCGTGTTCGCGCCGCTCGCCTGGACCCAGAGCTGCTTCCCGTCCGGAGAGACTCGGAGCATGTAGGGTTTGCTCCCCTTGGGGAAGTCGACGCGCTTGACCACTTTGCGCGTCTTCAGATCAATCCGCGCCACGCTATCCTGATCGCGCTCGGGGGTGAAGCCGAACAGACCGTCCGGCGAAAGGTGAAGGTCTCAAGGGAATTTCCCGGTCGAGATCTTATCGGTGACCTCACCGGCCACGACGTCGATCACGTTGATCACGTCGCTCCCCGCGGCGTTCAGGAAGGCCGTCTTCTTATCGGGCGCCAGCATCAAGCTGTGACCGGGGCCGGTGGTGCCGGTCTCGATCGTCTTGACGACCTTGACCGCTTTCGGGTCGATCGCGACCGCCTGGAGCTTGTTGCCGGGGAAATCGTACGACCAGACGTTCGTGCCGTCCCAGTACGTCTGCTCGTTCGATAGCCAGCGAATGGCTGCCCCGAGCGGCCGGGTCGCCACGACCTTGTTCGTCGCCGAATCGACGATCGACACGTCCTTCGAGCCGACGTTGAAGACGTAAACCCAGGGCGCCTTACCCTGCGCTGCGGCCGGGGTGGAGGCCGCCGGCGAGGCGGCTGCCTTCGACGCGGGCGTCGACGCCGCGGCCGTGGGCGATGGAGAGCCAGCAGCGGACGACGTCGGTCCCGCCGCCGCGGTCGGCGAGGCAGCAGGATTGGCGCTGCAGGCCGCGAGCATCAACGTCGCCAGGCCGCCGGCCGCCGCCTTGAGCAGCGTCCGCCGCCCGAGCATGGTGACGAGCGCGAGGCCGATCGAGTCGTCGATCCGATCCAGGGGAGTCGAGATGGTCGGCGCCGGGGTACACGCGGGCTGACCGTCCGCGGTCATCGTCGCCGTTCAAAAGGGGGTGCGAAGGGGTGAGCCTCGGTCGGGAAAAGGCGTGCGGTTCACGGTCGGTTGGATTCCTCTCACTCCGAAATCGCGAGCGCCGAGAGTTGACGATTCAAATCCTTGAGGATATCGGCCGGTTTCTTCGCCGGGCCGGCCACTTTCCGCAGGGTGATCTTCCACTCCGCCTGGCCGGACTCTTCGAGGTTGGCCTCGTAGCCCAGCTTCGCGGCCTCCCAGGGAATCGTCGAGAGGGCCGGCGGGTGATCGGTGAAGACCTCGAGATCCTCGCCGGTCGGCAGCTTCTTCAGCGCCTCGACCGCCCGCATCATCGGGTAGGGGCAGATCTCACCCCGCACGTCTAACTGCCGCACTTTCAAACCTCTTTCATAATCGCTTGATGATCTGGACGCCGGCGCCCGCGCCCAGGAATAGCGCCAGTCCGAAAATCCAGCCGTTCAGGCCGAGCGACGGAATCGCCGAGAAAAACGCCCCGATCGTGCAGCCGGCGGCGATGCCCGCGCCGTAGCCCATCAGCACGCCCCCGCCGATTGACTGGACGTAGCGGACCGGCTGACGGGGAACGCGGAGCTTGAACTCGCCGGCGAACAGCGCCGCGATGAACGCTCCGACGATCAGTCCGCCGTCGAGCATCGTGCCGGTCGTCACCGGGCTGGCCGTCGGGTCGTAGACCAGCAAGCAGCCGGCGAGATTGGCGGTGCCGATCAGGGTTGGCGCGACGATGCCGCCGAGCGAGGCAGCGCGGTTGGCCCAGTCCGAGAGCTCGCCGGTCACCCCGAGCGGGTGGTCGAACAGGTAGATGAAGATGTTGAGAATCGCCAGGGCGATGGCGCCCACGACGAACGGCCAGCCCTTGCCGAAGATCACGCGGTAGCGCTGACCGAGCCAATCGCTCAACGTCAGGGCCGGCGGCTCCGGCGCGCGGCGCGGCTGGAAGGACGGGCGCGGCCCGGCGCGCAGCTCCCACCAGAGCGAGGCCAGGTAGAATCCGCCCAGGGCGAGCAGCGTCACCACGATCGCCCCGGCGTAGCCGAGAGCGCCGGGCAGCCAGATCGTCGGCGCGTGGGCGGTGAACGTCTGCCACCACCAGTTCCAGTGCTGGGTCGCGATCACCAGACCGAGAAGGATCCCGGCCATCGCCACCATCGAGCCGACGTAGCCTTCGCCGATGCGGTACATCGTTCCGGAGACGCACCCGCCGGCCAGGACCATTCCGATGCCGAACAGGAGGCCGCCGACCGCGAACTGCAGGCTCACCGGCATCAGGTGCGCCTGGTCGGGCAGCGCCCCGAAGGTCGGGGTCGGCACCGCGCGGACCTGGATGAAGGCGAACCCGATGCTGGCGACGGCGAGCGCGGTCAGAATCCCCCGGAGATTACCGCCATCGCGCAGCAGATAAACGTCGCGGAACGCCGATGCGAAGCACAGCCGGCTGCGCTGGAGGATGACCCCGAAGCTGAGGCCGAACACCCAGTACACCGCTAGGTTTCCGTTGGTGACGATCGCCCAGGCCAGAACCCAGACGATGAGGACCAGCGCGACGATCTTCGCCAGGGATTGGCGCCGGGGCAGGGCGTTTTCCCGGAGAGCCATGGTTGCCATCGTCGACGATCACCCGGATGAGGAGGTTGCGGTCAGCCGCTTCAGTGTCGATTATTATAAGCTAGTT
>JAJPKB010000315.1 GCA_021323915.1 Chloroflexota bacterium | reverse complement strand
TCGTCGCCCGGCAGCCGGATCTCGCCGCCGTCGTAGCCACGCCAGACGATCGGATTCACGCCGGTCCCGGTGATCTCGGGCGACGTGTCGACGTGGGCGAGAAACCCGATCGTCGGCGCGCTGGAGCCTGCCGGCAGCGTGCTGGGTAGCGTCGCGGTCAGGTATCCATGGTCGTCCAGTTGGACGTCCCGGGCGCCGAGCGTGACGAGCTCTGTCTCGAGGAGGCGAAGGAGATCGTATTGCTTCGCCGTGCTCGGAAAGGTAGACGACGACTCGTCGGATTGGGTATCGATCCGAACGTAGCGCAGAAAACGGTCGAGGAGGCTGCTCATCCGAGGGCTGAGGTGGGCAGAGACGTCTGACATCGAGCCTCGTGAAGATGACGATTCAGCGCCGCCAGGGCGGAGCAGGAGAATCGTATCACGGGCAAGCCGAGCAAGTCCAGCGACCGAAGGCGGCTCCGGCGCCGAAATCACGTCGATCACGCCCTCCGCGGACGAAAACCGCGAGCGGGGCAACGAGGTGCGTTGAGAACGCGAGGCTCACGCCTCGAGGCAGTGGTCGTCGGAGGCCGGGGCGAGCCAGCTCGAGCCATACTGTCGGAGCGCCTCGATCAGCGGCAACGCCGCCTGGCCCTTTTCGGTCAGACGGTACTCCACCCGAGGCGGAACCGCGGCGAACATCTGCCGGGTCAGGATCCCGTTTCGCTCGAGCTCCTTAAGGCGTCCGCTCAAGACCCGGGGGCTGATCCCGGTGGATTGCTCCAGTTCGCTGAACCGACGCGTTCCGACGCTCAGATCGCGCAAAATCAAGAGGGCCCACGTGTCGCCGAGTAGTCGCGCCGCGCGGGCGACCGGACAGACGAGATACTCGTCCTGGACTCGCGTTCCCATGGTCACCTCGTGTCACTATCAAAAGTATACCAAAAGTCGTCCGGAAAATACTTGAATCGGGCCTCGTCATGCAGTATCATACGGCTACCAGCTATTCAAAAGATAGCTATGGTTCAGGAGTTGATTTCGTGTTGACAACGTACGCGGTCGGACCGAGCTCGGACGAGGATCCGGTCGACCTGCTTGGCTATTCTACATCCGGCGAGGAAGAAAACAATGAACCCGACGATGGTCGCGCCGTCGGCAATTCGTTGCAAGTCTATCTCGACGAAATCGGCGAGACCCGACTACTCAGCGCTGCCGAAGAAGTCTCGCTCGCCAGGACCTATCGGACCCGCCCGGACTCACCGGCTGGGCACGCCGCGCGGCAACGACTCATCGAGGCGAACTTGCGACTGGTCGTCAGCATCGCGGCCCGCTACCAGAACCGCGGCCTGCCCCTGGCAGATCTCGTCCAGGAAGGGAACTTCGGCCTTTTTCGCGCGGTCGATCGCTTCGATCCGGAGCGAGGGTTTCGCTTCTCGACCTACGCCACCTGGTGGATTCGCCAGGCCATCACCCGGGCCCTGGCCGAGCGCAGTCGCACGATTCGACTGCCGGTCCACCTGAACGATCTGCTCGGCCAGGTGTCGCGGACGACGGCGCGGCTTCAACAGGAGCTGATGCGCGAGCCCAGCGTTGAAGAAGTCGCCCGTGCGCTGGACGTGTCTCCCGAGCGGATCATGGAGACAAACGCGCGCGCCGCCGAGCCGATCTCGATCGAGGTCGAGCTGAACGAGGAAGGCACGACGTTGATCGACCTCGTACCCGACGAGGACGGACCATCGACTGAGGCGTTCTACGAGCTCACCGAGTTACGGGATACTCTGGACGCGGCGCTGGGGGCGCTCGAGCCGCGCGAGCGCATGGTCATTACCTTGCGATTCGGCCTCGAAGACGCCGCTCCACGAACTCTCGCCGAGATCGGCAAGTCGCTGCACATGAGCAAGGAACGCGTTCGACAGATCGAAGATCAAGCGTTGCGAAAGCTTCGAAACGGCCCGCTCGCTCAGAGCCTGGCGTCGCTGGCCGCGTGAGGTCGATTCCATCGCGACATGTTAGACCTTTTGATCCGATACCACTTCGAAGATGAGTTGATTTTCCCCCGATCTCAGGTATCTCACTGTCTTTCCGATGCGGTTTGCGGCCATCGTCACCCGACGCTTGATCGTGGGCTTGTTCTCTCCGGCCAGGAGTTGCAGATCGCCGGCGTATCCTGGCCGGATCGTTCGAAGATAATCGATGTACGGTGTGAGATCAACCCGGGTTGTCTTCGCTGAACGTCGCCTTGCCAACTCTTCCGGCGAAAGAACCGGCCTGAAGTCCGGCATTCACACACCTCTTCGTCGTCGTCGACCAGAATCCTATCGGCCACGTAGCGCGACGTCAAATGTTTCCCGCGCCAACCCGATAATCCACGGTCTTCTGGCTCGCCGCGTGCAACGAGCATGAACGGGAGGCGAAGATGAGCGAACACTTAATGTACGTCGGTACCGACGACGGAATCGTCGCGATGCGGCGAATCCCCGGCAACTGGGAAGAAATCTCGGTTGGGCTCAGCGGCCATCGGATCGCGGCGGTGGCCCACCACCCGGGACGTCCACGGGACGTTTTCGCCGGGAGTTACGGTCGCGGCCTGTACTATTCAGCGGACGCCGGCCTTCGCTGGCAGCCACGCGACGACGGGCTGATCTACACCCACGTTCGCTCGATTCTGTTCGATCCATCCGACCCAAGCCGAATCTTCGTCGGCACCGAGCCGGCCGCTATCTTCCGCAGCGTCGACGGCGGATCGAGCTGGCAGGAGCTTGCCAGCATCCAACAACTGCCAGGGCACGAGCAGTGGTACCTGCCCTATTCGCCGCGGGCCGGCGCGGTCCGGACCATCGCGGCGGTTCCCGGCCTCCCCGGTAGCTTTTACGCCGGCATCGAGCAGGGCGGTGTGATCTTCACCTACGACTACGGCGACACCTGGGAGATGCTCGACGGTGGGGTACACGCCGACGTTCACCAGGTTATGGTCGATGCCAACGGAGGGGTCGTCGTGTTCGCGGCGACCGGTGGCGGGGTATTCCGGTCGTTCGACGGGAGAAAGACCTGGGACCGGGTGATCGACGATTACACCCGAGCCCTCGCCCAACAACCGGCCCACGCCGCGATCGTCTTCGCCGGACCGGCCCTCGAGGTCGGGCATCGGGGTCGAATCGAGCGCAGCACCGATACCGGAAGCAACTGGTCGGCTTGGTCGAGGGGAATCTCGATTCCGCTCGACGGCATGGTCGAGCAATTTGCCGCCCGGTCGGGGGCGCTTGACGAGCTTGGCGGACTTTTCGCGGTGCTCTCCGGGGGCGAGATTTACCACTGCGACTTCGATCACCCGGACTGGGCGCCGATTCTGTGCGGCGGCATCCCTCACCCGAACGTGGTAGACCTCGCGCGCGGCTGACGCGAATGGGCTCGCTCGATCCTCGGCGTCTCGCCGACGAAGACGCGATAATGCTGATCGGCGGACGCGATCCGAACCGACGCGAAGGCCTTGGCCAGGGGCTCGTCGTAACCGAGAAATCGGTTGCCGACGACGTAGAGGCGACCGGTCGGGCGAAGCACGGCCGCGGCGTCGAAGATGAATTTGATCGCCAGGTCGTAATCGGCGTGGCGCGCCAGGTGAAACGGCGGATTTGTCACGACGACATCGAAGCGAATCTCCTGAACCGCCGACGTCGAGTCGCTCGCCACGACCAGGCAGTTCGTTCTTCCGTTCGCGCTTGCCGTCCGCTCCGCCGAGGCCAGCGCATCGACGTGGGCATCCACCAGATACACGTCGCCGGCTCTGGCATGATCCGCGGCGACGACCCCGACGATCCCGGTTCCACATCCCAGATCGAGAACCCGGTCGCGCGCCCCAACCTCCATCGCCTCGATCAGCGCGCGCGTCCCGGCGTCGAGCCTCTCCCACGAGAACACGCCGGGGCGCGAAAATACGCGGTACGAGCGCCCGACCACGTCGCACTGAAACTCGTGGAACGTCAGGTGATCCAACAACGGGCTGGCGAAATCATCGGTCGCCTCCCGCGGCTCGGTGGTCGGATTGTCCCGCCACGCCGGCTCCGGATCGCCCGCGGCGGAGAGACGATCGCGGATAGCGCATCCTACTCGACTACCTCCTCGATACTCGACCAGCGCGAAGTTACCGAAGAGTCGTCGCGCGCGCTCGAACGCCGATTGGATCCCCTCGTCGTTCGCTCCGGCCAGGTAGAATCGTCCGCCCGGGCGCAGAAGCCGAAAGGCGTCCCAGATCAGCTGGATCGTCGGAAGGCGCCCCTTCGGCGCGCGAACGCCGACGACGTCGAACGTCAGCCCGACCGGCAGTTGACTGGCGCCCATACTGTGGTACACCCGGACCCGTTGGGCGCCGTTAGCCGCCATCGTCCGACGCGCGGCTTCGACGGCCACGAGATTCGCGTCGGCCAGCACCACTTCTCCGTCGACGGCGAGCGAAGCGGCGACCGCGCCGACCAGTCCCGCTCCGCAGCTGAGGACCAGAACATGGTCTGCCCGATCGACCTCGACGTCGGCCGCGAGTAGCTCGGCGGCGTGGTCGCGCTCGCCGAGGCCAGCCAATCCCAGCTTCTCGAAGACTTCCCAGGATCTCCCGCGTACGGCGACGGTCGTCTCCCGCCAGTCGCTGTCCACAAGGCGATTACCGACCGTGGCTCGACGCCACGAAGCTTGGCTCGGACGACTCATGCGCTCCCGCTTCTCCCGCTCGCCACCCCGGCCGCGAGGCCATCTTCCCGACCGAAAGGGCCGATAATCTCGCCTCGGATGCCAACCGACCTTCGATCGAACGATCTCGATCGGCTACGTCGAATTGTACCGTACTCGACCGAGACGATGGCACCCGGTTAGACCGGCGCCGGCACCGTTCTCACTCCCAGATTCGGCTGAACCCGAGGTTTGCGCAGGTCGGCGGCACCGGTTGGCCGGCCGGCGATGCCGTCAGGCAATCCTGAAATATCCGCCATTCCTCCTCGGTGAACCGATCATACCCCGCCACCTTCCCAAGCAGCGTCGCGGTAATTCCGAGCGCGTGCGCGATGCGCTCGAGCGCATGGGGATACGCCACCGGTAGCTGGTTCTCGACGCAGTTCACGTCGTCGAGTGAAACGCTAGCCTTTTGGGCGAGCTGCTCCGAGTTCAAACGGCGGCCGAACCGGCGCTCCTCGAGACGAAAGATGGCGTCATTCGTCTGATGCTCGGTCAGACGGAGCTCTTCCGGGGCTGGATATGCCACGTTATCCTCCTCGGGATTCTTGATTCTCGCGCCACGGGTCGACGGTTGCCCGTGACGCCTTTCGTCGGCACGCCATGTGCCGGGGCATCCGGCCACGTCAGCGGCGCTGGATAGCGCCCCGGGGAGGCACGATGGTCAGAGCACAGGCGCGGGAGCATCCCGACGTACACGTTCTGGAGAGCGGCAACGTGGCCTTTTTTTACCGTCCCAAGAAAGGAATCGCTCACCCGAAGGGTCCGGACGACCTCGAGCGGGTCTACTTCATTTTGTTTCCCGACGACCAGTCGCGGCACCAGAATCGCCTCTTGAACGTCGCGCACGGGGTCTTCCCTCGGATCGCGCCGGGCGTCGCGCTGCCGGCCGAGCGCGACTGGGCGTTCGTCGAGGACGTTAACCATGATCCGCGCGTGGTGGTTGACGCACTGGAGAAGAACGTGAGCGCGCCTCCAGGCCCATGTGGCCAGCGGGTACGGCCGTGGGCGCGCATCGCCGGGGAGGGTCGCTATGCACTTGCCCGACACGGCGATCACACCCACCTGGTGTACTATCTTCACCAGCCCAGTCAAGCCGGGCCGGTTCAACGCGAGTTAGAGATCTTGCCCGAGGCCAGCTACGTGGTCGCGGTGAAGCAGCCCTTCGCGCCATCCGAGATCAACCTGAAGGAAAAGCCAGCCTATCCAGAGAACCTGATCAAGAAGTTCGACGGGCACGGGTGGATTCCGATCGACCCGACGAGCTATCTCGATTATCAGTGGACGCAGATTCTCCTGATCGGCGCCGAGACGGACGTCGAGAAAGAGCTGGGAATACGTCTCAATTCCGGCCAGGAAAACCAGGCGGATAAAGAAGCGCTGCGCCTGCTTCGCTCGGAATCCACCGAAGCTGCCAACAAGTGGCACGTCGAGATTTTGGAGCCGATGTTGAAGGGGGCGTGGGAGTAAGATAGCCTGGCGGCCCGCCGACGGCCGACGTCAGCCCGGGTGTCGGCGTATCGAGACCGCCTTGAACTGCTGGACGGTCCGGGTGATGGCAGTCTCGACCGGTAACCGCTCCATCGAGCTCGCCCCGATGAAGCCCACGGCATCGCATCGCGCGAGGACATAGGCGGCGTCGTCCGGCGTCGCGATCGGGCCGCCGTGGCAGAGCAGCATCGTGCCCTTGTTAACCTTCCAGGCGGCCTCGCCAATCGCTTGCACTGCCGAGGGCGCGTCCTCGAGCCGCATTGCGTCGCCCCGCTCCAGGCCGATCGATCCGCCGACGGTGAGCCCCATGTGGGCGATGATCGCGTCGGCGCCCGCGTCGGCCATCGCCGTGGACTCGTCCGGATTGAAGACGTAGACCACGGTGAAGAATCCCAGCGCGTGGGCCTGACGAATCATCTCGACCTCCCGGTCGAAACCGAGGTTGGTGCGCTCCAATTCCATCCGAAAGCGCCCATCGATCAGGCCGACCGTCGGGAAATTGTTGATGCCGGAAAATCCAAGGCGAGCGAGCTGGGCGAGCAGGAAATCCATGCGCCGGAGCGGGTCGGTGCCCATCACTCCCGCGACCACCGGGACGTCTTTGACCACCGGCAAAACCTCACGCTCGCCCATCTCCTTGACGATCTGGTTCGCGTCGCCGAATGCCAGGACACCCGCCAGGCTGCCGTGACCGGCCATGCGGAAGCGTCCGGAGTTGTAGATGATGATCAGATCGGCGCCCCCGGCCTCGGCGAACTTGGCGGAAATGCCGGTCCCGGCTCCCGCCCCGATGATCGGCCTGCCTTCCTCGACCTGCCGCCGAAGCCGCTCGACGACCTGGCTTCGTGAGTAGCGCACCTTCCACCTCCGCGTGCGAACTTTGGAAAGGAAAGCGGATCCCCTGGTTGTCGCCCCGGGCCAGGACGACGGAGCCCGTCCCGGGCGACGTGGCAGGGCGCCCTTGGGCCGGCTGCCTTGATCCCGGACTAGCCGGTCGTCCGAAGCATCTCGAGCAGGAGGCTGGTCGCGCGATCGGCGAATGCCGGATCGTTGACGTTCTGGTCCAGCTCGACGAGCGGGATACCCGGTCGCAGGGTCTGCCTGATCGCCGAGAAAAGCGCCTGATCGGCTTCGGGCCACCAGAAGTCGCCACCCGGACTATCCAGCTGACTGACGCCGCGGAGCGGGATCAACACGGCGACCGGCCCGCTGCTTCGGTTCGCCTTTTCAGCGATGACGCGCCCGAGCTCGGCGTTCTCCTCGGGTGTGGTCCGCATCAGGGTGACGTTGGGATTCCAGCGATAGAGCTTGCGATCTCGGTACTTCGCCGGCACCGTCTCGGGCGCCCAGAAGTTAACCATATCCAGACAACCGGGCGCGATCACCTGAGGGATGCCGAGGCGTGCCGCTGCTTCGAGCCGATGGGGCCCGGCACTGAACACCCCGCCGCACAGCTCGTCTGCCCATTCGGTCGTTGTGACGTCGAGCACGCCGGCCACGTAGCCATCGGCGATCAGGCTCTCCATGGTCTGTCCACCGGAGCCGGTCGCGTGGAAGACCAGCACTTCGTACCCGGCGTCTTCCAGTGTCTTCCGGGCGCGGTCGACGAGCGGCGTGGTGTTTCCGAACATCGACGCGGCGAGGATCGGGCGCTCGGCAAGCCTCGGCGGCTCCGCCTGAACCATGCCAATGATCGCGCCGGCCGCGTTGGTCAAGATCCGTCCCGACAGTCGATTGATGCCGGCCACGTCGACCACCGAGTACATCAGCGTCACGTCTTTGGTTCCCACGTAGGGACGGGTGTCGCCCGCGGCGACCGTCGAGACGCAGAGCTTGGGCACGCCAACCGGCAGCGCACGCATCGCGCTGGTCGCGATCACCGTCCCGGCGCTGCCTCCGATCCCGATCACGCCGTCGAGTCGGCGCTCGGCGTGTAGCCGCGCGGCCACCACCGCGGCTCCCCGGGTCATGACCTCCATGGCGCGCGCCTTGTCGCGCGATGCCGTCAGATCCTCGATCGACGCGCCGCCCGCCCCGGCGACGTCCTCGCGGGAGACGTCGGCGGCGATGGTCGGCCGACCGAGCACTCCGGTGTCGATGACGAGTGGAACGAGTCCGTGTGCGGAAACGAAATCGCGGATGAGCTCGGCCTCTTCGCCCTTGGTATCCAGCGCGGCGACGATCGCCACCGTCTTCGCCACCGTCTCCTCCTCTTCTCTCTGGATTGGCGGAATAACAGGGCACCGGCGCCGAATCGGCGCCCCGTCTCTACCCACTCACTCCCTTCGCCACGGAACCTTCCCTGCGGCACGTCCGGAGAAATTTGGGGAACACCCCGAAACCCCCGCCCTGGTCGAGCATTAAGCGTACAGAATCCGGCCGCAGGAAGGGCAGAAGACGAACTCGCGTCCGGCGCGAACGCGCTGGATCACGCTCATCGGCAGGGCAATCCGGCAGCCCTGACACGTGGACCGCTCCACGACGCTTACCGCGCGGCCGCGTTTGTCTCGGCGAAGCTGCTCGTACTGGGCCAGGCTCGCCGGGGCGATCGACGCGACGACCTTCGCGCGCTCCGCGTCGAGCGCGGCGTGCTGTTCTTTGAGCTGCGCGTGCTGGCCGACGAGCTCGCTGTGCTTGGCCTCGAAGCTGGCGCGCACCGCCGCAAGCTCGTCGTGCGCGCGCTGCAGCGCGCTCTGGGTGCTTTCGACGTCGCCCATCAGCTGAAGCTCGCGATCTTCGACCTCACGGCGCCGAGCCTGGCGCTGCTCCAGATCACGCCGCAGCCCATCCAGCTCTTTCGGGTTGCGAATCTTGCCTCCATACAGCTTCTGTTCGTCCTCCCGGGCCTGCTGGCCGATTTCCTCGGCGCGCCACTCCAGCTCGCGCAGCTGACGCTCTTGATCGTGGAGCCGTTCCTGCAATTCCTTGACTCGGCCCTGAGCGGCGGTAAGCTCGTCGCTCTGACCAAGCTCCGCCTCGATCTCCCGGAGCGCACGGCTCCGCGATTCGATTTGGAGGTCCAACTCCTGCAATTGGTGCAGCAGTTGTAAATCGCTCACCGTTTGCTACCCTCGCGCCCAAGTTGCCCAATTATACCAAAATCGGGCGCCCAGTCAGGAAAAACGACCCGGTCGAGCAGACTGGCACCGAACTTGCTCTGATTCCGAACCGTAGGTTCTTCCACTCGCACCGTTAGGAACGTGAACCGATCACTCCAACGATTCTCCCGTCGCTAGCG